>CANFMY010000252.1 GCA_947448375.1 Comamonadaceae bacterium | reverse complement strand
GGCCTTGCCAAGTTTGCGCCAAAGTCAGCATGGCAACATCATCAACATCGCCTCTACTCACGCCGTGCACGCTCGCGCCGGCATGGGGCAATACGATGTGACCAAAGCGGGTATCGTCTCGATGACTCGCACGCTGGCTTATGAAGAGGCAGCACATCAAGTCCGTGTGAATGCTGTGTGCCCCGGGGCAACCCTCACCCCCTTTCATATCAAACGGGCCATCGCAGCCCATCAGCCAGGCCTGGATTTACAAAGTTCTCGGTACGAGCAGAACCTGCAAAAGCGCTGGGCCGATCCTCGAGAGATTGCGTACCCCATCCTGTGGCTGGCCTCGCCTGAGGCGTCATTTGTGACAGGCAGCTGCCTGATGGCAGATGGGGGAACCGTGGGGTGACAGGTTCACGCGCCCATCAGTAGTCCCGCCTCTCGTCTCAAGTCTGAAGTTTTTCAAACCCGTTCGGCGGCCATTTCTGCGAGCATCAACGTGGGCAGATTGGTGTTCGCACTGGTAATCGAGGGCATCACCGACGCATCAACGACGAACAAATTGCGGGTGCCATGGACCTGAAAATTTTCATCGACAACGGCTAAGGCATTGCTCTCGAGCCCCATCGCGCAGGACCCCACCGGATGCCCCATGGGAGAGATGCAGGACAGCAGATCTTCGTCGGTGATCTCCCTGCCCCGCTGGCCAGCGCTCACCACAGGCTCCCCACTGCCAAAGGCCTGACGGAAGATAGACCGCCGCAGAGGTCCCGGTGCATTCGCCGCTAGCTCGGCCGCCATTGAAAACACCTGGCCCAACCACCCAGGGCGATTGAACTGTTTCATCGCCAAGGCGCCGGGCAGGAGAAACGCTTCGTTGTAATGTGCCGAAACGCTGGGGTGACTCAGCAGTCGCTCGGTCAAACGCGCCGACTTCACCATTCGGGGCGGATCGGACGGATCCGACATGAAGCGAAATGCCACCGCCGGGTTGACTTGAGGATCCGCGCTCTTGAGGCGAACAGATCCACGAGAGGCCGGGGCATACAACGAACTGGCCACCAGGGCAAAGTCGGTGCCAAAGGGCTGGCCACTCACCCGACCCACCACAAAACCAAACAGGTCGCCAGGAGGCGCGCCGGGATCACCGGATGAAGACCGAATGCCTGCCAGGGCGAAGCGTCGCAAGTGATTGTCCATCCGTTTGCCTGGGGGCAATGTCAGGGCAAAGAACATGTACGGATGGTTTTGGAGATTGCGTCCCACGCCCGGTTTGTTCAACACCACCGGAATGCCCAATGCAGAAAGCTCATCGGCTGGACCGATGCCCGATCTCAACAACAGCGTGGGTGAGTAAATTCCACCCGCGCACACGACCACCTTCCGCGCCCGTAATTCAGTGGCTGCACCATCGCGAATAGCCTCCACCGCCGTGATGGTTCCCTGGTGACATCTGAGCCGGGTGACCTGCGTGTTGGGCATGATCGAGAGATTCGTTCTCGACCTCACGGCGCTGGACAGATAGCACGCTGCTGTGGAGACGCGGGACTCGCCATCGAGCGCATTGGGCATGGAGAAAAAACCATCCTGAGGCTGCTCGTTGATATCGGCGACAAAAGGCAATCCCGCCTCTTGTGCCGCTTGTGCCATCGCATTCACAAAGGGAGGCCAGGTGGTCCGTTGCGTCCGCTCGATGGCATGCGGATGAGATGGGCCATCCTGGCGATCACGGTCGTTCTCAATTTTTCTGAAATAGGGCAGCACCGCGTCCCATGAAAAATCACCGGCTCCCGCTGCATGCCAGCGCGCATAGTCAGCAGGCACACCACGCAAAGCAAACAGTCCGTTGATACTGGACCCGCCCCCCAATATCCGCGCCTGAGGATACGGGGTCGGCACGGCGCCGTCAGACGCCGAAGCCGTTAGACCACTCCAGAAATATTGGGGGTTGAGTGTTGAAGCGGGAAAGGGGTCTTGAATGTCGGACGGTTCCGCGCCGGGTCTGACGTCATCCCCAGCCTCCACCAACAGAACGTTGTGATGGGGGTTCTCTGAAAGCCTGGAGGCCATGACCGCGCCTGCCGTTCCGCCGCCCACCACTAAATAGTCGTATTCCATGTCACCTTGATTCTCACCCCTGATACCCTCGATGCTGTCCCCATCTGCACATCGGGTCCCGTCTAGAGACGGGCCAAGGAGCACTCAAGTGCCCCCTGCCCCACCCTGTCAGGATTTGATGGCATCTTCCCATTTGGGACAAGTGCGCGATTCAACCGGGTTGTCAAAAGCCTGGTAGTTGCTCTTGTCAATCACCATGGCAGGGAAGATGACCTCCTTCTGAACCGGCAACTTGCGCAACTCACGAATCGCCGTCATGGTGGCGATACAACCTTGCAAAAAGCCGTTGTAGTCACCCGTGGCCAGCAACTTTCCGGCCTTGATGGCATCAATCGCCTCTTTGGTGCCATTGATACCCACGACAAGCGCTTTTCGGTTAGCCCCTTCCAGCGCTTCAATAGCACCGGATGCCATGGCGTCGTTGGCAGCCAGCACACCATCCACTTGAGGGTGAGATTGCAACAAATTCTCCATCACCTGTAACGCCTGCAAGCGCTGGTAGTTACCGGGTTGGGAAGCCAACACCTTGATGCCAGGCGCTTGTTTCACCGCATCGTTGAATCCACGAATCCGATCGCTGTTGGTCAGCGTGCCCTTGACGCCTTCAATGATCACCAGATTCCCTTTTCCATTGAGCGCGCGGACCATGCTGTTGCCGGTCTCCAGTCCCAACTTGTAATCACTGGCGCCAACAAAGGCGACGAAGGCGCCACTTTCACTGCGGTCGGTGGCATTGACCACAGGAATTTTGGCCGCGTTCATTTTGGATACGGCCGGAACGAGGGCCTTGTAGTCCACCGGCGTGAACACAATGGCATTGGGTTTTTTGACAATGACGTCTTCCACCTGGCTCATCTGCTCCGGAATACTGTCAGGCTTGGTAGGCACGTAGTGGATCACTTGCGC
>CANFMY010000251.1 GCA_947448375.1 Comamonadaceae bacterium | reverse complement strand
GGCGTACTCCTGGCATTTTTCCGTGTGGAACTGACCGGTCTTGCCGGTGATGCCCTGGGTGATGACCTTGGTGTTTTTGTTGATAAAAATCGACATGTGGTTTCCCCGGCTTATTGGACAGCGGCCACGACCTTCTGGGCCGCTTCTGCCATGGTGTCGGCACTGATGATGGGCAGGCCCGATTCGGCCAGCAGCTTCTTGCCCAGCTCTTCGTTGGTGCCCTTCATGCGCACCACCAGCGGCACGCTGAGGTTGACGGCCTTGCATGCGGTGATCACGCCGGTGGCGATGGTGTCGCAGCGCATGATGCCGCCGAAGATGTTGACCAGAATGGCCTTGACCTTGGGGTTCTTGAGCATGATCTTGAACGCTTCGGTCACTTTCTCGGGGGTGGCGCCGCCGCCCACGTCGAGGAAGTTGGCCGGCTCGGCGCCAAACAGCTTGATGGTGTCCATGGTGGCCATGGCCAGGCCGGCACCATTGACCAGACAGCCGATGTTGCCGTCCAGGCTGATGTAGGCCAGGTCGAATTTGGAGGCTTCGATTTCAGCCGCGTCTTCCTCATCCAGGTCGCGGTAGGCCACGATCTCGGGGTGACGGAACAGCGCGTTGCTGTCGAAGTTGAACTTGGCGTCCAGGGCCATGATGTTGCCCTGGCTGTCGCGGTTCAGGGGGTTGATTTCCACCAGCGACGCATCCGTTTCCATGTAGCACTTGTACAGCTTTTGCAGCACGTCCACGCCCTGGGCGGTGGAGTTGGCGGGCAGGCCGATGCCATCGGTCACTTCCTTGGCTTGCGCGTCGGTCAGGCCCACTTGCGGATCCACGAACACCTTGATGATTTTCTCGGGGGTGTTGTGCGCCACTTCCTCGATGTCCATGCCGCCTTCGGAGGAGGCCATGATGGCGACCTTCTGGCTGGCGCGGTCGGTCACAACCGAGACGTAATATTCTTTTTGAATGTCGGCGCCGTCTTCGATGTAGAGGCGGCGGACCTTTTGGCCTTCGGGGCCGGTCTGGTGGGTCTTGAGCTGCATGCCCAGGATCTCGCCGGCCAGGCGCTTGACGTCGTCAATCGATTTGGCCACTTTCACGCCACCACCCTTGCCGCGACCACCGGCGTGAATCTGTGCCTTGACCACCCACACCGGGCCGCCGAGCTTTTGGGCGGCTTCCACCGCTTCTTGTACCGTGAAGGCCGGGATACCGCGGGGTACCGGCACGCCAAAATTTCGCAAGATCTCCTTGCCTTGGTACTCGTGAATCTTCATGAGGGTTCTCTTTGTCGTCGGTGGAAATGGGGGCGAGCACACACGGGCGTACCCGCCCTGGACTTCGCCGCCGTGAAATGTATCATGTTGCGTTGCACCAACCTTGTCTGACACTTACAGGGCTTGGACGCCCCTATTTTTCCAATCAGCATCTTTGACCATGGCCAAGGTTTTTATCGACGGCGAGGCCGGTACGACCGGATTGCAAATTCGAGATCGTCTGGCGACGATGCCGCAGATCGAGATGATCAGCATCGACCCGGCGCGCCGCAAGGACCCCGAGGCCAAGCGCGAGATCATGGCGCAGGCCGATCTGGTGGTGCTGTGCCTGCACGACGATGCGGCGCGGGAGTCGGTGGCCATGATCGACACCCTGACGGGGCACCGTCCTCGGGTGGTGGACGCTTCAACGGCCCACCGCGTGGCGCCGGGTTGGGTCTATGGATTCCCCGAGTTGGCGCAGGGTCAGGCCCAGGCGGTGGCCAACGCGGCGCGGGTGTCCAACCCGGGCTGCTATGCCACCGGGGCGATTGCCCTCATTCGTCCGCTGGTGGATGCGGGCCTGATACCTGCCGATTTCCCGATGACTTTGCCGGCTGTGAGCGGTTACTCCGGTGGTGGCAGGGCGATGATTGAGGCGTACGAAGCTGGCCAGGCGCCCCCCTTCGAGGCCTACGCCCTGGGCCTGCAGCACAAACATGTGCCCGAGATCATGCAGCACACAGGGTTGCGTGCGCGGCCCCTGTTTTTGCCGTCGGTGGGGAACTTCCGGCAAGGCATGCTGGTCAACCTGCCCCTGCACCTGGACGCCTTGCCCCACCCTGTGCGGGCGGCCGATCTGGAGCAGGCGCTGCGCGAGCACTATGCGCGTGTGGGATCCGCCTGGGTCACGGTGGAGGCGCCGACCGAAGACGGCAAACTCGAACCCACGGCCCTGAACGACACCAACCGCCTGGAGTTGCGTGTGTACCCGCAGGAAACGCATCGGCACGCCCTGCTGGTCGCGCGCCTGGACAATCTGGGCAAGGGTGCCAGCGGGGCGGCGGTGCAGAACATTCGCCTGATGCTGGGGGTGTGAGGGGCTCTCAGGCGGCGAGTCGTTGCTGCTCGATGCGCTTGAGTGTGCTGAGCATGGTGGCGCGAGCCATTTCGGTGTCGTAGTGGTTTTGCAAATTCAACCAGCTTTGGACATCGGTGCCGAAGTAGGCGGACAGGCGCAACGCGGTATCGACCGTGATGCCGCGCAGGCCTTTGACGATCTCGTTGATGCGACGAGGAGGCACACCAATGGCTTTGGCCAACGCGTACTGACTGAGTTGCATGGGTTCAAGCCAGTCCTTGAGCAGAATGATGCCCGGATGAATGAGTGGAACTTGTCGCGGCATGTTGGTCATTCCTGTTGAATCGGTCAGTGATAGTCCACAATCTCGACTTGTGAGGCGTGCGCGCCCGTCCACACGAAACACAGGCGCCATTGGCTGTTGATCCGAATACTGTGTTGTCCGTCCCGGTCGCCCTTCAGAGCCTCGAGTTGATTGCCTGGTGGGACGCGCAGAAAATTCAAATCGTGCGCCGCATGCAACATTTGCAGTTTGCGCATGGCCACCGACTCGATATGGACAAACCGCGCAACCCGCCTACCCGCGAACAACGCCTGGGTGTCCTTGCATCGAAAGTCGATCAACACGGCAATGATAACGAGGCCCGTTATGCCTGGCAACACGATGTGGGAAACGCGACGGCCTAGCCCGTCACTTT
>CANFMY010000250.1 GCA_947448375.1 Comamonadaceae bacterium | reverse complement strand
TGCCAGGACACCATCTGCCAGCCGCTGGGGCGGCGGGCCCACACCTGCAGGTAGCGGCTGAGCACCGTCTTGCGGGTGCTCTTGACTTCCACATCGATGCGCAAGTCGCCATTGACCAGCACCACATCGCCCAGCACGCGGAATTCCCGCTGCTGAACTTCCAGGCCGTGGTAGAGGTAGTGGCCACTGGTGAGTTTGTCCAGGTACTCGGTTTTGTTTTCCTGCACGGCGCTGGAGTGGATGTAACGCAGGTCGTCTCCCATCAACGCTTCGAGCGCTGTGAAGTTGCGGGTGAGGATGGCCTGGGTGCGTTGCTTGTCCAGCGATTCGATGTGGGCAATGGTGTCGGCGGAGGAAGAGGTGCTCATGGGTGTTGCGCAAGATGCGCTGCGGGTGAGGGGCCGGCGTTGGCCGGGGCGATGTCTCCTGTGCGAATGGGTCGCAACGAGCCTATGGTAGAACCTGCGACTGAACCCACCAATACCAGAGGAGACAGCCCGTGATTCATGTGCTCGCCATTATCACCACCCAACCCGGCATGCGCGACACGGTGTTGGGTCACTTCCGCGCCAACGTGCCAGCCGTGCTGGCCGAAGACGGCTGTATCGAGTACGGTGCCGCTGTCGACGCGTCGCCTGCGCCTGCATTTCAAACTCCCTGCGGGCCCGACACATTCGTGGTGATCGAAAAATGGGCCAACCTGGAAGCCTTGAAGGCGCATGCTGCCGCGCCCCACATGGCCGCTTATGCGGCCAAGACCCGGGATTTCATTGCTTCCCGGGCTTTGCACATTCTCTCGCCCACCTGATGCCTCACCGGCCTGCCGGATCCAGGCCTTCCGGCGAACGGTGATGGCCTCAAGGTGATTTCCGCGATCTGACACCTTTTGTGCGCAAGCGAACCTTCCAGCGTGGTCGCGGGCAGGATGATGGGGTCTTTTCCGGAGGATCGCCATGACCACCACAGCCCACAAGACCACACCGCACGTTTCATCTCCCTGGGTGTCGTCCCCAAGGACGCCTTTGCTGACGGACGAGGAGCTCGACGCGCTGATTCAAGCCTTCAACCGGCGCGATTCATCCCCCGTGCGCCTGAACGCCCAGATGATCGGATTCGCCCTGCTGGCGTTGACGGTGGTGGGCCTGAGTGGGTGGTGGTGGTTATGAGGCAGGGCAGCGAACCACGCAAGCTTGCGTGGTTGCTCAGCGCTACTTGAGCGATCACTCGCCACGCACCACCAGCGTGGGCACCGGTGCAAGCCGGATGATCTGTTCGGCCCCGCTGCCCAGAAACACGCGTCCGATGCCTTTGCGCCCATGGGTGCCCACCACGATCAGGTCGGCTCCCCATTCCCGTGCTTCGGTGGCCACGCTCTCGCCGAGCCGTTGCGCAGGCAGGTCAATGAGTTTGATGTCCACATTCACCCCGGCTGACTTGGCCTTCTTCGCCGCTTCGTCCAGAATTTTCTGCCCATAGTCGCGCGCCATGGCAAACAAATCGGCCGCATATTCGTAGCCGGCCATGTAGGCCAGTTCATCCACAGCGTGCATGAGGCGCAGTTGCACGGCCCCGCCACTGGCGAGCTGGATGGCCATGTCCAAGGCACGATTGGCCGTGGTGCTGCCATCCACAGGCAACAGAATTTTGTGGAATGTGTGCATGGGACATGTCTCCTGAATGTTGTGGGACGAGTGAATCGGGAGCGTGATCGTAGAGGGCAATGTCGCCGTGCCAAGGTGCTCTGGCGAACGCAAGCACATCGGTCTGCTTCCACGATGAACAGCTGAGAACGGCGTGGATGTTTATGTGGTTGTGCGTACAGCCGTTACGGTGCAGGCCTGCCTACGATGCGGCCATCTACAGCTAGGAGCGTCACATGTCCAATTCGGTGTCAGAACAACAGGAACAACTCGTCAACGATTTACGCGCGGTGGTGCGCGATGCCCAACAATTGCTGGATAGCGGGGTGTCCAGCTGCGGTGCGCAAGCCACGCAGGCACGTCAACGTCTGGAGACCGCCATGCGCGAGGTCCGCCAATCGTGGGTGGAGTCCGGATCGCAAACGCGGCAACGCATGTCGCAGTGGCAGCATGCGTCCGATGACTACGTGCACCAACACCCTTGGACCACGATGGGCGCGGCCATCGGAATGGGTGTGGCCCTGGGGTGGTTGTTGGGTCGTCGATGAAGTGGATTGACCTGCTGTGGCGACTCGTCCAGGTCGCGGTGGGACCGTTCGTGCAGGAACTGAAGCAGGACCTGGCGCGTTGGCGCTGGTGGCTGTTTCAGTCCTTGTTATTGACTCTGCTGGCGTCCATGTGCGGATTGGTCGTGTTGCTGCTGGTGGCCCTGCTGGTGGTGATGGCGTATTGGGACACCCATCGATTGGAGGCCCTGAGCGGATTGGTGCTGGCCTATACGGCGTTGGCCGCGTGGATGGTCTGGCGGGCGCGTCAATTGATGATCTTGCCATCGGGTGCGTCTTCGTCTGGGCGGGACGAGCGCGAGCCCTGTTGCGGGGTCAGGTCTGGGAGAGCCTGTCGTGGCAATTGAGGGCTCCTCGTCGCCACGGATGGGCGCACTCGAGGCGCTGCAAGCGCTGGAACCCGTGGAGAGAACACTCCTGATCCCTCTGCTAACACGAGTCTGGGCACATCGCTGGCACCTCGACATGGGGCAGCCAGATCAATCGGCCGAACACGTGTTGGCTCAACTGCCCGATGAGGTGATGTCATGGATGCCCGACCCGATGACGCTGTGCTGCATCGTGTGGCGCACTCGTCAGCTGGTGACCCAGGCACAAGCTCACTTTGAACGATACCCCCGCGCCTGGGGACTGAACCTGGGGGCGGGTTTGTCGGATTATTTTCAATGGCTGGACAACGGGGTTAACCACTGGGTGGACACGGACCTGGAGGGGGTGATGCAATTGCGTGCGCATTGCATGCCCTCCAAATCCCGAACCCGAGGCCTGTCGCTCGACGTGAGTGACGACCACTGGTGGTCGTGCGTGGCGCCCTGCGTCACATCTCGCCGAGAGCCGCTCTTCGTCATGCTTGAAGGCGTGTTGCTGTATTTGCAGCCCGAGCAGGTCGGACAAGTGCTGGCCACCTTGGGAGAGCACGTGCCCGCTGGCACCAACCTGGTGTTTGATGTGATTCCTCGCTGGATGGTGGGTTGGCCTGTGCGCATGACCACACGGGGCGAGGATCAACCTGTGTTCCAGTGGGG
>CANFMY010000249.1 GCA_947448375.1 Comamonadaceae bacterium | reverse complement strand
GAACCAGTTCGGCCCGATTGTGTGGAGCGAAGAACTGGGGCGTCGTTTCAAGGCGGGCCAGGCGGCGGTGAAAGAAGCCAAACAGCTTCAGACCAAATTGCTGCAGTCTCGCCGCGCGGAATACGAGGCACAGACCGCTGGCCTGGACGAGCAGATCCGAGGCTTGCGACGGGTGCTGGAGTCGCGGGCCATCCAGCTCAAGAGCCTGCAGCAGGAAATGGTGAACACGCTGGAGCTGGCCCGGGGTGGTTTCGTGCCTCAGAACCAGGCGAACCAGGCCGAGCGGCAGAAAAGCGAACTGGACTCCAGCATCGCCAGCACCCAGGCCGAGCTGGCCCGGGCCCAACTGCAGAAAGCTCAGTTGCACAGTGCCTTGCTCAAGGACGTTCACCAGCAGTTGCAGGAAGCCCAAAAAAATCGGGACGCCTTGCTGGGACGACTCGATGCCGCCAAATTTGACCGAGAGCTGACCGAGGTGCGCGCCATGGTCTCGGGCAGCATCGTGGGCTTGAAGGTGTTCAGTGTGGGCGGGGTGATCTCGCCTGGTCAGACGCTGATGGAGATCGTGCCCGAAGAGGAGCATTTGATCATCCAGGCCAGAATTCCAGCGCTCATCATCGACAAAGTCACGCCAGGCATGCCAGCGGACTTGCGGTTCGTGAGTTTCAACCAGTCCACGACGCCGGTGGTGCCCGGTCTTGTGAAGGTGGTAGGGGCTGACAAAGAGCCTGTGACCAACCCGAACGAGCCCGAGTATTACCTGTCGCAAGTGGAGGTGAGTCCGGCGGGTCTGCAGATGCTGGGTTCTTTGAAAATTCAGCCCGGCATGCCGGTGGATGTGGTGGTCAAGTCGGGGGAGCGGTCGTTCATGAGTTACTGGCTCAAGCCGCTGACCGACAAAATGGCGGTAGCTTTCAAAGATTGAGACGGTTCATGAGTTTGTCTATTGTTCGCCTGTGGGGCGCCGGGTTGGTCGGGGTGTTGATGCTCTTGACCCCGCCGGCCTGGGCCATTGATCTGGTCACCGATTTTCAAAAAGCCATGCAATTTGATCCTCGCTACCGCGGCGCGGTAGCCGACAAGGGCGTCAGCATGAGCCTGGCGGAACAATCGCGCGTGGCTTTTTATCCGGAAGCCAACTACAACACGCAGCGACTACAAAATGACGTGTCTGGTCGTCGCACCATGACGATCACGCAACCCTTGCTCAGTGCTGAAAAATGGGCGTCCCTGCGGATGCAGGACCCCCGTATCGCTTATGCACAGGCCAACCTGATGGCGCAGCAAAATGATCTGGCCTCGCGCCTGTTCAAGGCGGCCACGGCCGTGGTGCTGGCGCAGGAGAATCAGCGCCTCAACCAGTCCAAGCTTGATGCCTTGACGCAACAGGCCGATCGGGCGCGCCGTTTGGTGGCGCTGGGGCAGGGCACCGTGACGGATCAACGTGATCTGGAAGTGAAAATTGCGCAGGCCAAAGCCCAACACCTGCTGTTGGGCACACAGATCGATACGGCCCTGCGTCAGTACGTTGCGATTGTGGGCGAGCGGCCCAGTGCCAGCGCGTTCGGACTGGCTGCGACACAGCAGGTCTTTTCTGTGCCCGCGTTGCAAGCGTGCATCGACGGTGCGCTCGAGAACAACCCCGGCGTGAAGTCATCCCGCATGAGCGAGCGTGTCGCCCAACTGGACATGGAGCGTGCCCGCGGGGCGATGTTGCCGACCTTGTCGGCCTCCTACATCAACAGCACCTCGAACAACCTCACCAACACGTCGACCGGGTTGGTGGTGAACATGCCCTTGCAGGCCTCGACGATGGTGGGCTACCAGACGGCTCAGGAAAATTATCAAAAGGCGCTGGAAGCCCGACGAGAGGCTGAAGAGAAGGTGCGCGTCGAGGTCGAACGCATGTGGTCACAACTGAATTCCGGTTTTGAATTGCTCAAGGCGCAACAAGAAGCCATTGAGGCGGCCCAGCTGAGCGTGGAGGCCAACTCGCGCAGCTTTCAGGGGGGTGTACGCGCTTCGGTGGATGTGGCCAACGCCATCCAGATCGTCTTTCAAGTCAAGAGTGAGTACGCCTCGCTGGCCGTGGGCCAGGCTGAAAACCTCCTGACGTTGCACACGCTGCTGGAAGCCACTCCCGTGGACGGGATATCACGCGCCCAGCGGTTTTTGTTTGCTCCCTGATTTCTATTGATACAGCATTGAAGGTCCCTTATGAAACAACTGATACAACTCTGCCTGGTGGCTGTTGCCCTGCAGGTGCCGCTGGCGCAGGCCCAGGGCAATAATCAGAAATCGAATTTGTCGGCGGTGTCTCAAGTGGTCTCCACCACCACCGTCAACGCGCTGTCTGCGTCCTACCTGTCCTCCATGATGGGTGGCATGGGCGTGTTCCGCTGGCGATTGGGCGATGCGTCCGACACCGGCCTGGGTCTCAAGGGACAGGCTGCTGCTGCTGAGGACAGTCCCTGGAGCCTGTGGGCCACGCCGGTGCGCAGCACCTTTCGCAACAACATCGAGCCCATCACGTCCAGTGGTGCGGTGACCCTGGGTATTGCCGGACTGGAGTACCGTGGTGACGGTCCGTGGATGGGGGGCGTGAGTTTGTCCATAGACCACCTCTCGGCCAGCACACGCAACTCCGCCGCCTCTCCGGTGACCACGGGGTCGCTGACCGGCAGTGGCTTCACCCTCGCACCCTACGCCATTTATCAGTTTTCTCCCACTCGGGCCTTGGACCTGAGCTGGGGGGCTGGCCGCTCCAGCATGGACTATGTCAGTACCACCAATAGCAACCCGGTAGACCACCGCCGTCTGGCCTCCATAGGCCTGACGGACATTCATGACCTGGGCCGGTATTTTCTGATGCTCAAGGCCGGTTACAGTTTGACCAAGGACGCGGTGTATGCCTCCTCGGGCAACTCGGAAACCTTTTTGCGCCAGACCCGAGTGGGGGCGCAGTTGATGATGCCTGGAGAGCTGTACTCTCCCTTTGTGGCCTACTATCAGTTGTATAACAATCTGACCCTCAAGGGCGATGGCACTTCGCCGGTGGAGTACAGCACGGTGGGGCAGGTGCAACTGGGCCTGAATGTGGCCTCCGGCCCCGTGTTTGGTTCACTCGTTCTGCAGCACGAGCGTGACCGTCAGCAATTGCGTGCCTACATCGGTTATCGTTACTGAGTTTCAACTGTCGACGAAGTTATGGAAGCCAAGCAAGCGACCGCCAGT
>CANFMY010000248.1 GCA_947448375.1 Comamonadaceae bacterium | reverse complement strand
TTTGGGCGCAGCGAATGTACGACAGCACTGGCCATCAAATTGGCCGAGTAGATGCCGAGCGTTATTACGATGCCACTGGCCGTCAGATTGGCAGAGTGGATGGAACACACGTATACGATGGCTCCGGTCGGCAGCTGGGGCGTATTGAAGGGGATCGCGTCTTTGACTCATCCGGTCGGCAGATTGGTCGAATCGATGGCGAACGCCTTTACAGTGCATCTGGCACCCAGATGGGAAGAATTGAGGGCGAGCGGATTTACGATGCCTCTGGCCGCCAAATCGGCAGAGCAGATGGTCTGCGCCGCATGCAGATGATCATCTACTTCTACTTTTTCATGTGAAGCCACCTCACCTCGAGTTTCACCATCTTGATCGCCCCGAAGTTGCAGACGGGGATGCACTTCGTGCAGCCAGGGCATAGATCTGCATTGATCAGCGAGGTTGACTAATTGTCCTCTTGCACCTGAAAGACCAGCAAGTTGTCCGGGCAAGCCGCGACACACCATCCGCTTCCGGTGCAGCGTTCGGTATCCACAACCAGAAGTTCAACTCGCATTTTTGGCAACTGAAACTCTCCCCGCAGGACTTGGTGACGGGCTAGGCGATATTCCGCTCAAGCTAGGGCAGCTTGCCTCACCCAACCCAGGAGTTCGTGTGCAATAGGTGTCAGGGGCAAGTGCTCCATGCGCAAAATGGCGATTTGCAACTTGGGAAGTGGTTCAGTCAACTGAATTTGACGCAACCCGTGCGACTGGCTGACGCGCTGAAACAGAACCTCCGGCAAGGTGGTGACAAAGTCGGTATCACGGACGATCTCTGGAAGTGCCAACAACGACTCGCACACCATGACGGGGGTGGGTGGCTCGAGTCCCTCCTGGATAAACAAGGCATCAATGGCTGCGCCAGGTCCATTGCTTGGGGTTGCATGAACCCATCTTGCCTGAATCAATTCAGCCAGAGAGCGAGCCCGATGCAAGGGGTTATCACGGTGCGCCGCCACCACGATTTCTCGCTCGCACAGCCATTCCGTCACCAGTCCCGTCTCTAACTCATCGGCGCGCACGGGGGTGAGTGCGAAGTCCAGTGCCCCACTGCGCAAGGCTGGATGCACCATCGGTGAGACACCGTCAATGCAGTGCACACGCACATGAGGGTGTTTTTTAGTAAACGGCCGCAAAGCCTGCGGCAAAAGTGAAAGAGAAATGGCCGGAGAGGCGGCCAGCCGAATGTGACCCGCCCCATCGCCGCGCATCTGCGAGATTTCCTCTTTCACTCGCTGAGTCTCGCTCACCATGAGCCGTGCATGTCGCAACACTGCTCTGCCATATTCGGTAAATGCGATTCCACTGGGCGATCGAATCAGCAATTGAGCTCCCAGCTCCTCTTCCAGCTGCTGAATAGCCTGAGTCAGTGCCGGTTGCGATACATGCGTGGCAGCAGCAGCGGCCCGAATGCTGCCCAAGGCCTCAATACGCAACAAAGCGGCGAGCGTCTGGATTTTCATGCGGCTGCCATGCTGTTCTGCTGAGTTAACTGTTCAGTGATTCAATTTTTGAATCAGAATTCAAGGAATGTATTAGCGTCGGTTCGCAGTCTTTTCTATCATGCAATCCTTCTAAGGAGTATGCCATGTTCGTCCGCAACGCCTGGTATGTGGCGGCCTTTAGCCACGAATGCACTGATCGCCCCATGGCGCGCACCCTGCTGGATGAACCGGTGGTGCTGTTTCGAACTCCGGCAGGTCAATGTGTTGCCCTCCAAGACAGATGCTGCCATCGATTTGCACCACTTTCACTGGGCGACGTCGAGGCCGACGGTATTCGCTGCCGGTACCATGGCATGAAATTCAACTCGCGGGGAGCTTGTATCGACATCCCGGGGCAAAACACGATCCCCCCGAAGATGTGTGTACGGTCCTTTCCGCTGGTTGAGCGCCACGGCCTACTCTGGATATGGATGGGTGAAACCCATCACGCCAATGAGGAGCTTATCGTTGACGTGCATTGGAACGATGACCCTGACTGGCCCACGGCGCGGGGCTACATCCACTACCAGGCCAACTACCAACTAATAGCGGACAACTTGCTCGATTTTTCTCACTTGACCTTTGTTCACAGAACAACACTGGCAAACGCCGCTTTCCCCAACGCCCACCCGCACATCACCTCGTTCGAGCGCGGTATTCGGCTGACACGGGAGATTCTTGACTGCGAGGCATCGCCGCTGCACGCCATGGCAGGTCGGTTTCAAGGCAAAGTTGACTTCTGGAATCGCCAAGCCTGGTGGCTTCCCTCAATATTTGAAAACTGGGCCGGCTCGGTGCCAACCGGTGGTGACGGAGCGCCGCATGAGCGCCCCGGTGGTCTGCACCTGCGGCACTTTTCATTGCTGACCCCTGAGACGGAAAAATCCACTCACTATTTTTGGATCCAGCCCTGCCAATTCCCCCACGGCGATATCAGCGTCATCGAGGCGGTAGGCCAGGGAATTGCAAAAGCCTTCGCTGAAGATAACGCGATCATAGAAGCGCAGCAAAAATCATGGGATACCTGCCCTCCCGGAACCCACCCACAACCCGTGCGAAACGATGCGGCATTGGGTCGAGTTCGATTCATGATTGAAGAACTCATACGGCTAGAGCAATCCCCGGCCTGACCGCAAGGGTTGACCGCCATCACTGGAGATCTTATGGACATCACCGCCATCGTGCTAGACCAACCCGGTGCCCCGATGCACCTGCAAACGCTGCAATTGCAATCGCCGCGACCCGATGAGATGCGCGTCAAGCTGGTGGCGACAGGCCTGTGTCATACCGACATCGCCATGTTGCAACGCCCCTTCCCGGTCGACCAGCCCATTGTGTTGGGCCATGAAGGCGCAGGTATAGTTGAAGAAGTGGGAGCAGCCATTGAAGGCTTCAAGCCCGGAGACCGGGTGGTGTTGAGTTACAACTTCTGCCAGCGTTGTCCCAGTTGCTTGAACCAAAAACCCAGTTACTGTCATTATTTTTTTGGCCGTAATTTTTTGGGACAACGTCCCGACGGCAGCACGGCACTCACCCAGAACGGAAATCCTGTTCGACATCATTTTTTCGGTCAATCTTCGTTTGCAACCCATTGTCTGGTGAACGGCACCAATGCAGTTCATGTGCCGGACGATATCGACGACGACCTGTTTCGCATGCTGGGGCCCATGGGCTGTGGCCTGCAGACAGGGGCTGGGGCCATGCTCAACGTAC
>CANFMY010000247.1 GCA_947448375.1 Comamonadaceae bacterium | reverse complement strand
TGAACAATGCCACCCAGATCACGGAAGAAGAGCGTCAGCTGTTGGGCCGCTGGTACCAAGCCGGTGCCAAGCTCGAGTAAGCTCGACCGGGTCATGGCTCGGAGAGCCTGCGGCAGGTGTTGCCGATGATGCCACGGCGGCACGGGTCGTGCCGCGAGCTTTCACATGAATCCTTGAAGTTGGCTTCGCCAAGGCCATTCTCGGTGTGAGCTTTCTGGGCTCATGTCACACTTCTTCCATGAAAGCACCCGTGATGACGGATACCTATCTGAATTTTGCCAACTCGATGATGGGCTCGCGCATTGCCTCCGCTTTGGGGCTGCCCCGTCCTGTGGTGCTCGAGCGATTCCAGGCGCATCAACCCGTTATCGATGGCGATGTGCTGGTGGGGGCTGCAGCAGGCGCGCACTGGCTGCCGAGCCTGGTGCAGGCGTTCAAGTCGCTGCAGATCAACTCCGTGGCCCATGGAGTGCCCAGTTGGACATCACTGTGCAATCAGGTGGGCATGATGTCAGGCCGTTGGTCAGTGGACGGGCAAACAGGTGCGCGCGTGAAGGCCTTGGTGTTTGACGCCACCGGTCTGCAGACCCTGGAGGAGGCCGACAGCCTGTATCAATTTTTTCATGACACGGTGCGATCGGTGCTGCCCTGCGGTCGCGTGGTGCTGTTGGGCCGCGTGCCCGCGCAGTGTGCTGACGCACTCCAGTCCACGGTGCAGCGCGCACTCGAAGGCTTCATGCGTTCACTGGCCAAGGAGGTCAAGCGTGGCATCGCCGTACAACTGCTGCAGGTGGACGACGATGCGAAGGGCACCTTGGAAGGGGCGCTGAGGTTTTTTCTTTCGCCGCGCTGCGCCTACGTCTCGGGACAGGTGGTGCGTTTGCAAGCCGCCCCCGCCGCCGAGGTGACGCAGAGCGATGGCGCAAACGGGAACGCTGCTCAACCTTTACAGGGCAAATCCATTCTGGTCACCGGCGCATCGCGTGGCATTGGGGCAGCCATCGTCGACACCCTGGCGCGTGATGGTGCTCGTGTCGTGTGCCTGGATGTGCCCGCCGCGCAGGATGCTCTGCAGGCGGTGGCCGACCGAGCGAACGGGACAGCGCTGGCTTTGGACATCACCGACCCCCAGGCCCCGAACGCTCTGGTTCAAGCCGCCCTGGCCGATGGGGGATGGGACGGCGTGGTGCACAACGCCGGAATCACGCGCGACAAAACCCTTGCGAAGATGCCGGAGCATCTGTGGCAGTCCGTGTTGCGGGTCAACCTGGGCGCGCAAGCCTCCATCACGCAAGCCTTGATGGAGGCCAGCGCACTTCGTGCTGGCGCGCGCATGGTGTGCGTGTCGTCCATTGCGGGGATGGCGGGCAACGTGGGTCAAACCAATTACGCGTTTTCCAAGGCGGGTGTGATTGGACTGGTGCACAGCCAGGCCCCTCGGCTGGCTCAGCAAGGCATGGCCATCAATGCAGTGGCCCCTGGTTTCATTGAAACCCAGATGACCGCCGCCATTCCCTTGGCCATCCGCGAAGCCGGCCGTCGCATGAATTCGATGGGGCAGGGGGGGTGGCCGGTGGATGTGGCCGAAACCATCGCGTGGCTGCTCAGTCGCTCGGCCGCTGGCGTGAATGGTCAGGTGATCCGCGTGTGTGGGCAAAGCTGGTTGGGGGCCTGACATGAGTGCGCATGTGTTGCTGCATCCGCCGGCCCTGCCCAGTCTGTTGTGGCGCGCCTGGGCCACGCGCAGCAAGCGGCCGGGTCGTGTGGATTCGTTGCCGGCGGCTCACTGGTCCATGCCGTCAGTGACGGTGCAGGCGGCTGACGTCGCACATTACCGATCCGTCTGCGGCTTTGATGACGGACAAACCGCGCCGCTGACCTATCCGCAATTGCTGACCTTCCCGCTGGTCATGGCCTATCTGAGCTCGCCCGAGTGCCCTTGGCCGGCTGCGGGCACAGTGCATCTGTACAACCGCATCGAGCAGCATGACACCTTGCGTGCCGGCGATGTGGTGAGTGTGGAGGTCGTCACCGGCGCCTTGCGTTCGCATGAGAAGGGTCAGGTCTTTGACCTCGACCTCTTCATCCGACGCGAGGGCGAGGTGGTGTGGCAAGGCACCCAGAGCCTGCTGCGCCGAGGTGTGCACGAACCCACTGGGTTGCCTCACGTCAGTGACTTCCAGGATGATGATCAACTGGTGAAGGCTTTTGATTTTGAGGCGCCGGCCAACATCGGGCGGCGTTACGCCTGGGTCTCGGGCGATTTCAACCCCATGCACCTGTCGCGCCTGAGCGCTCGACTGTTGGGCTTTCGCGGCACCATGGCCCACGGTCTGTGGACGCAAGCACGGGCCCTGGCGGGTTTGTTACCCTCGGGTGTCGTGCAGCGCGCCACCCTCTACACCGAATTCAAGTCGCCGGTCCTGCTGCCGGCGCAATTGGCCGTGTGGCAGCACAAAACTCCAGCCGGCCTACGCTGGGAAGTGCGTGATGCGTGCGCCGATCGATACCATGTGCGAGCCAGGTTATCTGTATGAACACCATTCGTCGCGTTGCCATTGTGGGCGGAAACCGCATCCCCTTCGTGCGCTCCAACACCGCTTATGCCCGAGCCTCCAATCAGGAGATGCTCACCGCCGCCTTGCAGGGTCTGGTGGACCGGTTCGACCTGCAGGGTGTGCGCCTGGGGGAGGTGGCGGGCGGTGCAGTGATGAAGCATGCGCGCGACTTCAATCTGGTGCGCGAGTCCGTGCTGGGCACCACCCTGTCTGCGCAAACACCGGCCTACGACGTGCAACAGGCCTGCGGCACCAGCCTGGAGGCGACCCTTTTGGTGGCCAACAAAATTGCGCTGGGACACATCGAGTGTGGCGTGGCTGCGGGTGTGGACACCACCTCGGATGCACCCATTGCCCTCAACGAGCGCTTGCGCCTGTTGTTGCTGGAGTTGAACCGTGCGCGTTCCACCGTCAAGCGGCTTGCCGTGGCCTCGCGTTTGCGCCCCGGCATGTTCTTCAAGCCTGCGCTGCCCCGGAATGTCGAACCGCGCACCGGCTGGTCCATGGGCGAGCATGCCGAGGCCATGGCGCAGACCTGGGGAATTACCCGCGAGGCACAGGACGCGTTGGCACTCACAAGCCATCGGCAACTGGCACAGGCCTACGAGCGCGGCTTCTTCACCGACTTGATGACCCCATTTGCCGGTGTCAGGCAAGACAACATTCTCAGACCGGACCTGACGCTCGAGCGGTTGGCCGGACTGAAGCCAGCGTTTGATCGCCAG
>CANFMY010000246.1 GCA_947448375.1 Comamonadaceae bacterium | reverse complement strand
TGGTGGCCGGCATCAGTGCGGTCGACATGGCGCTGTGGGACATCGCCGGTCAGGCCCGTGGGGTGCCGGTCTGGAAGCTCTTGGGGGGACGTTTCCGTGACCGGGTGCAACCCTACGCCACCGGGTTTTATCGCATTCAAGGACAAGGCGAGGCCCAGCGTCTGGCCGAGGAGGCGTTGCGGCATCACGAGGCGGGCTTCTCGCTCATGAAGGTCAAACTCGGTTTTGGGGTCGATGACGACATTGCCTGCATGCACGCCATTGGCAAAGCCATCCAGGGCAAGCCCATCCGACTGATGATCGACACCAACCACGCGTATGGACGTGCCGAAGCGCTGCGTCTGGGGCGCGCGCTGGCCGAATTTGATTTGCTCTGGTACGAGGAGCCGGTGGTGCCCGAGGATATCGGGGGCTATGCGGAGATGCGTCAGCAACTGACCATGCCGATTGCGGGTGGCGAGAACGAGCACACCCTGTTCGGATTTCAGCAGCTGCTCGCCGCCGGGGCGCTCGACATTGCCCAGCCCGATATGGGCTCCTGTGGCGGTATCACGGCGGCGCGCCACATCATCGCGTTGGCGCAGTCCATGGGCGTTCGGGTCAACCCGCACGTCTGGGGTTCTGCCATCGCCCAGGCGGCCTCGCTGCACGTCATCGCGGCGGTGCCGGTGGCGCACCACTCGCTGTTTGCCAGCCAACCGGTGCTGGAATACGACCGCTCGTCGCACCCGTTTCGCCAACTGCTGGTCAAGCAACCGCTGACGATGCGGGACGGGTGGGTGAACATTCCGGATCGCCCCGGCCTGGGCATCGAGGTCAACCGCGATGTGATCCGGCAGTACGACACCCTGACCTGACCGGACCGGACCGGACCGTTTCGCACCGTCGAAATCTGCGTCTGCCCCCCACTCGAACCGGGGCGGCGAAGCGTATCGGTTCGGTTAAAATCGCGGGATGAAAGGAAGATTGAATGCCTAAAGAAGATTTGATCGAAATGCAGGGTGTCGTCGACGAGGTGTTGCCCGATACCCGCTATCGAGTCACCCTTCAAAACGGCCATACGGTCACGGCCTATTCGGGCGGCAAGATGCGCAAGCACAGCATCCGGATTTTGGCGGGCGACAAGGTCACCCTCGAGATGTCCCCCTACGATCTCACCAAGGGGCGCATCACTTTCCGCCACCTCGAGCCTCGTACGGGTGCGCCTTCGCAGCGCCCCCCGATGCGTCGCTCCTGAGCTGGTAGCGCTCGCATTCGTTGTCGCTTTCCGGCCGGGCCTCCCCGGTGTGTTCTGGTCGAGTCAGCGTGCACCTGACAGCACGGGCATGAGGTGCGTCATGATGTTGATCACCGCGGGCCCCAGCAGCACCGTGAGCAAACCGGGAAACAGGCAAAACACCAGCGGAATCAGCAGCTTGATGGGCAGCTTGGCGGCAGCTTCCTGCGCCGCGAGCTTGCGCTTGTTGCGCAAGGCCAGCGAGTACACCTGCAGTGATTCTGAAATGCTGGTGCCAAAGCGGTCGGACTGGATCAGGGTGCTGACCCAGGCCTCCACATCGGCCAGGCCCACCCGCTCGGCCAGGTGTCGCAGGGCCTGTGACCGTGACGCGCCCGCGCTCAATTCGTAGCCCGTCATGGCCAGTTCCTCGGACAGGGGCGGGCAGGAGAGGCGAATTTCCCGACCAACCCGCTCCAGGGTCGCATCCAGCCCCAGCCCGGCCTGGATGCACATGCGCATCAGGTCCAGCGCGTCTGGAAAGCCCCGGAACAACACCGCCTGCCGGCGACGGATACGCCGGTTCAGCACAGCGACGGGCAAGTAAAAGCCGACCAGGCCTGCCAACACCAGCACGATCAGCATCTGGACGCGTTGCAGGGCAGGCGGATGCCACATCCAGAGCAGCAGACCGCACAATGGCAGCAGCAACGCCAACAGCACCTGGACGACCTGAAACACGACCCCCGCTTGAGGTGAGGTAATACCGGCGTTGAGCAGCTGCAACCTCAACCCCGGGGTGGTCGGGGATGCGTTAGCGGCCTGCTTGGCGACGGGGCTTGAGGATTCACGTACCAGCCAGGGGCTGATGCGCAGCAGCGTCTGGGTGATTCGGCTGCTCCAGCGTGTCCAGAGCGATACGGCAGGTGGCTGCAATCGTGGGGGCCCCTGGGTTGGGGGTGGTCGAAACAAGTCGCGCAGACGCCGCTGCGAGCGCTGCGGCCACCAGGCCATCAAGAACGCGTAGCTGGCCAGTACGGTCACCACAAACAACAGCCCCGTCAGAACATCAATAGGCATCGCGTTTTCCTGGCGGCGTCACACCGCAATGTCGATCATGCGCCACATCCAGACCACGCCGATGAACATCAGGCCCATGGCGACGAGCAGCAACTTCAATCCCAGGGGGTCGGTCCACAACACGGCCACAAAACCCGGGTTGATCAGCGTGAGCAACGCCCCCAGTGCGAACGGCAGGGTGGACAGAATCAGGGCGGACACGCGGCCCTCGGCCGACAGCACCTTGACCGAGGCCTGCAGTTGCTGGCGTTCACGGATGAGGTTGGCGGTGTTGTGCAAAATCTCCGCCATGTTGCCGCCGGTCTCCATCTGAATCATCGTCGAGACCACAAACAGGCGCACGTATTCGCTGTCCACCTGCTCGGAAAAATCTTCAATGGCCATGCGCGTGGGGATGCCGAAATTGATTTCATCGAAGATGGTGCGCCATTGGTCGGCCAGGGGTTGTGGCCCTTCGTTGGCCGCCATCAGGATGGCGCTGCTGAGCGCATGGCCCGCCTGCATGGCCCGTGCAATGAGGTCCAGCGCGTCCGGTAACTGGGCCTCGATGACATGCTGACGCCGTCTTGAGCGCAGCCTCAGCACGGTCCACCCCATGAGCCAGCAAGCCAGGGTCAATGCAGGTGCCCAGGTCCAGGCCAGGCCAAGGATCAGCACCACCAGTACGATGAACAGCCCTGAGGCAAATAGGCCAGTCAGCACATGTTCGACCCGCAGGGGCCAGCCGGTCTGTTGCAACTGTCGGTCGAGTTGACGCGCAGCAGGCCAATCTCGCAGGAATGTGTCCAGCCACGCCAGACGACTGAGCGGCCGGTGTTTGAGCAACTGCCAGTTCACCGTTGGCAGCGGGGCGGTGTGCAAATCGGCCAGGCGTTGCGCCACGTCGCGCCCTTTGGGTCGCAGCAGGTCAGAACCCAGCCACCACATCGAATACACCATGCCCGACGCGCTGACGACCGCCAGAAGAAAGAGGCTCCAACCCATCAGATCCATCATGTCTCCTCTGTGCGGGGGCGTGCGAACACGTCGTTGCT
>CANFMY010000245.1 GCA_947448375.1 Comamonadaceae bacterium | reverse complement strand
GGACGGCGGGATCATCATGTGTCACCCGGCCCAGTCGGTGGACGCCGAAGACCCCATTGGCGCTGCCCGGGTCTGGGAATACGACTACCTGTCTTCCGACGCATTTGCGCACGATCTGAGCGCTGCCGGCTTGCAGCTGATCCGCGGCAGCGCACTACACTTCCCGTCATGACCCGAGTTGTTTCGTGTGTGCGCGATGCGCTGTGGCTGTGCCTGCCCTGGTTGTTGCTGGTGCTGGTGCTGGCTTGCCTGCGCCCGATGGCCATCCCCGACGAGGGGCGCTATGGCGAGATTGGTCGCTGGATGTGGGTCAGCGGTGATTGGCTGGCCCCGCGTCTGGATGGCATTCCGTTTTTTCACAAGCCCCCGCTGTTGTACTGGCTGGAGGCGATGAGTGTGGGTGTGTTCGGTCCTCAGGTCTGGGCCGTACGGTTGGTGCCGATGCTGCATGCCGCCCTGATGCTGATCGGCTTGTACACCGTGACTCGGCTGTGGGCGGGTGAGGCGCTGGCACGCCGTGCGGCCTTGATGCTGGGCAGCAGCCTGGCGTTTCTGGTGGGCGGGCAATATGTCAACCATGACATGCTGGTGGCTGGCTGGATCAGTCTGGCCATTTTGTGTTTCGGCTGGTCACTGGCGTCAGGCGATCGGCCCCATGCCGGTTGGGCACGGGCAGGGTTCGTCGCGTGTGGTCTGGGCATTCTGAGCAAAGGGCTGATCGGGTTGGCGTTGCCAGGCTTGGTATTGCTCCTGTGGATAGGCTGGACGCGCCAGTGGGGCAAGATCCTGCGGCTGCCGTGGCTCAGCGGGCTGGCCCTCTTTGCCGTGATCACCGTGCCCTGGTTTGCATTGGCCGAACGAAGTTACCCGGGCATGCTGGGGTACTTGTTTGGCACGCACCAGTTCGGTCGCTTCACCGCCACCACGTTCAACAATGCGCGGCCGTGGTGGTTTTATGGCGTGGCCGTGCTGGTGCTGTGGGGGCTGTGGCTGCCCTGGGCGCTCGTGTCCGTCTGGCAAGCGCTCAAGGGCCGTGCGGTTCGCCTGCAGTCGGCCTTGGGGGCGGACGCCACACCCGAGCAACTCACGCAACTGCGCAGCCTGGCCTGGATCTGGGTGGTGGCCATTCTGGGCTTTTTCTCGATTCCAAACTCCAAGCTCCTGGGCTACGCCTTGCCGGTGGTGCCGGCGCTGGCTGTGCTGTCGGCCTTGGGTTGGTCGTGCCTGCAGGGGTGGCGACTGCAGCGCTGGCTGTGGCGTGGCGGGTTGACGCTGGGGGTGGTGCTGGCCGCGGGTGCCAACCACGTGGCCGGACAGTTCATTGACCAGTTCAGCAGTCGGGATGTGGCGGCGGCGCTCGCTTGTCGCGCCAGTCCCACCGCGCCGTTGTTTGTGTTGGGTGGGTATCCGTACGATTTGCCGTTTCTCTCAGGACGTGCAGCCCCCCTGTGGGTGATGCAGGACTGGGCGGCCTTGCGGGGCAAGGTGGGTGACGAGTGGCGAAGCGAGTTGCTCGATGGAGCACGCTTTGATGCCCAGGCGGCGAAGGTGCTGGTGCCGCTCGGCACATTGCCCGACCTGGCCGGCGTACCCGGTCATTGGGTGGTGGTGGCGCACACGGCATTGCCCGAATTGGCGCCAGCGTTGCAAACCTTTGAACGCAGCGTCCAGGGCCGCAACTGGTCGCTGTACCGCAGCCCGGGCACCCCCGAGCACGCGGGCTGTTCGCCCTGAGGCAGCCCTTCAAACGCTGAGCTGAGCGCTATCGTTTAAAGGCCCAGAAGCGCCCCAGCACAAACGTCTGGGCCGCTGCCACGCTCAGTGCTGCGATCAAGGCCGGCAGCCCGGGCCACCCCACCCCTCGGTGCAAGAGCATGAATACCACTTCATTGCAGGCAAAGCCCGCCAGCGCGGTGGCACCAAAGCGCCACAGGCTTTGCACAACACCCGTGCCCGCATCGGCAAAGCTGAGCCAGCGGTGCCCGACAAAGCTCACCACAAAAGCCACCCCGAACCCCACGGCGTTGGCGATTTCCGGCCACAGGGTGCTGGCCTGGGTCAGCCACACGAACACGCCCAGATGCGTCAAGGCAGCGGCACCGCCCACCAGCAAAAACCACACCCCGCTGCGTGCCCAGCGGGGTGCACGAAGGATGGGCGAGGAGGGCTCGGCGGGTCCGCTCACAGGGGCAGGGAGGGCTGCGAGTGGTCGGCCACTCGCTCGGTCTTGGCCGCGCGGGGTGCGCGCGCGCGTTCACGTGGCTCGGCTTGCGGCTCCGGCAAACCACGCCCCAGGCGCTGGCGAACCCAGTAGGTGGGCCGCTGCTTGACCTCTTCGTAGATGCGGGCCACATATTCGGCCAGCACGCCGATGGAGAGCAACTGAATGCCACTGAAGAACATCAAGCCCACCACGATGGTGGCGTAACCCGGCACATGGATGCCCCAGAAAAAATACTCGGCCACCACCCAGGCGCCGTAGAGCAAAGCGGCGCTGGCCAGCAACAAGCCAACCAGCGCCAACAGGCGCAGCGGCGTGACCGAAAACGCGAGCAAGCCGGTGAAGGCCAGGGCAAACGAACCACGCCAGCCAAAGTGGCTACGCCCATCGGCGCGCGGCAGGGGTTCGTAGTCGATCGCCGTGCTGCGAAAGCCCACCCAGGCATACAAGCCCTTCATGAACCGATTGCGCTCCGGCAAGGCCTTGAGGGCTTGCACCACCTGCCGATCCATCAGGCGGAAATCGCCCGCGTGGGGCGGAATCTCCACCCGGCTGCCCCAGTTGATGAGGCGGTAAAACGCCGAGGTGAGACCGGCGTGCAAACGCGACTGGTCCTCCCGGGTGCGACGCACCGCGTACACCACATCATGGCCTTCGCGCCACAAGGCCAGCATGCGCTCGACCAGCGCCACCGGGTGTTGTCCGTCGGCATCCATCAGCACCACCACATCGCCGCGCGCGGCCTCCAGCCCCGCGGTCAGCGCCGACTCCTTGCCAAAGTTGCGCGACAAATCCAGGCCCACCACCTCGGGGTGTTGCTGGCACAGTGAATCGATCACATGGGCGCTGGCGTCCCGACTGCCGTCGTTGACGATCACCAATTCGACTTGGGGGCTGAGCGTCAACAGCCGCTCCAAAACCTGCGGCACCAGGCGTGCCAGCGTGCCGGCCTCGTTGAAAGCCGGCATCACGCAGGAGATCGAAGGCGTGGCCAAAGAGCGGTCGGTCGTGGGGGACATCCTGGGGCGGCTCCCGAAAAGTGAAGTGCGAATGTCGAAAGAAGGGATGCGAATCTAGCCATGCAGGTTCGCCAGCGTCCCTAGGATTTTGACACGACCCTCCAGGCCACCTTGCACCATGACGCCCTCATGCCCCTTGTCCCCTGACGCCGACCG
>CANFMY010000244.1 GCA_947448375.1 Comamonadaceae bacterium | reverse complement strand
GATCTGTTGGGGCCAGAGAGAGCTGGGAACACCGAGTTAATGCTGGCTCTGAACTCCCTGAATTTGCGTATTGGTCAATGCACGGTCAAGGTGTCAACGCAGGGGGCGTATACGGAGTGGCAGATGCGGCAAGATCGCAAGTCGCCGGATTACACGACCAACTCGGATGAGGTGCCGGTGGTGTGAGTTGGTCTCGATCAGCCGAAAAAGCAGCCGTATTTATCCAACTCGATGATGTCGAGTGCTTCTTCAAGCCCACAAGCCGCTGAGGCTGGTTCGTAAGACCCCCATTTCCCTGTCTGGCGCATCCAGTACATATGCCAGAGCTCTGTGGATTTGACATAGCGGAACTTGGCAAACAGTCTGCGAGTTGTCTGACCTGGTTACCCTCGCCAAAGTGGCCTGACCTCGAAAATCATCACAGACTGTCCATCGACCTCATAGTCGTAGTCAACCTGCTTTTTGAGTTCTGGAGGGACCTTGTCCAGGCACCATTGGCCAATGATCAAGTCAATGTCACCAAGATCTTCAATGCTGAATGCCATGAGTCAAGTCACATGAAAAAGTAGAAGTAGATGATCATCTGCATGCGGCGCAGGCCATCTGCTCTGCCGATTTGACGGCCAGAGGCATCATAAATCCGCTCACCTTCAATGCGCCCCATCTGAGTTCCTGAGGCACTGTAGAGACGTTCCCCATCGAATCGGCCAATTTGCCGGCCAGATGCGTCATAGACGCGATCGCCATCAATGCGCCCCAATTGCCGTCCAGAGACATCATAGACATGCGTCCCATCCACTCTGCCGATCTGACGGCCTGAGACATCGTAATAACGCTCGGCATTTACCCGGCCAATTTGATGGCCAGTGCTGTCGTACATTCGCTGCGCCCAAACCGTTGGGACAACGATCGCAGCAATCAGGAACAGTTTTGCAATCAAGTTCATGCAGGGATTGGGCCGGATTTCAGCCAGAATGCCAACAGGCAAAGCCTCAATTGGATGTGAATCCCAAGCAAGGATTTCCTATCAAGCTGTCTCGATTGAACGCAATATTAAAGGTGGTTCTTATGGGGGAACTGTGTATTTTTAAGCCTGTAACCCGCATGAATACTAGTGATGTTACAGACTCCGTTTCCGCCAGCTAACCCATTGATTTCAATGGGTTTTTTCTTTTGGGGCCGTTTCTAGTGCGGTTGTAGTGCGGAAATCGTCATTTCCTACTGCGGAAATCGGCCCCGCGTAGGACACATTCTCACGGCTTGTGCCGATTGACCAAGTGGTCTACCAACCGCTTTGCCAAGCTATTCAGCCGCCCTGACTTGTAAATAATTTTGATCGTTTGATTCGTCCACGCATCTGAAATCGGTATCGCAACCAATTTGAAAACCGGTAAGTAACTTTCAGCCATTTTCAATGGACAGATCAATACTCCCAACCCATGGGCTGCGAATCGTAACGCGCTCTCCCAAGACTCCGTTTCAATCCTGAATTTCAGAGGAGGGCCAGAGACAGCCCCGGCACGTCGCAGCAATGCCTCTGAGTGCCTGCTGTATTTCATGGCCACTAAGTCATGATTGGCAAGTTCGTCAAAGGCAACTTCTGCTAGCTTTGCAAGCGGGTTTTTTTGTCCATCACTGCAACGATTTGATCGTGGTAGAAGACTGTATGTGGCATTCCCCCCAATCAGTAGACATCTAAGATATGAAACTGAAATGGAGAACCGCTCACTGCCTCCGAAGCTAACCTACTTGCCAAAATAAACCTACTAGGTTAATATTCGAGCATGGAGAAACGAACCCCACATTGCAAGCTTCCAGCGATCAAGGCTTTGGTAGGGGCAGGTAAGGTGCGTGCGACCTACTCGGCCACACAGGGGGCTGCGCAAATGGGGCTCGGTTTTTCTGAGATGCTGAACGTGGTGACCACGCTCACGACAGCAGATTTTTACAAGAGCATGACCACCCATGCCGATCACACGGTGTGGCAGGACGTCTACCGACCGAGCACGCAGGTCGGTGATGTGTACCTCAAATTGACGGTCATTGATGACGTGCTGATCGTTTCTTTCAAGGAGCTTTGAACATGAAATGTCCTGTGTGCGGCGCAGCGGAATTGATTCACGACACTCGCGATATGCCCTACACCTACAAGGGGGCATCCACCGTCATTGAGGGAGTGACGGGTGATTTTTGTCCTGCATGTGATGAAGCGGTTCTGGATGTGGCTGAATCAACCCGAACCAGTGAATTGATGTTGCAATTCAACAAGGAAATCAATGCGGCGTATGTCGACCCTGTCTTTATCACACAGGTGCGAAAAAAACTGCATTTGGATCAACGGGAAGCGGCTGAGATTTTCGGTGGCGGTATCAATGCGTTTTCCAGGTATGAAAACGGTAAAACCAAGCCTCCACTCGCATTGGTGAAGTTGCTCAAAGTGTTAGACCGTCATCCTGACTTGTTGGGTGAAATCAAAGCAGCATGACTGTGATAATGCCCGCTCTGGGAGAAAGAGGGCAATTATCCTGCCTATAAAAGCACTCCAAAACTGCGGGGCACAATTGGGGGGGTAATCCCCCCATTTTGCGGGGGGACGATAACCCGGCGACAACAAGCATGCATAAAGCCGGGTCAGAAATTACTCCGATGGCCCGCCACTCAAGCCCGCTGCATATAGCCGTACCGCAGGTTGGTGCGCCCTTCGCCATGCAAGTCGTATTCAGCGCGGGCCAAAGCGACGGAGTCGCTATCCAGGGCCGCTCGTTGTTGCGGTGTGTAGCCATACAAGCGCGCTGAGTTGCCGCCGAAGATGGCGTTTTTCACTGGGCCGTCCGCTGCGCCCAGGGGGGCAAAGCCGTATTGTTCTTGCATGGGTTCCGGGATTTCCAAGCGTCGCAGGCCTTCGATTTGCCATTGCGGTGCGCCAGTCCACACCGCGTCCGAGCCCCACACGATGTGGTCTTCGCCCAGGCCTTTGACCAGTTGGCCCATCATGGCCGCGCACAAGCGGGGTTCGGCCAAGGTGCTTTGGGCGAAGATTTGGCCCAGGTCGCCGTACACGTTTTTCACGCCGTACTTTTGTGGAATCTCGGCGAGGTCGGTGACCCAATCGATACGCCCGGTTTGCTCAAACTGGTCCCAGCCCGTCATGTGCGCCCCGCCGGTGAAGCGAAAGCCCGAGTGGTAGATGATGAAGTTCAGCTCCGGGAAATCCTTTGCCGCCTTGCCCACGTCGCGCACGTCGGCGTATTGCAGCAAATGCGGAAACTGCTTGGTGGTGGAGGGCGGGAACAAACCTTTGTGCACACATACATTGGCCAAGCTGGGTTTGGTTTTGCTCCACTTGACCAACTTTTCGTAAAACGGGTAGAGCAGTTTTTCGTCGTCCAAATGCCAGG
>CANFMY010000243.1 GCA_947448375.1 Comamonadaceae bacterium | reverse complement strand
GTGAAGGACAAGCCGAACTGCGTATGGGAGAACACACGAATGCTGTTGGGCAACCCTGCCAGCGCCACCTCGATGGGGAGACTGACTTGTTTTTCCACTTCTTCGGCCGCTCGACCCGGATACAGCGCAATGACGGTGACCTGTGTGTCGGTGACGTCGGGGAAGGCCTCCACCGACAGGTTCTTGAACGCGATCACCCCGGCCATGACGAATAGCACCGTGCCCAGCACGACGAACAGGGGCATGTTCAGGGCGTTACGGATCAGACGCTTCATGGCGCGGTTCTTCCGGGGCTGGGCTTGCCTTCCAGGGCCTCGCGTGCCGACTTGAATTCACGCGAGAGCAACAGGCTGTTTTGCTTGACCACCTGTTCACCAGCTTGCAGGCCCTCGCTGATGAGCACCTCGGCGAGACCCTCGTTGCCGACTTTCACCTTGCGTGGTTCGAACACGCCGGGCTCGAGCTGAACATACACCGTGTGTTGCGTGCCCAGCAGTTGCACGGCCGAGGCGGGAACGACCACGCCACTGTTGTTGTGCTGGTGAAGTCGCACCGTTCCCAGCATGTCGCTCTTGAGCAGACGGCGCGGATTGGCCACTTCGGCACGAACCTTGATGGTGCGGGTGTTCGGGTCGATGAAGTCGGCCACCGTTTGCAAACGCGCTGGAAAGCGCTGATCGGGCCACGACGGCACGACGAGCTCGAGCGTGCTGCCGGGCTTCAGATCCGGCAGGTGCTGTTCCTGCGCATCGATTTGCACCCACAGGCTGCCGGGGTCGGTGACGACAAAGAGGGCCGGACCGTT
Source organism: Comamonadaceae bacterium (assembly GCA_947448375.1). Taxonomy (GTDB): domain Bacteria; phylum Pseudomonadota; class Gammaproteobacteria; order Burkholderiales; family Burkholderiaceae_C; genus Limnohabitans. The sequence goes on along the minus strand of CANFMY010000243.1, from coordinate 2,596 downwards.
TTGATCGGGGCGTAATTCCTGGCCCGGGTTGAGGTTGCGCTCCACCACCAGGCCTGCCACACCGCTGGTCAGGGTCAACTGCTGATTCACCCCGGACTGGCTGCCATACAGGCGCGTGCGTGCCTGCGCGCGCTCGAGTTCGGCCTGGGCGCGTGCCGCATCGGCCTGGGCCTGCTCCAGGTCCTTGCGCGCCACGATGCCGGCGTCAAACAGCGATTGTTGTCGTTGCAGTTGTTTGAGTGTCCACTGCACGTCGGCTTGGGCACGCGCCGTGTCGGCCTGCGCTGCGCCAAACTCCGGCGACGCCAATTCGGCCAGGGTGGCGCCCGGGGCAACCGTTTGACCCACATCGGCCACAAGGCGGCTGACACGCCCGGAGAACGCCGGGTAGATGCGCTGCGTTCGGCTTTCATTCCACACCAGACGGGCGGGCAAGTCCACCACCAGGTCGTTGGCGGCCTGGGCCGCTTGCGTGCTCAGCAAGGACAGTTGCGCATGGCCCGCGGGATAGCGCAGCTGTTCACCTTGCAGGATGGGCAATGGGGCCACCGGTGCCGACGGCGCATCGGGCTGGCAAGCGCTCAGCACACACAGCCCGAGGGCCAGGCCCAGCCACCAGCCACATCGGTGGATGGGGTGCCGTGCAGGAGCTGGAGAAAAACGAGATGCAAAAGAAGTCAACATGGCGGGGATCAGAAGTGCAAGCGGGCGGTAGGCCTGAAGCGGTTTCATGGTGTGACGGGCTGGGTGCGCAGCTGCCAGGTGCCCTGGGCCTTGGCGAAGTCGGCCTGGGCGGCAATGGCTTCGAGTCGGGTGGTGCGCAAGGTGCGGCGAGCATCGAGCAAGTCCGTCAAGGTGAGCGCGCCTTGTGTGTAGGCCAGTTCGGCTTGCTGGGCCACGCGCAGTGCACGTGGCAGGATGTCGCGTTCATAAGTTTGCAGGCGATCGCGTGCAGCGTCCCAGGCCTGCAGCAAGGTTTGCAACTCGGCCCGCGCGCCCAGACGAGTGCGCTCAAGCAACTCTTGTGACTGGCTTTGCAGCGCGCTGGCCCGGCCAATTTCACCTTCGAAGCGATAGCCCCATTGCAAAGGCATTTGCAAGCGCAGCTCCATCTGGCGCGCCGTGATGCCGGTGACCGCCGGGTAGTGATCGACGGTGCCGCCCCAGGTGATGTCGTGGGATTGCTGCGCGCGCGCCAGTTGCAGGGCCGACTGGGCGGCCTGGGCTCGCTCACGCGCGGCGCGCACATCGGGGCGTTGTTCCACCCACTCTTCCAGGCGGGTCTGCGCCTCTTGAAGGGCCTGGGCCTGTCCGCCTGTTGGCCACTCGGTCCGCGGGCGCCACTGCAGCGGCTGACCCGGCCAGGCAATCAGCGGCGCCAGGATCAAGGCTGCACGTTGGCGCTCGAGTTCGGCTTGACGGCCATCGGCCTGCGCGCGAGCGGCTTCGATGTCGGTGCGGGCGGCGTCCTGGGCCGACAGATCGCCGGCTTGCAGGCGTCGTTGCGCGGCCTGCGCCAAGGCTTGCGCGCTGCTGGCCATGCCCTGCAGCTCCTCGACGCGCAGATGCGCAGCCAGCCAGTCATAAAACGCCTGCAGAGCCAGCACGCGCTGGAGGGTGATGGTGTCTTGCCAGTCGGCCTGCGCCGCCTCGGCGGTTTGTCGGGAGGTTTGCGTTCGCAGGGCGCGTTTGTTGCCTCGCTCCCAGGTCCAGTCCAGCCCCACGCCCTTGTCGATACGTTTGTCCTGCAAGAGGGAACCTCCCCCCACGCCGTTGTTCAGATCGATCGCCCCGGCCTTGGCGGTCAGCACGGGCAAGGGGGCATGGTCGGCCGCCAGGATGTCGGCCTGGGCCGCTTCGTAACTGCGTCGCACCACGGCCACATCAAGGTTGCGTCCGGCGGCCTGCAACACCTGCTCGATGGACAAGGTCTGGGCATGGGGGGCGGCGTTCGGCCCCGGGGTGAGGCTGGCCCCCGGCGTGGGGGCCTGCGCCCAGGCCCCGCTGGCCAGCCAGGCGGCCGTCATCACCCCGCCGAGCAGGCGGGGTGCGAGGGTGTGTGCAGCCAAGCGCAAGCCTGGCAAGTGTCGTATGCTCATACTCCGTTTATCGCCGGGTGGGGCTGACCACGACCTGACCTGCCCGCGGTTTTTCGTCACATTGGCGCTCCACCTCCCATGCGTATCCTGGTTGTCGAAGACGATCCCGTGTTGCGGGCGGTGGTGTCGCGCAGCCTGGACGAGGCTGGGCACCGCGTGGATGGCGCTGCCGATCTGGAGCAGGCCCGGCACTTTGCGCGCGTGCAGCTGTATGACGCCATCCTGCTCGACTTGAACCTGCCCCTCACGTCTTCTGCGCATGCGGATATGGGGAGCGGGGTGGTCTGGTTGCGCGAGTTGCGCGCCCAGGGCTTGCGCACGCCGGTCATGGTGCTCACCGCCCGCAATCGCACCGACGAGCGCATCGCCGGGCTGGACGCCGGGGCCGACGATTACGTGGGCAAACCGTTTGACCTGGCCGAAGTCGAGGCGCGTTTGCGTGCCCTGGTGCGGCGCAGCCAAAACTCGGAGGATGTGGTGCGGGTGGGGGCGCTGTG
>CANFMY010000242.1 GCA_947448375.1 Comamonadaceae bacterium | reverse complement strand
GGCGACACCTTGTCGGGCATCGTCAAACAGTTTTTGAGCAGTCGCGGTGTCAACACGTCCATGGTGGACGTTCAACGTCTGTCCAAGGAGGTGGCTCAGGCCAGTGGCATTCAAAACGCCAACCGAATTTATCCTGGGCAGCGCATCGCCCTGGGCACGCTGCACGCCTTGTTACCAGGTGCTGCCCCCAACCTGGCGGCGTTGGATAAAACCTTGCCGCAACAGTCCGCAGGTTTCAGCGCCACGGTCCCCAGCCCTGCCAACGGTGCGGAGGCCCATTCGTTGGTGCCCAACACCCAGTTGCAACTGCTGACCCGCATTGGCAACCAGGCCAATCCCATTTTGCAAAAGACGCTGGACCGCGCTGTCGAGAAAGGATTCATTCCTCCGAACGAGCGCCAGGCCGTGCATGACCGCATTTTGCAGATGGCCACGGAATACAAGTTTTCGCCCGATGACTTCGCCCGCATGACCTTGATGGAAAGCGACGGCATGAACCCCAAGGCCAGCAACAGCCGTTGCCACGGCATCATCCAGTTTTGTGATGGGCCCGACAGAGGGGCGGCCAGCGTGGGCTTTGGGCAAAATCCCAAAGCCATCATGAACAAGAGCGTGCTGCAGCAACTCGATCTGGTCGCCAAATATTTTGACGACACAGGCCTTAAAAACATGGGCCCTGCTGGGCTCGACGATTTATACCTGACCGTGTTGACCCCTGCGGCCAGACAAGAAACCCGGCCGCAGGCCAACCTCAACATCGCGGGTAACCAGGCGCCGCAGTTGTATGTGAACCGTGATGTGCGCGCAGGCATCACGCGCCAATCGATCCAGCAAGGCTTGCATCAAAACGCCAACGAGCGTTTGGGGTTGGACACGCCGCCCACCCTGCAGCCGGTGTCCGGCAACGTCAGTCGCGTGCAGGCACTCAAGGTTAGTGCTTACACCAACGTGTCAGGTTCCGTCACCCGCTGAGCGGCAAGCTTTCGCCGCTCCTGGAATCGACAGGCAGCCGTTTGCCACTCGCAGGCCACGGCACGGGGCTGTCTTGGCTCCAACGTCCCCAGATGGCCCTTTTTCGACAGGGCACGGTTTTTGCAGATATCGGTTCGAGGTCTTGTCACTTGAGGCCGAAGACTCGAAACATTGCGAGAACCCGAGGGGTACATGATGGACATATTGAACAGTGCGTTTGGCATCCATGAGCAGGCTCTGAAAGTCAGAAGCCAGCGCATGGAGGTGCTCGCGCGCAACATTGCCAACGCCGATACCCCCAACTTCAAAGCCCAGGATCTTGACTTCAAGGCCATGCTCAAGGAAGTCAAAAAGGACTACCTGACCGCCACCAACGAGAAACACTTCTCGGCCGTGGCCGATGCCCCCGACAACGGCATGCGGTATCGGACCCCCTTCAACTCATCGTTCGATGGCAACACCGTCGAGATCAGTGTCGAGCAGGCCCAGTTCGGTAAGGCCGCCGGCGACTATCAGGCCACCTTGCAGTTCCTGGAGAACCGCATCGGTGGCATTCGCAAGGCCCTGCGAGGAGAGTGAACATCATGAGAAGTCTGGACAGTGTTTTTGGAATTGCCGGCACCGCGCTGAACGCGCAGATGGTGCGCATGAACACCACCGCCTCCAACCTCGCCAACGCCACCACGGTGTCTGGCACAGAAAAAGATGCGTTTCGCGCCAAGCGCCCGGTGTTCAAGGCCTTGCTGGAAGAAGAAATGACCCACGCCGGCGCCCCTTACGTCGGGGGCGTCAAGGTGGACATGGTGGCCGATGATCCGACCCCCATCCGCAGCCTGCACGACCCTGGCAATCCGCTGGCCGATGCCAATGGCTACGTCTACCTCTCCAACGTGAATGAAATGCAGGAGATGGTGGAAATGATGTCGGCTTCACGCTCCTATCAAAACAACGTGGAGGTGGTGAACACCGCCAAGCAATTGATGATGCGAACCCTCGACATCACCAAAGCCTAAGTGAATAAGGACACGCCATGACAACCGCCACCACCTCTCAGCCTGCGCTGCCCAATGGCATCGTGCGCTACGAAGACTACACCGCCCAGAAAAAGTTGACGCCTCAGAACACCGAGATGGGGCAAAACCAGTTTCTGACGCTGTTCACCACGCAGTTGAAAAACCAGAACCCGCTCGACCCGATGAAGAACGAAGCCTTCGTCGCGCAGTTGGCGCAGTTCTCACAACTGGAAGCCACGACCGCCATGAAGACCAGTCTGGACAGCATGGTGTCGAGCATGAAGTCAGACCGCATGTTGGCGGGTTCCTCACTGATTGGTCGCAAAGTGGGTGTGCCCGATGGCCCGGCCACGCTCTTGAGCGGCCAGCCGGTGACCGGTTCTGTGGATTTGCCCACCGGTGCCGATGGCGTGAAATTCGAGGTCTACAACGACAAGGGCCAGTTGGTTCGCTCACAAATTCTGGGCTCTCAGACTGCAGGTCCCATGAGCCTGAGTTGGAATGGGCTGGACGACAACGGCCAGGCCATGGCCGATGGCAATTATCGATTCAAGGTCACCGCCAACAGCAATGGCGTGACCAGCACCCCCACGGTGAACACCTTGAGCACGGTGCGCAGTGTCAGCAGTGCCGGCACCGCTGACGATTCCTGGCTGCTGGGCGTTGACGGCGGAAAAACCGTCAGCCTGAGCGATGTCAAACGCATTGGCTTTTAAGTCACCAATCACCCTCTAAATTTCATTTTCTGATCATCTCGGAGCACACGCACCATGTCCTTTTTTACCGCACTGACAGGTCTTAACGCCGCCACCGCTCAGCTGGCCGTGACCAGTAACAACATCGCCAACGCGGGTACCGTGGGTTACAAGCGATCACGAACCGACTTCGGTGACATTTTTGCCACCTCTCCCTTGCAAAAAGCCACGGCCACCATCGGTCAGGGTGTATCTCTCAAGGGGGTGAAGCAGGAATTCAGTCAGGGTAACGTGAGCTTTTCCTCCAACACCCTGGACCTGGCCATTACCGGTGACGGTTTCTTTCCCCTGAAGTCGGCTGACGGATTTCAGGACATCTACACGCGTAACGGATCGTTCATGATGAACGACCAGAACAACGTGGTGAACTCGGCAGGACAACGACTGATGGCGGCCTCGGTCGACAGCTCGGGTAAAGCCAACCTGAGCGACCAGAACGTGCTCACCATTCCGCAAAAGACAACGGGACAGGCCAACGAAACCACGCTGATCAAGCTGGGTTTGAACTTTCCGGCAGATGCCAAGGTGGTGGAAGACAACTTCAACCGCAACGACCCCACCACCTATAACAAGAGTACCGCGCTGACGGTGTATGACAAGGGGGGTAACGGCTACCTGGCGACGGTGTATTACGCCAAGACGCAAAACGCGAGTGCGAGCAAGCCG
>CANFMY010000241.1 GCA_947448375.1 Comamonadaceae bacterium | reverse complement strand
CCCACCCTGACCACGTGCCCCCCCCGGTTACCGCGCCGGGTGTCGGTCTTTGGCCTTTCTTCCCTGCCCAGCCAGTCGCTGGAAGTGCTGCGTGGGATTTCGCGCTTCACCCAGGTGCTGCTGTGCGTGCACAACCCGTGTCAGCACGACTGGGCCGATGTGGTCAGCGCCCAAGACCTGGCTCGCCGCACGTTCACCCGGCACGCGCGCAAGCCGGGCCTGCCGCCCCTGCTGAGCGACGAGGATTTGCACCTGCACGCCCACCCGCTGCTGGCCTCCTGGGGCAAGCAGGGGCGCGACTACATCCGTTTTGTCGACGAGGTCGACACGCCCGACCACTATCGATCCCTGTTTCAGACTGCGGGGCATCGCATCGACCTCTTCGAGCCTCACGCTGACATCACGGGCAGCACGTTGCTCAACCAGCTGCAGGACGACATCCTGCAACTCAGGCCGCTTCAGGAGACACGGGCGCAGTGGTCCGCCGTGGATCCGCAACAGGACCGCTCGCTGCGCTTTCATGTCGTGCACAGCGTGCAGCGCGAGGTGGAGGTGCTCCACGACCAGCTGCTGGCCGCCTTCAATGCGGATGACACGCTGAACCCGCGCGACGTCATCGTGATGGTGCCGGATGTGAACCAGTATGCGCCCCACATCGAGGCCGTGTTTGGGCAGATGCCTGCCGCAGACCCACGGCACATCCCGTTCTCGATCGCCGACCGGTCCCAGCGGCATCAGTCACCCGTGGCGTTTGCGCTCGCATTTTTGCTGAGCGTGTCCGACTCACGGCTCGCCGTGAGCGATGTGATGGACTTCCTCGACGTACCGGCCGTACGGCAACGCTTTGGCATCGAAGTCGACAGTCTGCCGTTGTTGCGTCGCTGGATTCAGCAAGCCCATATCCGCTGGGGGCTCCATGCGCGTCATCGTCAGCCCTTCATGGGGGACCAAGGGGAACAAAACACCTGGATGCAAGGCCTCAAGCGCATGGTATTGGGCTATGCCGTGGGAGCCGACCCCACCCAGCGCACGGATCGCGATTGGCATGGCATTGAACCGCTGGCCGAAGTGGCCGGTCTGGAGGCCGCGTTGGCGGGCCCTCTGGACCGACTGCTGCGCGCCCTGGAAACCTGGATGCACACCGTGTCGCAGCCGGCCACGCCCGACGTGTGGGGCAAACGCCTGCAAACCTTGATGGCCGATTTCCTGGACAGCGAAGAGCCGAGGGATGCGGCCTTGCTGCTGCAACTGCACAACAGCCTGCATGAGTGGCTGCAGGCCTGCGCCGTCGCGCAACTGGAGGAGGATCTGCCCTTGAGTGTGGTGCGTGACCACTGGCTCACTCAGCTGGATCAGCCGCATCTGTCGCAACGCTTCATGGGCGGACAACTGACCTTTGCCACACTCATGCCCATGCGCGCGATTCCGTTTCGGATGGTCTGCCTGCTGGGCATGGCCGATGGCGAGTTTCCGCGCTCGCGACCTCCACTCGACTTTGACTTGATGGCCCAGGATCTGCGCCCCGGCGATCGCTCGCGGCGGGAAGACGACCGCTATCTGTTTCTGGAAGCGCTGCTGTCGGCGCGCGAGCGTTTGCACATCAGCTGGGTGGGCAAAAGCATCCAGGACAACTCGCCGCGTCCGCCCTCGGTGCTGGTGAGCCAGTTGCGCGATCACATTGCTGCTGGATGGACACGAGTTCAACAGGATGACCCCCAGTCCTTGCTGCAGACCTTGACCGTGGAGCATCCCTTGCAAGCCTTCAGCCCGCGATATTTCGGTACCACCCCCGACAACTCGGCGCTGTTCACCTATGCGCGAGAGTGGGAGTGCTCCCCCTCTGCCTCGGCTACCCGCCCCAACGGCATCACGCCATTGCCCCCGCCGGTGCTGGATGAGGCGATCTCCCTGCAGCAACTCGCCGAGTTTCTCAAGCACCCGGTCAAAACCTTTTACCGCGAGCGGCTGCACGTCATGCTGGACAACGAGCAGGTCACCAGCCAGGACCATGAACCCTTTGCGATCGATGCCTTGCAAGCGTGGGGGCTGCAAAACGAACTGATTCAGTCCCGGCAAGACGCCTGGGCGCGCGGCGAGGACGAGCAGTTGGCCATGACTCGCCAAATGGCCCGCATCGCCCGCCGGGGTGATCTGCCCATGGGCAACATGGCGCAGGTTGCCGAGCAGGCGTTGCTTGAGCCGCTGGACCCCATGTTCGACTTGTATCGGCAAGCTCGCGCGCAGTACCCCAGGGTGATGGACGACGCCGTGTTTGATCTCGAACGGACCGTCGGCGGTCAACGCATCCGCGTGCAAGGACTGATCCAGCACCGCTTTGCTTCTGACCCGAACTCAACTGCAGTGACGACTGACAGGGCGACAGAGACTGCGGCGACGTCCACGCCTGCGTCTGCGCCGCAGTCGCCCTCCTGGCATCGCATCGAGCTCAGTTCCAGCAATCTGCTCAAGGACAACCACTACCGCCACGATGCCCTGCTTCAGGCCTGGGTGATGCATCTGGCAGCTCACGTCAGCGGCAGTTGCATCACCACGCAAGTCATCGGCAAGAACGGCAAGGTCACGCTGCGCGCGCTGGACCCAGCCCAGGCACGCGAGCAGTTTGACACTCTGATTGTTCACTATGTGCGTGGCCTGTGTTACCCGCTGCCACTGGCCGCCAAAACCGGCTTCACCTGGCTGGCGCGCAACGGCTGCCGGTTTGATGGGCCGTTGGCGTCGTGCACCCACCCAGCCGTCAGCGCAGCGCGGAAACAGTACGAGCCGGACTACAACACCCAGGGCGAGGGACAACAAAGCCCGTATCTGGAACGGTCCTACCCCAACTTTGCCACGCTGTGGTCCGAGGGGGAATTCACCCACCTGTGTGACACGCTATACGCACCCCTGTACCAATGCATCGGTCAAAAGGCTCCCAAGGCATGAGCCGCGAACACGATGACCCTGCGTTGCCAGGTCGGCTCGATCCCCTGACCTTGCCGCTGCGCGGCAGCCAGTTGATCGAAGCCAGCGCAGGAACCGGCAAGACCTTCACGATTGCCATGCTGTACGTTCGCCTGGTGCTGGGGCACGGGGGAGAGGCAGCCGCACACGGTCGGGCTCTGACGCCCCGCGATATCCTGGTGGTGACCTTCACCGAAGCTGCCACCCAGGAGTTGCGCGACCGCATCCGCGCGCGACTGGCCCAGGCGGCCGACGTCTTTCGCGTGTCGCCGCAGGACGTCACGCCGCCCCAACAGACCGACCTCCTGCACGACCTCAGAGCCGAGTATCCGCACCGTGAGTGGGCTTTGTGCGCGCGCAAGTTGGACCTGGCTGCGCAATGGATGGACGAAGCCGCCGTCTCGACCATCCACGGTTGGTGCAACCGCATGCTGCACGAGCATGCGTTTGACAGCTTGAGCTTGTTCACACAAACCCT
>CANFMY010000240.1 GCA_947448375.1 Comamonadaceae bacterium | reverse complement strand
GGTGCAAGCCAAAACCCTGGACGACTTGCTCGACCAACTCCCCACCGGTACCGTTCCGTTGTTGTTGGTGCTGGACGGCGTGACCGACCCGCACAACCTGGGCGCTTGCCTGCGCGTGGCCGATGGGGCCGGCGCCCATGCGCTGATCGCGCCCAAGGACCACGCGGTGGGCATCAACGCGACCGTGGCCAAGGTGGCCAGTGGCGCGGCCGAAACCGTGCCGTACTTCATGGTGACCAATCTGGCGCGCACCTTGAACGAACTGAAAGAGCGCTCGATCTGGATCATCGGCACCAGTGACGATGCGCCGCAAACCCTGTATCAGGCCGATCTCAAAGGCCCCACCGCCCTGGTGCTGGGGGCAGAAGGTGCCGGCATGCGCCAGCTCACCCGCAAGACCTGTGACGCGTTGGTGAGCTTGCCCATGCGCGGCGCGGTGGAAAGCCTGAATGTGTCGGTGGCCAGCGGCATTTGCCTGTACGAGGCCGTGCGCCAGCGCAGTTGAGTCGCGGGCTCAGACCCAGCCGATGATGCCCAGCACGGCGCCCGTGCTCAGCAGCCACAGGAGGTGGATACGCGTTTTCAACACCACCCCGGTGGTGATCAGGGTGACCAGCCACACCGGCCAGTCGCGGTCCAGCTGATCGTGGTGCGCGTTCATCAACCAGCCGGTGGACATCATCAGTGAAATGACCAGCGGGGCCATGCCCGCCTTGAAGGCTCGTACCGAGCGCAGCTCACGGTTGTGATGGGCCCAACGGGTGATGAGGTAGGTGGTGATGGAGGAGGGCAGCAGCACGCTGATGAGGCACACGCACGCCCCCAGCACCGCCCACCACAGGGCCCAGGGCCCGCCTTCGGCCAAGCCAAAATTCCAGCCCATCAGGGCCACAAACAACACATTGGGGCCCGGCGCGGCCTGCGCCAGGGTGATGGAGGAATTGAAGGCGCTCTCGCTCAGCCAGCCTTGCTGGGTGACGAGGTAGCGGTGCATTTCGGGCACCGTGGCAATGGCCCCGCCCACTGCCAGCATCGACAGGCCGGCGAAATGCCCGATGAGGTTCAACCAGTCGGTCGTGCTCATGCGGCTTCCTCCTGCCGACGCAATTGCATCCAGGCCCAGACGCACGCAGTACCTCCCAGCGTGAACAAGGAGACTGCCAGCGGCACGCGGATCAACGCCACCACGATGAAGCCGATGATCACCCAGGCCAGTCCCAGCGTGCGTCCGATGGGGTTCTTGCGCAACGCCGGTATGAGTTTCATGCCCGTGGCAATGATCAACCCGGCCACCACCGCACCCATGCCTCGCAAAGCTGCCTGCATGGCGGGCACGTGTTCAAACTGTCCGTACAGCACCGCGAGCACCAGCACAATGACCAGCGGCAACAGCAACAGACCCGCCATGGCCACCAGGCCGCCGCTCAAGCCGAAATAACGGTTGCCCATGATCAAGCCCAGGTTGACCACGTTGGGGCCCGGCAGGATTTGCGAGACCGACCAGTCCTCGACAAACTCTTCCAGCGTGAGCCATTGCTTGCGCTCGACCAGCTCGCGCTGGACCACGGCCAGCACGCCCCCAAAGCCCTGCAGGGCCATCCAGGTGAAGGCCAGGAACAGTTCGGTGCGAGTCCGCGGCCCGGGGCGCGAGGTGTCGTTCATGGGCGTATCAGACGGTCATGCCACCGGAGACTTCAATCACCGCGCCATTGATGTAGGCCGCTTCATCACTGGCGAGGAAGGCGTACACATTCGCGATGTCCTCGGGCAGTCCCAGGCGCTTGAGCGGGACACGGTCCACCATCTCTTGCATCACCTTGTCGGGGATGGTGGAGAGAATGGGCGTGGCAATGAAACCCGGCGCCACCGCGTTGACGCGGATGCCCTTGGGGCCAAGTTCCCGGCTCCAGGTCTTGGTGAAGCCGATCACGCCGAACTTGCTGGCGGCGTAGTTGGTCTGGCCGAAGTTGCCGTAGATGCCCACCACCGACGAGGCGTTCAGGATGACGCCGCTGCCTTGCGCCACCATGGTGTCGCTCACGGCTTGCGCGCAGTGGAACACGCCGCGCAGGTTGACGTCGATGACGCGGTCGAACTGCTCGAGGGTCATCTTTTGCAAACGTGCGTCCTGGGTGATGCCGGCGTTGTTGACCAGCACGTCGATGCGGCCAAAGCGGTCCTTGACCTGCTTCACCAGGCCATCCACCATCTCGCGTTGGGTCACGTCGACCACCACGCCCAGCGTCTCGGCACCGGCAGCCTGACAGGCGGCCACCGCCTGATCCACCGCCGTCTGGCGAACGTCGCACACCACCACGCGGGCGCCTTCGTGGGCAAACTTCAGGGCGGTGGCCAGGCCAATACCTTGTGCGGCGCCAGTGATGATGGCCACTTTGCCGGCCAGTCGTGGGGATGAGGACATGCGCTGATCCAGGAAGGAGGAGGGGGCGAAATGCGGGTGCGCTGCATGCCGGGCCCTGGGGCCATGGCTTCCGTCCAGGGAGCAGCGTCTTGAACGCAATGAGTTTACCCGCTGCGCTGCGCGCGCCCTGTCAGTCAGGTGTCTGCTGATGCCTGTTGGCGCCAGGCCGTGCCTCCTGGGGATGGGGTGGGATGGCGGGGCCCTGGTGATTCTTTGAGCTGCTGGAAGGTGCGGGCAACTGCCTGTCGAGTCCTTCAGCCAGCGGCCCCTCAAGCCCTGCTGGCTCCAGGGGCGTGTCACCCCTCCCGAGCACGCCACCAGGGGAGCGCCTTACACTTGAGGCCTGCATGAACGCCCCGGTCGACGTTTCCTTCTTTCCCCGCCAGGCTCCCTCGATCTTGCGCTACCGCAAGTACTGGGCAGCCCGCTTTGGCACGGCTGCGTTTTTGCCCATGAGCCGGGCCGAGATGGAGCAATTGGGGTGGGACAGTTGCGACATCATCCTGGTGACAGGCGACGCCTATGTGGACCACCCCAGTTTTGGCATGGCGGTCATTGGCCGTCTGCTGGAGATGCAAGGCTTTCGGGTGGGCATCATTGCCCAGCCCGAGTGGAGCAGTGCAGACCCCTTCAAGGTGCTGGGCAAGCCCAACCTGTTCTGGGGTGTGACAGCGGGCAACATGGATTCGATGATCAACCGCTACACGGCGGACCGCAAGATCCGATCGGATGACGCCTACACCGCGGGTGATGTGGCGGGCAAGCGCCCGGATCGCGCCACGCTGGTGTACAGCCAACGCTGCCGCGAGGCGTACCCCGAGGTGCCCATCATCCTGGGGGGCATCGAGGCGTCGCTGCGGCGCATTGCGCACTACGACTATTGGTCCGACAAGGTCCGACGCTCGGTGGTGATCGACAGCAAGTGCGATCTCTTGCTGTACGGCAACGCCGAACGGGCGCTGGTGGAGATCGCGCACCGCCTCGCGGCGCGAGAGCCGGTTCACGCCATCACCGATGTGCGCGGGACGGCCTACCTGGTACGAGGTACTCCCGAGGGCT
>CANFMY010000239.1 GCA_947448375.1 Comamonadaceae bacterium | reverse complement strand
TACAGCGGCAGCAAAGCAGCGATGATCAATCTCACCAAGGGTTTGGCCTTGGAATTTGCTCGATCAGGGGTGCGTATCAACGCCGTGAATCCCATGATCGGTGAAACCGCCATGCTGGGTGACTTCATGGGCATGGAGGACACCCCAGCCAATCGCGAGCGATTTTTGATGCGTATCCCTCTGGGCCGCTTTACCCGCCCTGCTGATGTGGCCTCGGCTGTGACCTTTCTCGCCAGCGACGAAGCGTCCTACCTCACAGGTGTGTGCTTGGATGTGGACGGAGGGCGCAACATATGAGCGGCAACTACCGTGCCCCCGGCTTGCTGATCCAGGGTCAATGGCGCCCTGGGCGGCATGCGATGACCATGCCGATCATCAATCCCGCCAATGCCCAGACGCTCGACACCCTGCAGTTAGCAAGCCGTGACGATGTAGACCTGGCCCTGAATGCCGCACAGAAAGGCTTCGACACATGGCGGCAGATACCGGCGCATGAGCGATGTGCCCGTCTTGAACGAGGCGTAGCCCGAATTCGGCACAACACAGAAAAGATCGCCACATGGCTGACACTCGAGCAAGGCAAGCCACTGGCAGAAGCGCGTGCTGAATGCGCAATGGCAGCTGACCTGATCAAATGGTATGCGGAGGAAGCGCGCAGAACTTATGGTCGCATCATCCCCGCCAGACTGCCCCATAGCAGCATGCAGGTACACAAACTGCCTGTTGGTCCAGTCGCAGCTTTCTCCCCATGGAACTTTCCGCTGGTGCTGTCAGCTCGCAAAATAGGGGGCGCTCTTGCAGCTGGCTGTTCAATCATTCTGAAAGCGGCCGAAGAGACACCGGCCAGTGTCGCCGCCATGGTCGACTGCCTGCACGAAGAGTTGCCTGAAGGCGCTTTGCAATTGCTGTTTGGCGTGCCAGCCGAAGTGTCGGATCAGCTGATCGCCTCTCCCGTTATCCGAAAGGTGAGCTTCACCGGTTCAGTCCCGGTAGGACGGCATCTGGCCCAGCTCACAGCGCGTCACCTCAAGCGGATCACCCTGGAGTTGGGCGGCCATGCACCCGTTATCGTCTGCGCAGACGCCGATATCGACAAGGCTGTCAGCATGATGGTCACCCACAAATTCCGCAATGCTGGACAAGCCTGTCTGGCCCCCACGCGCTTTTACGTGGATCGCTCTATTGAGAGTCGTTTCACCGAACAATTTATCCACACCAGCCATGACCTGGTATTGGGTGATGGGATGGCCAGTGACACACACATGGGGCCTCTGGCGAATGCACGTCGAGTCGCCGCCGTGCGGGATCTGGTCGATCGATCGATCCAGGCGGGTGCCCGCTCGCATCAGGGCAAGCGTCCAGAAACGGGCTTCTTTGAACCTGTGACGGTATTGACCAACGTGCCGGCAAATTCGCCGATCATGACAGAAGAGCCCTTTGGTCCTGTTGCCACGATCACCCCATTTGACACCATTGATCATGCGATCCAACTGGCCAACCAGTCTGCCTATGGGTTGGCCGGTTATCTGTTCACCGATTCGGCGCGAGCAATCCAGCGCTTGAGTGAGCGATTAGAAATCGGTAGCCTGGCCATCAACGGTATGGGGGTATCTGTACCCGAAGCGCCGTTTGGTGGCCTCAAAGAAAGTGGATACGGCAGTGAATCGGGCATAGAGGGCATGGAAGCATTTCTTGACACCAAATTCATCCACCACTGCACCTGAACCCAATCACAACAGAGACCCGTATGAAACGTAAACATCTTCTCGCTTGCTTGGCCCTGATATCGACCTTGGGGGCCCATTTATCAGCGCTGGCTCAATCCGACAAAACCTTAAGGGTTTTGGTCGGTTTTCCTGCGGGCGTATCGATTGATGTCGTCTCCCGAATCTTGACGGACAAGATGAAGGATGAGCTCAAGCGCCCGGTGATTGTGGATAACCGACCAGGCGCTGGTGGCCGCTTGGCCGCCGAACTGTTGAAGGGCGCAGCGCCAGATGGCAATACCGTGATGATCACACCCATCGTTGTGCCCGTGCTTGCGCCCATGGTTTTCAGCAAATTAAGTTACAACCCAGACAGCGACTTTGTACCGGTCGGCAAAGTCTGCGATTTTTCTTTCGCACTGGCTGTACCCGCTACCGCTCCGGTCAAGACTCTCAAAGAGTATGCCGCTTGGATCAAGGCCAACCCCCAGCAAGCTAACTTTGGCTCACCTGCAGCAGGAAGTCTGCCTCACTTTTTTGGCGTGATGATTGGCACGGCCCTTAATGTCGATATGGTCCACGTTCCTTTCAATGGCGGTGCCGCTCTGCAATCAGCAGTCCTGGGTGGTCATGCTCCAGCAGGTATTGACGTTGTCATGGAGTGGCAGCAGAACGCAAAATCCGGGAAGGTCAATGTGCTCGCGACATCCGGTGCGCAGCGCAGTAAAGTCATGCCCGACGTTCCGACCTTCAAGGAACAAGGATTCCCCGATGCCGTGGGCCAAGGATGGTTTGCCATGTATGCACCAGCCAAGACGCCTCAAGCGGCCATTGATGAGATCAACAAAGCATTGAATAAGGCATTGGCCAACCCTGAGGTGCGAGAGCGCTTTGCAGCGCTGGGTCTGGATGCGGGTGGCGGAAGTCCTGCAGATCTTCAAAAAACAATGCTGGAAGACACAAAACGCTGGAGTCCCATCGTCAAAAAATCCGGCTTCAAGGCTGATTAATTTGTAAGAAGAAAAGCCAAGATTCGGCCGTGAGAACATGAACCGTCCCAACATCATTTTCATCGTGGCCGACGACCTCGGCTATGCCGACCTGGGCTGTTACGGTGGACGTGAGGCCGAGTTTGGCCCCGTCTCGCCCGTCCTTGACCAACTCGCCGCCAACGGCCTGCGACTGACCGAGGGCTATGCCAATTCGCCCGTGTGCTCGCCCACGCGGTTTGCCCTGATGACGGCACGCTACCAGTACCGCCTGCGCGGCGGCGCTGACGAACCCATCAGCAGTAAAAGCAAGGGCAGTACCGTCCTTGGCCTACCACCAGAGCACCCCACCCTGCCCTCGCTGCTGAGACAAGCGGGCTATCACACCGCCCTCATCGGCAAGTGGCACCTGGGCTACCCCCCCGCCTTCAGCCCCCTCCAGTCGGGTTACGACGAGTTCTTCGGCCCCATGTCGGGCGGCGTGGACTACTTCAACCACTGCAGCAACAACGGCACACACGATCTGTACCTCAACGAGGCCGAGCACTCGGAGGAAGGCTACCTGACCGACTTGCTGTCCCAGCGCTCGGTCGATTATGTGAAGCGTATGGCCGAGCCCGCACGCAACGGCCACCCCTTCTTCCTGAGCCTGCACTACACCGCGCCGCACTGGCCGTGGGAAACACGCGACGATGGCGACGTGGCCCAGCAAGTCAAGAGCAACCTGTTTCATCTGGATGGCGGCAACATCCACACCTACCGCCGCATGATCCATCACATGGACGCAGGCATCGGGTGGGTGGCGGAGGCCCT
>CANFMY010000238.1 GCA_947448375.1 Comamonadaceae bacterium | reverse complement strand
CAAGTCCAGCCGCGACCAGTTCGAAATCCGCACCCACCAGCGTCTGATGGACATCGTGGACCCGACCGACAAGACGGTCGACGCCCTGATGAAGCTCGACCTGCCCGCCGGTGTGGACGTCGAGATCAAGCTGCAGTAATCCTGCAACTCTCAAGCAAAGGGGCCTTCGGGCCCCTTTGTCATGGAGAGGCCACGGCGAGGCAATGTCCGCCACCTGGAGGGCGGACTGGCGCATCCCCCCTTGACGCCCGCCTCAAAGTGAGTGCTTTAGGGCTCTTTTGATGGGCGGCGCACCGGCAGGCCCAGCAGGGCTAGAAAAACTTGGCGCCACCCGGGAAAACACGATACAATCGTCGGCTCTTTGCCTCATGGCAAGAGAATTTATCAACCTTCTCTCGTACCCCAAACGCGGTGGCCAATTGCAGTGACCGCGGCGAGAGTTTTGGAGAAAACAATGAGTCAAAGCACCCGTTTGGGTTTGCTGGGGCGCAAGGTGGGCATGATGCGTCTGTTCACCGATGACGGCGACGCAGTGCCTGTCACGGTGGTGGATGTATCCAACAACCGCGTGTCTCAAGTCAAGACCCAGGATAACGACGGCTACGTGGCCCTGCAGGTCACGTTCGGTACGCGCAAGGCATCTCGCGTGACCAAGCCTGCCGCAGGTCACCTCGCGAAAGCGGGCGTGCAAGCCGGCGAAATCATCCAGGAATTCCGCGTGACGGCCGACACCGCTGCCAAGTATGCAGCCGGTGCCACGGTGCCTGTGACCGATGTGTTCGCCGTGGGCCAGAAGGTCGACGTGCAGGGCACCAGCATCGGCAAGGGCTTTGCCGGCACGATCAAGCGCCACAACTTCAGTTCGCAGCGCGCCTCTCACGGTAACAGCCGTTCGCACAACGTTCCGGGCTCCATTTCGATGGCGCAGGATCCGGGTCGTGTGTTCCCCGGCAAGCGCATGTCCGGCCATCTGGGCGACGTGACCGTGACCACTCAAAACCTCGACGTGATCCGTATCGACGAAGCACGCCAGCTGCTGCTGATCAAGGGCGCTGTGCCCGGGTCTGCCGGTGGCTTCGTGACCGTGCGTCCGGCCGTCAAAGACAAGGGAGCGAACTGATGCAGCTCGAACTCCTCAACGAACAAGGCCAAGCCGCCTCCAAGATCGATGCACCCGAGACCGTGTTCGGTCGCGAGTACAACGAAGACCTGGTGCACCAGATCGTTGTTGCCTACCAGGCCAATGCTCGCCAGGGCACCCGTGCTCAAAAAGACCGTGAGCAGGTCAAGCACTCCACCAAGAAGCCGTTCCGTCAGAAGGGCACCGGCCGCGCTCGCGCTGGTATGACCTCCTCGCCCCTGTGGCGCGGAGGCGGTCGCATCTTCCCGAACAGCCCGGAAGAGAATTTCACACAAAAGATCAACAAGAAGATGTACCGCGCCGGCATGGCCGCCATCTTCTCGCAGCTGGCCCGTGAAGGCCGCCTGGCTGTCGTCGACTCGTTCAAGGTTGACGCACCCAAGACCAAGCTGCTGGCTGCCAAGTTCAAGGCCATGAGCCTGGACTCGGTGCTGGTGATCGCCGATGAGGTCGATGACAACCTGTACCTCGCCTCGCGCAACCTGCCCAATGTGCTGGTGCTCGAGACGCGTTACGCGGACCCGCTGTCGCTGGTGCACTACAAGAAGGTGCTGGTGACCAAGGCTGCCATGGACCAACTCAAGGAGATGTTCGCATGAGCGCCCCCAAATTTGACGAAGGCCGTCTGATGCAGGTGCTGGTCGCCCCCATCGTGTCCGAAAAGGCCACCCTGGTTGCGGAGAAAAGCAATGCGGTCACCTTCAAGGTCCTGCAAAACGCCACCAAGCCCGAAATCAAGGCCGCTGTTGAACTGATGTTCAAGGTCGAGGTCAAGGGCGTCTCGGTGGTCAACACCAAGGGCAAGAGCAAGCGCTTTGGCCGTTCCATGGGTCGCCGCGACAACGTGCGCAAGGCCTATGTGACGCTCAAGCCGGGTCAAGAGCTGAACCTCTCAGGGGAGGCCGCGTAATCATGGCTGTCATCAAAATGAAACCGACCTCACCCGGCCAGCGCGCCGTGGTCAAGGTCTCGCGTGATCACCTGCACAAGGGCGAGGGCTATGCCCCGCTGCTGGAGCCCCAGTTCCAGAAGGCCGGTCGCAACAACAACGGTCACATCACCACCCGTCACAAGGGCGGTGGTCACAAGCACCACTACCGCGTGGTGGACTTCAAGCGCAACAAGGACGGCATTCCCGCCAAGGTTGAGCGCATCGAGTACGACCCGAACCGCACGGCGCACATCGCTTTGGTGTGCTACGCCGACGGCGAGCGTCGCTACATCATCGCTCCGCGTGGCCTGGTGGTCGGTGCAACGCTCATGAGCGGTGCCGAGGCCCCGATCCGCGCGGGCAACACGCTGCCCATCCGCAACATCCCCGTGGGTTCCACCATTCACTGCATCGAGCTGCAAATCGGCAAGGGCGCGCAAATCGCCCGTTCCGCTGGCACCTCGGCCACGCTGCTGGCCCGTGAAGGCACCTACGCCCAGGTGCGTATGCGCTCCGGTGAAGTTCGCAAGATTCACATCGAGTGCCGCGCCACCATCGGTGAAGTGGCCAACGAAGAACACAGCCTGCGCCAACTCGGCAAGGCCGGCGTCAAGCGCTGGATGGGCATCCGCCCGACCGTGCGCGGCGTGGCCATGAACCCGATCGACCACCCGCACGGTGGTGGTGAAGGTCGCACCGGTGAAGGCCGTCATGCTGTCGACCCCTGGGGTAACCTGACCAAGGGTTACCGCACCCGTAACAACAAGCGCACACAAGTCATGATTGTGTCGCGCCGCAAAAAGTAAGGGGTAACAAATGACTCGTTCACTCAAAAAGGGTCCGTTTGTTGACCATCACTTGGTGGCCAAGGTCGACAAGGCCGTGACCAACAAGGACAAAAAGCCGATCAAGACCTGGTCGCGTCGCTCCATGATCCTGCCCGAGTTCATCGGTCTGACGATCGCCGTGCACAACGGCAAGCAGCACGTGCCGGTCTACATCACCGACCAGATGGTGGGCCACAAGCTGGGCGAATTCGCCCTGACGCGCACCTTCAAGGGTCACCCTGCGGACAAAAAAGTCCAGAAGAAGTAAGGGAGAGACACAATGGAAACACGTGCAGTCCTCCGTGGCGTTCGCCTGTCGGTCGATAAGGGCCGACTGGTGGCCGACCTCATCCGCGGCAAGAAGGTGGATCAGGCTCTGAACATCCTGACCTTCACCCAGAAAAAAGCCGCTGGTATCGTGAAGAAAGTGCTGGAGTCGGCCATCGCCAACGCCGAGCACAACGACGGTGCCGACATCGACGAATTGAAGGTCAAGACCATCTACGTCGAACAGGGTGCCACCCTCAAGCGTTTCACCGCCCGCGCCAAAGGCCGTGGTAACCGTATCAGCAAGCCCACGTGCCATGTGTACGTGACGGTTGGCAACTGAAAGGCCT
>CANFMY010000237.1 GCA_947448375.1 Comamonadaceae bacterium | reverse complement strand
TGGCCGGTGAGCGACAGGTGCTTTTGCACTTGCGAGAATTTGGACGCCAGGATCACGGGGATGGGGTTTTCCTGACCGTCCACGGTCCCTTGCTGCAGGGCGCCGAACACTTCGGGGAAGGCCATGGGTGTCGGCTGAATGCCAAACGCCTTGTAGCCATCCATGTGCACCTTGTTTTCCATGGTGCGCATCTTCAGGCCGGCCGTGTCCTCGGGCTTGACGATGGCGCGCTTGCTGTTGGTCATGTGGCGGAAACCGTTTTCGGTCCAGGCCAGGGCAATCAACCCCTTGGACGGGAACTTCGTCAGCAATTCCTGTCCCGGTGCTGCGTCAAGAAAGTGACGGGCGTGGTCGTAGTCACGGAACAGGAAGGGGATGTCCACGATCTTCACTTCGGGCACGAAGTTGCCCACCGGGCCGGTGGAGGTGTTGACCATGTCGAGCGTGCCCAGTTGCACCGCTTCGATCATTTCGCGCTCACCACCCAGGGCGCCATTGGGGAAAATCTGGCACTTGTAGCGGCCCTGGGTGCCCTTCTCGATTTCATCGCACAGCACCTGCGTGCCCACACCATAGTGCGAGTTGGCTGCCGGGGTGTATCCAATTTTGAGAACGGTTTGTGCACCGGCGCTCATCATCCAGGCGGAGGCCAGCACCAAGGCCGGCAGGGTTTTGGTCAATGTCATGTGAAGCTCCTGTTAAATGTTATGCAGTCAGGGGAAATGAGTATCGCCGAAAGCCGCTCAGGTGATGCGCTCGATGCTGTCGGCGATTTCCTGGCGTTCAAAAATTTGTTTCCAGTCGTCGCGCATGAGGCGCGGCTTGCCAAAGGTGATGGCCTTGTTGCAGGCATCCGAGAACTGACCCGGAATCTGCTTGAAGATCACCGCCGACAAAATGGTCATGTGGCCCAGCAGAAAATCGCGTGCAGCGTCGGCGGGCACACCACGCGCCACCACCTCGTCCATGGCCTCACGCATCACATCGAGCAGGGTGGCGCACACCGTTTCCGACAAGCCGGGTTCGAGCAACGCCATCTGCTCCACCGTCACACGGTAAGAGCGCAACACGGGCTGGTAAATGGTCTTGGCGATGTCTTCGCCCAGGGCGTAGGCCTCGTCGGGGCCCTGCATCAAGGCATTGACGATGGACTGGGGGGCCTTCATGCCACCGAAGTAGTCCGGGTCACCTTCGAGGTGCACACGCGGATGGAAGATGCTGGGGTGGCAGGGGTGCGCCACAAAGTACACCAGGTCGGGGCGCTGGGGGAGATGGCCGGCGAAGGGCGCCGCAGCGTCCAGCGTCATCACCAGGGTGCCGGCCTTGAGTTGGGGTGCGATGTCGGCCGCGAGTTTGCCGATCAGCGTGTCGGGCACGGCCAGAATCACCACATCGACATTCCGGAGTGCATCGTCCACTGAACAGCACTCAACGCCCAGCTCGTCACGCAAGCGCTGACGGCCCACCTCGCCCACTTCAACGTGGCGCACCTGGTAGGGCGAGCCCTGGAGGTTCTTGGACAAGCGCACGCCCATCTTGCCGCCGGCGCCAAACAATGCAATCGAAGTCATGTCATCCCGTTCCTGTATCAAGTGGCGAGATGGTATGATGAGTTGACCAAATAATGATCAGGGTTAACACTGAAAATCGTCTTTCGAAAATTCTTTTAAAGACAATTAACAGTCAGCAACCGCTCACCCTCTTTGCAGGCGCTTGCACACGGCCGAGGTGAATTCCGTGCAGCGGGTGGACCCGCCCTGGTCATGCGGCACCGCCTCCCCATCGGCCAGCACCCCCTCCACCGCGGACTCGATGCGCTGCGCGGCCGCCAGCAGGCTGGGGTCCTGGTGCTCATCACCCAACCAGCGCAACATCAGCGCCCCCGACAAGATGGTCGCCACCGGGCTGGCCACATCCCGACCGGCGATATCCGGCGCGGAGCCATGCGCCCCCTGAAACAAGCCGTGCTTCAAGCCGAGTTCGGCGGACGCTGCCACGCCCAGACCGCCCACCGTCCCCGCACCCAGGTCGGAGATGATGTCGCCAAACATGTTCTCGGCCACGATCACGTCATAGAAGTCGGGCTTCTTGATCATGTGCACCGTGATGGCATCGGCGTAGGCGTAGTCGATCTCCACGTCCGGATACTGCTGCGCCACCTCGGTGCTCACCGCGCGGAAAAACGCGTAGCTCTTGAGGATGTTGGCCTTGTCGCACACCGTCACGCGGCGCTTGCCATCCCGCGGTGCGCCGTTGCGGCGACGCGCAAGTTCAAACGCAAACCGCGCAATGCGCTCCACGCCCAGGCGGGTCATCACCAGCGTGTCGGTCACCACGTCGCCGCGCAGGTTCACCCCGGCACCGCGGCTGGCGTACAAGCCTTCGGTGTTCTCGCGCAGCACCACGTAGTCGATCTGCCCCGGCTCGAACCCCACCAGCGGGCACTTCACCCCGCGGTAGAGGCGGATCGGCCGCACGTTGGCAAACAAGTCGAGCTTGAAGCG
This sequence comes from Comamonadaceae bacterium, assembly GCA_947448375.1. Taxonomy (GTDB): domain Bacteria; phylum Pseudomonadota; class Gammaproteobacteria; order Burkholderiales; family Burkholderiaceae_C; genus Limnohabitans. The sequence goes on along the minus strand of CANFMY010000237.1, from coordinate 1,016 downwards.
CAGTTGCAGGTGCAGGTCGTTGCCCACTTCGGTGCCATCGGCGTAGGTGACGCCCGGCAGCCCGGCCGCGCCGTGCAACATGGCGTGCGTGCTGCGGCAGGCCTGGTAGGTTTCGTCTGGCAGCACCTGCCCCGTGCGCTGGTAATGCAGCGCACCGCCCGGCATCGGCATGAAGTCGAGTACGCCGGATCCGCAAGCCTCGCGCAACACCGCAACAGCGGACTGACATACCTCGGGGCCAATGCCGTCGCCTTCGATGGTGACAATCTGGTAGCTCATGACTTCTCCGCCAGATAGCCGATGAGCTCGGGCAGGAAGGCGTTCGGATCACCCGCCTCACACGCCCAGGCCAGCGTCTGCTGAACGGCCTGGGCGATGTCGTGAGGCGCCTGCGTGTCGGTGGCCATCTGGTTGTAGTAGGTCAGGTCCTTGAGCGCATTGGACACGCTGAAGCGCAGGTTGGATGAATCCCCCGCCGTGACGAAGGGTTTGATGCGGTCCAGCGCCGCCCCCCAGCCACCGCCCACCGACAGCACCTGCACAAAGGTCTCGCCACTCACCCCCGAACGCCGCGCACAGGCCGCCGCTTCGGACAACAAGGCCACCGAACCCAGCGACACATAGTTGTGCAGCAGTTTCATCTGATGACCCGCGCCCACCGGCCCTGCGTGCACGATGTTCTCGGCAAAGCACGCCAGGATGGGATGACACCTGGCCAGCAAGTCGGGCTCGCCTCCCACCAGCAAATTGAGTTTGCCGGCTGCGGCCTCCTTGGGCGTGCGGGTCATGGCCGCATCCAAGAAGCGACCGCCCGCAGCCACCACTTGCTGCGCCAATTTGACTGTGGAGGCGGGCACGGCGGTGGAGCAATCGATCACGATGGAGCCCGGCTTGAGCCCTTTGAGCACGCCCGCTTCACCCGTGAGCACGGCCTCGACTTGCGGCGAGCCGGTCACACACAGGATGATGATGTCCGACTGCTGCGCCACCGCCTGCGGCGTGGCCACCGTGCGGGC
>CANFMY010000236.1 GCA_947448375.1 Comamonadaceae bacterium | reverse complement strand
GTCAGTGCTGGAGCCCCCCCCGGTGTGCAGGTCTGCATGAATCAGTGCATGCAGCGCGGCATGGGCCCCGCAGCAGAGCAGCAGACCGCTCAGGATGCACCAGCTCCACGCCAGAGACCGTGCCAGCCTCGGCCACCTCCCCCTGGCAACGCACAGCCGACTCACAGCAAGCCGAGGTTCAGCGCCGACTGCACCGCCTCCATCTTGTTGCGCACGTTCAGTTTGCGGTAGATGCTGCGCAAGTGCTGGTTGACGGTGAAAATGGAAATGTTGAGTTGGGGCGCAATGTTTTTAGCGGGCAGCCCGGTTTGCACCAGGCTCAGCACTTTGAGTTCCTTGGGGGTGAGGGCCGCCGGTACCGTGCCCGAGGCATAGCGCTCGGACGACTGGGGGTGACGCTGTGCCATTTCCTGGATCACGATTTTGCTGGCGTGGCCACTCAGCACGCCGCCCTCGTTGACCAGGGTGATGATGTCGTGCAGGATGCGTTCAGGCGTCTCGGATTTGAGCAAGTAGCCGTGAGCACCCATCTCCAGACTGGACAGGATGTGCTTGGGGTCTCCCAGCGTGGACAGCACCATGACACGGGCTGCGGGTCGGACGCGGGCAATGTGCTGGATGACCGTTTGCCCTGACCCGTCGGGCAACCCCAGATCCACCAGAAACACATCGGCCTGGCTGTTTCGGATGTTGTCCAGCGCCAGCGCCACCGTATCGGCCCAGCCACACAGTTGCAGCAGCGGGTTGGTGCGAATCAGGTCCACCAGCTGTCGACCAAACTCGGGATCGTCCTCGACCAGAAATACTTGGATAGTCATAGCAAAAAATTGGATTTTGCAATCGCATGCTGAGGCGGGAAATAACAACTTGCATCTAGCAATTTCAGGCAGGTCCTCGTTTTAAAATCCCCTCATGAATGAATCGCTATGGGTCTCCACGGGCGTGGTGGCGTTGGCCGAAATGGGTGACAAGACCCAGTTGCTGGCGTTTGTGCTCGCGGCTCGCTTTCGCAAACCGGTGCCCATCGTGCTGGGGATTCTGTTGGCCACCATCGTCAACCATGGTCTGGCGGGTGCCCTGGGCGCCTGGATCACCCAGGTGCTGAGTCCGGGGGTGATGCGCTGGGTGCTGGGCCTCTCATTTCTGGGCATGGCGGTCTGGACCTTGATACCCGACGAGATCGAGGAAGACGAAACGCTGATGGCGAGTCGCCTGGGGGTGTTCGGCGCCACCCTCGTCACGTTTTTCCTGGCCGAGATGGGGGACAAGACCCAGATCGCCACCGTCGCCATGGCGGCTCACTACGCAACGCCTGTGATGGTGGTGGCAGGCACCACGCTGGGCATGTTGATTGCCGATGTACCCGCCGTCTTTGTCGGCAACCGGTTTGCAGACCGCATCCCCATGCGCTGGGTGCACGGCATCGCGGCTGCCATCTTCGCCGCGCTGGGGCTGGCAACCTTGTGGGGCGTGGGAGCGGGCTGGGGATTCTGACGCGCCGCTACAGAGGAGGCAATCGACGAGGCACGGCCCGCCGCTCCCATGAGGTGGGGCGCAGGGTGACCGTGTCGGAGGCCGGCGTGCAACGACACAGCAGCACTTGGCCGGCACCACACTGCGCGTTGGTGATGGGCCAGGCATCCACCGGCATGACCTCCCCGCTCACCAGTTCGGCGGCGCACAGGCCGCAGATGCCGCGACGACAGGCATAGGGAAGCGCGATGCCCTGCTCATGGGCTGCGTCGAGGATGGGTTGTCCGGGGCGACAGGCCAACACGATGTCGGTCTGCTCAATCACCACGCATGTGCAGTTTTCTGCTGCCGTGGTGCTCATGCCAAACGCCCCATCGAGAAGTCTTGCCATTCACCCGCTGGCGCACCGATGTTCGGTGCGGAAATGCCCTGCGTCACCCACAGGGCCGTGCGAGCGGCAGCGGCCAACCCCACGTGGCCGTGACCGCAGGCATACCACAGGCCCTCGCAATGGGGAGATGGGCCAATCACCGGCAAACCATCGGGGGTGGAGGGGCGGTGCCCCATCCAGCGTGTCGTGCCACGACGGCGCTCGTCCTGGTCGAGGACCGGGTAGGTGCGGCGCGCATGCGCGAGCAGCGCGTCGGCGCGGGCCCAGTTCGGGGGCGCACTGGGATGGGCCAGTTCCACTTGACCTGCCAAACGCAATCCCTGCGCGGTGAGGGTGTTGGCCATGCGTCCATCGCTGGGCATGATGGGAACTGGCAGCTCCAGGCCCGCGTGCGGCAGGACCACATGGTAGCCCCGCTCACTGGCCAGGGGCAAGGCATCACCGGCCTCGCGCGCCAACCGCGGCGAGTCAATGCCGGCGGTGATCAATACGCGATCCACGCTGCAGGCGCCCTGGTCCGTCAGCAGGCCCGTGCACCGACCTGGCTGCCGTTGCAGCGCGTGCACGCGTGTGTGACGAAGTTGTGCCCCTGCGCGCTGCGCCGCGACCATCAACCGCCTGACGTACTCGCCCGGGTCGCTGCACCAGGCCCCCGAAGGCAACCAGACGCCGAGTTGGTCGGCCCGGGGCAATGCAGGGGCACGCGCCTGCAACGCATCGCCCGACAGTTCAACCCAGGACACCCCGTGCTCGCGCCGTATCTGCCAGGCCATGGCGTCTGCCTCAAACGCCGGCCGATGGGGATACACATAGAGCAAGCCCGTGTGATGCAGCAAATGGCTGGCATTTGCCCAGTGCGCCAACTCACGGTGACGGTCCGGGGCATCGTGCAGCAGGCGATGCAGGGCTGAGGCCGTGAGGCGAACCTTGTCCCAGGTACTGCCGGCACGCACAAAGCGCCACAACCACGGCAACAGCGAGGGCAGGGAGGAGGCGCGCAGGGTGAGCGGCCCCTGTGGGTCCAGCAGATAGCCAGGGATCTTTCTCCACAACCCCGGGGTGGACATGGGCAGGATGGAGGCCGGGCTGATCCAGCCCCCATTGCCATGGCTCGCGGCGTGCGGGCCACCCGGCACCTCGGGCTCGAACACGATGACCTGATGGCCTTCACGTGCCAGGGTCAGCGCGCAACTCGCGCCCACAATGCCCGCCCCCACGATGCCGATGCGCAAGGGGCTCATGAACGCTGCTCGAAAGGCACCCGAATGAGGGCGACCCGGTTTTTGGCGACTGAAGCTGTATACAATTCTGTCATTTCAACACCACCATGTTGCCATGGTGCCTGCACGGGAGGTCGACATGCCGCAAAGTTCAGACAGCACGCCCACCCGCGTGATTGTCACCGCACTGACGCGTGCCATCGTCGAACATCGGCTGCACCCTGGCACCAAGCTGGCGGAGCAGAAGCTGGCCGATCATTTTGGGGTGTCGCGCACCCTGGTGAGACAAGCCTTGTTCCAGTTGGCGCAAAAGCGATTGATTCGCATGGAGCCTTCGCGTGGCGCCTTTGTGGCCACGCCGTCCTCCGAGGAGGCTCGTCAGGTGTTTGCGGTGCGTCGCATGATAGAGCTGGAAATGACCCGCACCTTTGTGCGCGAGCTCAACCCGCAGCGCCTCAAAGCCCTCAAAGAACACGTGGCGCAGGAGCGCGCCGCGGTGCTGCGTG
>CANFMY010000235.1 GCA_947448375.1 Comamonadaceae bacterium | reverse complement strand
GTCACAAAGCGCAGCGCGGTCTCCTGCAACTGCATGAGGGTTTGCATCCAGTGCTCGCCCTCGCCGAGGGCACGGCGCACCAGGGCGTCGGTTTCATTGCGCTCGTGCAGCACTTTGGCCAAATCGCGTGTCTCGGCCTGGATCTGCAGCACCTGTTGCTCGGTGTGTTGCTGCATCTCGCGATGCTGCAACTCCTGGCGCTTGAGCAGTTCCTCATGCCAGGCCTCCTGCCGCAGCAGCGATTCCTGGTGACGCTCGTCCTGACGCATGAGCAACTCATTCTGCTGCTCCCGCATGTGCCCGATCATCCGGGTGGACTGCTGCTGCAATTGCTGGCTGTGTTCGATCAACTGCTGGTGTTCGGCACGCAATTGCGCAAACATCCGCTTCCACTGCTCGGCCTCGGTCAGGGCGATCTGCAGGTTTTCAGCTGGCGTGGCCCCTTCGGGCAGGCGCTCAGCCGCATCATCGAGCAACACGACACCGGCCAGGCTGCGCCACTGGTTGACCAGCAAGGGCACGAACTTGCGGTGAGCAAACAGCGTGAAACCCAAGGTCATCGAGCCCAGCAACCCGTACAGCGAGGCCACGAACGCCGTCGCCATGCTTTTCATCGGGTTTTGCAACTGCTTGACCAGCTGCGCGAACATTTCCATCATGTTGCCGCTTTGGCTGTTCATGACGCTGAGGCCGGAGATCAGGTCAGCGATATCACCCAACGCGCCCAGCAAGCCAATGAAGGTTCCCACCAACCCCAGTCCCACCAGGGCCCCACTCAGGAATGCAGGGAAGGACAGCGCTTCGTTGTAGAAATACTGAATGCGATCCAGCTCTGTCTCGCAGGCAGCCTGGTGTTCGCGCCGGTCCCACACTGGCGGGGTCACCAACAGGCCGGCCAGCGCGCTGAAGCGGCCGGGCTCACGTTGCAGGGCCTGCAAGCGCTCCATGCGCTCTTGCGGTGCCAGCGACAGCACCCGGCTCAGCACACGCTGGTCCTGCCACAGATGCGTCATGTTGAGCTGCAACAGCAACAGCCCGATTCCGCTCAGTGCAAAGATGACGAACACAATGGCCGGATGCGGCGTGAACAGGATGGAGTCCACCACCTCCTGTCGAAAATACAGCCCCAGACCCAGCACCACCGCCATGGGGGTCAGGGCCTTCAGGATGAACGGACGAATGGAGTGCATGGGAAATAGCTTTCTGTGAGAGTGATTCACGAACATCACTGAGGCTTGGACACACCCGGCGATGTCGATGTCGATGGCGATGGCGATGGCGTCTGGCCCGGAAGCTGACCCGGGTTCTGTGCGGCCTCAGGTCGGCGGCCATACAGCCGCACCACCGCACTGGTGGCCGGTGTGCCGCCTGACTCGATGCGGGTTTGGCTCCTGAGCCCCGACAACTCGGGAGCCTGGAGCGCTTCACGCACGCGCAGAATGCGCAGCAGCGCACTGCGACGCATGGAGGCAAACGCGGTGTCGGTCACCACCACCACATCCCATTGGCTGAAGCCCTGCTTGAGCAAGGGCTGCAGTTGTTCACGCAAGGCTTGTTGTGCGGCCTCGGTCAATTCAAGAGCGTCGGCCAGGTAATGCAGCTCCAGGTACACCCCCTGATCGGACACGGTCTGCGACTTGATCTCGACCGCACCGGGCAGCTGGCCCTGTGGCGAAGGGCGCACCTCGATTTCGGCGCGTTTTTGCACCACCTCGGTTTTGCCGCCGGTGCTCAGCTTGACGCCCCACTCTGGACGCGCTTCTTCAGACCGGGTTTCCTGGGGGACACTGGATGGCGCCCCCGGGTGGGCGGTGGAAGGCTGCTGAGGGAGTTGGCTCATGACGAAGATCGCCAGGCACAAAATCATCACCAGGAACAACAGATTGAGCACCAGATTGGAAATGGCGTCTACATAACCCGGCCAGAAATTCACACTGGCGTCGTCGGTATCGTTGGCTTGTCCGGCCATGTCACAGCACCTTCAGTTGTTGGGTGGACACCAGTTCGCTCAGGAGCAGCGCTGGGGTGTTGGCAGCGGGTGAGCCGAGCGTCACCCCTTGCAACTCAATGACCTGTACCGCCCCACCCGATGCGCTGCCGTTGACGTCAATCGTCAGACGAGCGCCCTGCAGGCCGTCCTGATATGTGACGCCGTTCTGCACTGCAGTGACCCATTGGCTCAAGCTGGAGTTGCTGGTGTACCCCACCAACAGCTTGGCAATGTCCAGTCGGTCGCCTGATTGAGTGGCGTCATTCCAGGCGATGAAGTCGGTGACACGGTCCGTGACGGGCGAGCCCACACTGCCCGCAACCCCCGCAGCCGAGAACGCATCCCCACTCACCCACATGAAGGTGTTGTTGCCGCCCGCCCCTGTCAGGGTGTCATTGCCCCGCAAGCCAAACAGGATGTCGTCACCCGCTGTGCCGATGATGGTGTTGTTGCCCACGTCGGCTCCGGATGTATCGCCAGGGGAAGGGGCTGTCACACGGATCGTGGCCGTCTGGGTTTCAGATACATTGGTGGCGCGGTCGGTCAACTGCACGTCGAATGTCCGCTCGCCGGTTTCGATTGCATCGACATTGGCGGTGTTGAAGTAGCGCAGACCGCCGAGCAGACTTTGGACTTCGCTGGCCGAAAAATAGGCGGTCGTGTGGCCCGATGCATCCGATGTTTTGGAAAAATGCAATTCGGATCCGCCGCCCGGCTGCAGTGTGACGTAGCCGTCAATGCCTGCGAATTGCAAACCTCGAAGGGTTGCCGAGGCGGCGTTGAGATGGATGTCCAGGCCTGACTTGACCCAAAGGCGCTCGCTGTTGCCGTTGCTGTTGCCGTCCACACCGAAGGTGACCTGGATATCTGCAATGCCCACCGATGGGAGCAAGCCCGTCACACCGATCTGGGTGCCCAGCACCACCCCGCGCTGTGCCGCGACTGTGGACACGTGGCTCGTCAAGGACGTTGCGGCACTGGCACCATCCAGGTCCAGCAAAGGCAGCGTCGCGGCGTAGACATAGGCCTGGGTGAACACCGGCCCCTTGTTGCCCACATCGTCCTCCACCCAGACGGACAGTGCGTGACTTCCGGACAGCAGCGTGAGGTTGTCCACGGTATAGGTGCCACCGAGCACAAATACATCGGGAACTTCCGCGGTGATGTCGATGGGCGTCTGATTTTGTCCGGTCTGCACAAGCACGCGATCACCCGGCGTCAATGCACTGGTGAACGTGATGTCGAGGGAGGTCGTCGCCCCATTGGTGATGAAATCGTGCAAGCTGGCTGGATCAAAGCCGGTTTCATCCACCAGTTGAAGCTGGCTCACCCGAGCGGATGGCGCGGCCTGATCCAGCACATATGTGGCGGCAAATCGCGGTCCGGCATTGCCCGCCACATCCCGCACCTCCAAGAGCGCGCGGTACACGCCATACTGCGACGCGGCGTCTGCTGCCGAGAACGCCAGAGGGGTGTTCCAGGCGAGGGCTTGCCCTGACACCCACCGACTGAGATCGACCCACGTGGCCCCGTTGTCGAGAGAGCCCCACAGGTATTCTTTGGCAGCACCCAGTGCGCTCTGCGAGCCGTCATGGAGCGGAGTGCTCAATTGCGCGTGCAGAGTTTGCTGCGTCAG
>CANFMY010000234.1 GCA_947448375.1 Comamonadaceae bacterium | reverse complement strand
CTGGACAGGTCCTCGTCCAGACCATCGACAGTGAAGCCGAGAACGTGGTGGGCCATGACGGTACCGCGTTGAACGCATCATAGGTCCAATGGAACCGGTGACCGGCACTCGCTTTCCCTAGGGCGAGTGACGCTTGGAGCATGCACTCACTCTTGGTCAATCTTCCGATCAGCCATGACTTTGCGTAAATTCCCGATGTCGCGCTCCACGCGTGCGCGGAATTCGGCGGGACTGCTGGCCTGAGGCTGGCCACCCAGCTCCAGCAGGCGTTGACGAATGGCTGGCGTCTCCACCACGGCCCGGATTTCACGGTTCAACCGTTCCACGATGTGCGCCGGCGTGCCGGGAGGGGCGGCAATCCCCAGCCAGGATTCGAACACCATGCCGGGGTAAACATCCGCCACCGCCGGCACGCCCGCGACCGGGCTTTTGCCTTTGGGCGAGGTCACGGCCAGCACGCGCACCCGTTGGTCCTTGAGCAGGGAGGCCGTCAGCGTCATGGTGTCCACCATCACGTCGAGTCGGCCGGCCAGCAACTCGGTCATGGGCCCCACGCCGCCCTTGAACGGGATGTGATTGAGCTGGATATCAGCCTCGGATTCAATCCATTCGGTGGCCAGGTGCATGGCGGTGCCCACCCCCACCGAGGAGTAACTGATCTTGCCGGGCTCGGCTTTGGCACGTTGCACCAGGTCCTGAAACGATTTGAAAGGCGAGTCCGGCACCACCGACAGCGCCAGGGGGTAGGTGGTGATGGTGCTGATCCAGTTGAAGTCGTTCACCGGGTGAAATGGCAACTGCTTTTTCATGGCGGCGCTGCTGGCATGTCCGCTGGGGATGAAGAGCAGGGTGTAGCCATCGGGGGCTGCGCGCACCATCATCTCGGAGGCAATGTTGCCGCCTGCGCCGGGCTTGTTGTCCACCACCACGCCCTGGCCGAGCCGATCGCCCAGGGGTTTGGCGATGAGCCGTGCCACGATGTCCGAGCCGCCACCGGGTGGATAGCCCAGCAGGAGACGAATGGGCTTGGCAGGCCAATCGGCGTTGGTTTGTGCCCAGCTGAGGGGTGTCAGCATCAACAGGCACATACCCAGGATCCCGCGCATGGCACGGGCACAGATCGGTTTCACGAAGGGAGCGTGGCGCATGGCGAGTCCTCAGTTGTGGGGGTATTGGCAGATCATTCTAGAAGGACGGGGTGGTGCGTCATGCTTGTTGCGACTGCATCCACGCCGGGCCAGGGATTGAATTACAGTAGCCCAAACATCACCGCACACGCATGCACCATGAAACGAGACCAGGTACTTGACCTCACCCGCGACTGGTTTGACGCAGGCCATTTCCAGTCGCTGTTGTCGCGTCGCGTGGCCATGCCCACGGCCAGCGACCAGCCGGGTAACCTGGACGTGCTGCGGGCCTATCTGTCGCAGGAGATGACGCCGGATCTGCAGGCGTGCGGATTTGAATGCGAGGTGTTTGACAACCCGGTCGCAGGCGCCCCGCCTTTGTTGGTGGCACGGCGCATCGAACAACAGGGCTTGCCGTGTGTCCTGACTTATGGTCACGGCGACGTGATCAATGGCCAGGACAACCAGTGGCGATCCGGACTGAAACCTTGGCAGATGACGATCGAAGGTGACCGATGGTACGGACGCGGCACCGCAGACAACAAAGGGCAGCACACCGCCAGCCTGTCGGCGCTCAAGCAGGTGATCGATGCGCGCGAGGGACGTCTGGGGTACAACGTCACGGTGTTGCTGGAAATGGGCGAGGAGGCGGGAAGCCCGGGGTTGCGCGAATTTTGCGAGCAGCACCGCACCCTCTTGGCAGCGGATTTGCTGATCGCCTGTGACGGCCCGCGCGTGCATGCCCACCGGCCCACCGTGTTCCTGGGCTCGAGGGGCCTGGTGAATTTCACCTTGTCGCTGCACAGCCGCGAGCGCGCTTACCACTCGGGCAATTGGGGCGGTGTGCTGACCAATCCGGGCATTCGCATGGCACACGCAGTGGCCACGCTCACCGACGCCCGTGGCCGCATACAGGTGGAGGGCTTATTGCCGCCGGCCGTGTCCGCCGATGTCCGTCAGACGCTGGCCGAGGTCAGCATTGGGGGCGGCGATGACGACCCCGCCACCAACCCCGGCTGGGGCGAGCCGGGCTTGAGCGAGGCGGAACGCTTGATGGCCTGGAACACGATCGAAGTGCTGGCCATGGGCGCGGGCAATCCCCAGCGCCCTGTCAACGCCATTCCGCCAAGCGCGCTGGCCCATTGCCAATTGCGTTTTGTGCCAGGGACGCGGTGGAAGTCCTTGGCCGACATCGTGCGTGTGCACCTGCAAGCCCACGGATTTGACGACATCGACGTCAAGGTCACGGCATCAAGCCCGGCCACGCGGCTGGATGTCAAGCATCCCTGGGTGTCGTGGGCCCTGGCCTCCATAGAGCACAGCGCGGGCAAGCCGGCCACCTTGCTGCCCAATCTGGCCGGGTCACTGCCCAACGATGTATTTGCCGATGTGTTGGGCTTGCCCACTCTCTGGGTGCCGCATTCGTACCCAGCCTGTTCTCAGCATGCACCCAATGAACATTTGCTAGCGAGTGTGGCGCGCGAGGGCATGGCCGTGATGGCCGGCTTGTACTGGGACCTGGGCGAGCCGACCGCGGGTGCTCCCTGGTTGACCTGATCGACTGCCCAATTCGACGTCGTATGCGGAGGTCATCCTCCGAATGGGGGATACCCGCAGCGCACGGGGGCCTCTAGGATGAACATTCGTCGGGCCAATTGTCGTGGCCCGGGTTATCATGGTGAACGATGCGTTGAGCCAACCGATTCGCCAGGACGGATAAACGAATTGACATGACTGCCGCCCGCAAACAGTGGACCGAAGAACATCAACATCAGCTGAAGGCCGCTCGCCTGCAAGCCGGTGTGAGTGATGTGGCGTTTGCGCGGGACAACGCCATCACCTTGCGACACTTGCAGCAACTGGAAGCCGGCGGTTCGTCCGCGTTTTATTCCGAATCGATCAAGTACGACACGGGGGCCAAGCTGCTCAAGCGACTGGGTGTCGAGCCCCACGTGGCACTGGCGGTGCCCGCTGATGCGGCGCCAGACTTGCCAGCGGCAGTGCCCCATCCCACCGCCACCCTGACAACGGCGCCCCCGGAGCCACCCCCCACGGTGGCTGCTGCCGCCGAGATGAAGCCGGCCACGCGTGTGCCTTACATCGTCCTCTCGTTGGTGGGGGTGGGGTTGATCGGCGCCGGCATCAGTCTGATTCCCTCCATCCACCCGCCAGGCGCGACGCAAGGGGTGTTGCAAACCTCGGAGACCGCGCCGGCCACACAGACGGCGGCAGCAGACCGCAACGTCGTGGCCGTGAACGCAGCAGACGCCAGTCTGTCGATCCAGGAGGAGCGAACACGCGCGATCGCGGCGGGTGACAAGGCTTCCGCGACAGTGACAGCGACTGGGACAGCGACCGCCACCGCCACCGCTACGCCCAGTGCCACACTTGCACCGCCCTCCATGGCCGAGTCGTGCAGCGCGAGCGGTACCCCGCAGACCATCGTGCCATCGCAGCCGTCCAAGTCTGCCGACTATGTGTATGTCACCGCTGCGAGCGATGTG
>CANFMY010000233.1 GCA_947448375.1 Comamonadaceae bacterium | reverse complement strand
CGCCAATGCCCAGGGTGGGCACAAAGGCCCGCACTTCATAGCGCGTGTCATGGCCTGCGGGTTGCGGGCCGATCACCCCCAGCTTGGCTTGCAGGGCCGTCAAGGCAACCATGTCGGGCTGGAGCGACAACACCTGCTCGGCCGTGGGCAGCATCAGGGCACACCAGTTCGGTCCGTTGTCCACCCACTGGTCGGCCACGACGGCGTGGGGCGGCAAGCCCAGGGCTGCGCACAAGGCATCGCGGTAGCCCGGCTCGAGCGGGCCTGATCGGCGCAGCGGGGGAGCAGCAAAGGCCAGACGGGAGCCGTCACGACGAATGCGGACCAGCCCCACGCCACATTCCTGCACCACGGCATCGGGCTGCCGGGGTTGTCCACCCGCCCACAACCACGCCTGGCAACTGCCCAGCGTGGGGTGTCCGGCAAAGGGCAACTCTCCCCCCGGGGTGAAGATGCGTACACGGTAATCGGCCCCCGGGACCGTGGGAGGCAAGAGAAAGGTGGTCTCGGACAAGTTCGTCCAGCGCGCGAAATGGGCCATCGTGGCGTCCGACAGCCGGGCCGCGTCATGCACCACGGCCAACGGATTGCCGCGCAGGGCCTGCGAGGTGAACACGTCGAGCTGATGGAAACGGTGGGTGTGGCGAAGCGTCATGCGGTGGAACGCACGGCCGGTGGATCGAATGCCCGTATGGGTGGCAAGGGCCCGTCGAACCGCTCGACCTGCACCGCCGCCAACTGACCGCTGCAACCTTGTGCGAGGGAGGACGTGCCGATGTCCAGGGTGAGAACATTCGGGTTGCCGTGCACGCACAAGGGCTGGGTCTGGGACACATCGACAGGGTCGTACCATGCGCCAGTGGGCAGTTGTACCACGCCTGCCATCACATCGGGGGTCACCTGCGCGCAGGCCAGACACGCCCCCCGGTCGTTGAAGAGACGCACGATGTCGCCGTCCGCTATGCCACGGGGCTGCGCATCGTCCGGGTGCAAGCGGCACACCTCTCGTTCGCGGCGTTTGCCAGCGGCACTGTGTGCACCGAAATCGAACTGGCTGTGCAAGCGCGTGGCGGGCTGGTTGGCGACCAGCTGCAAGGGGTGCCGGCGTGTCAGCGGGTCCACGGGTTCCAGCCAGGTAGGGTGCCCCGGGCAATCCGCGTAGCCAAACGAGGCGATGCGTTGTGAACTGATCTGGATCTTGCCGCTGGGGGTCTTGAGCGGGTGCGCTTGGGGGTCGGTGCGAAAGGCCCGCAGCACGCCACCATCATCGGCTTGCTGGGGCAACCGATATTCGCCTTGTGCCCAGAAGGTATCGAAGTCTGGCGCATCGTGCCCCTGCTCCTGCAACTGGGCCCGGGTGCGCTCATACAGATGTCGCAACCAGCCACGGGCATCACGCCCCTCGGTGAATGCCTCGCGTTGGCCCAGCCGGTCGGCCAGCGCGGTGAAGATGTCGTAATCATCCCGCGCCTGCCCCGCGGGCGGCACCACCCGGTGCATGGCCACCAGCAAGGGGTCGGTGGGCGTGCCCCCGATGTCCTCGCGCTCGAGCGTCATGGTGGAGGGAAACACGATATCGGCATGACGCGCGGTGGCCGTCCACGCAATTTCGTTGACGATGAAGGTGTCCAGCTGGCAGAAGGCTTCACGCAGTCGGCGCAGGTCCTGGTGGTGATGGAAAGGATTGCCCCCGGCCCAATACGCCAGCTTGATGTGCGGGTAGGTGTGGCGGTTGCCGTCGTAGTCAAACGGCTCGCCCGGGTGCAGCAGCATGTCGGCAATGCGCGCCACGGGGATGAAGGCCTTGACCCCATTGCGACCCTGCGGCAACGCCGTCACGCCCACGGTGTTGTAGCGATGACCGTAATGCGCCAACGAGCCCAGCGCGTAGTTGTAACCGGCGCCGGGCAAACCGATCTGTCCCAGCACACTGGCCAGCACCGCGGCCATCCACACCGGCTGCTCGCCGTGGCGCGCCCGTTGCAGCGAATGGGCCACGGTGACCAGCACGCGCCGGCCGGGCAATGAGCGGGCCAGTTCCACGATGGCGTCAGCCGACCATCCGCACAGGGCAGCGGCCCAGCGAGCGTCCTTGGGTTGTTGGTCCCGCTTGCCCAGCAGATAGCGTTGAAACTCGGGCCAGCCATGACAGTAACGATCCAGAAACGCCTGGTCGTGCAAGCCTTCGGTCACCAGGGTGTGCACCAGGGCCAGCATCAAGGCCGTGTCGGTGCCCGGTTTGATCGCACGCCATTCGGCCTGGGCCTCGACGGGCAGGTCGTCGCGCAGCGGACTGATGTTGACAAAGCGGCACCCCCGCTGAGCAGCAGCAGCCATGGAGGAGCGCTCCACATGCTGACTCACCCCGCCGCTGGCGACTTGCGTGTTGCGCAAGGCCATGCCGCCAAACGCCAGTACCACCTCGGTGTGCTCGACCACTTGAGTCCAGGTGACATTGCGCCGGGCCACCTCCTCCATGCCCCCCAGGATGTGCGGCAGCAGCACCATGGAGGAACCCGCGCTGTAGGTGTTGACCGATCGCACATAGCCCCCGAAGGTGGTGTTCAGGAACCGGTGCACCTGGCTCTGTGCATGGTGAAAACGGCCCGAACTCGACCAGCCATACGATCCGCCGAACATGGCCTGCGCACCATGCTGTTCGTCCACACGCTTCAATTCGCGCGCGGCCAGATCGAGCGCCTCGTCCCAGGACAGGGGCACAAACTCTTCCAGCCCTCGCTTCGAGTCAGGCCCCGGTCCGCGCTCGAGCCAGCCGCGCCGCACCATGGGTTGCGTCACGCGCGCGCGATGGTGAATTGCCGCAGGCAGGTTGTCGATGAGTGCGTTGGGGTCCGGATCATTCGGGTGCGGACGCACCTGCAACGTGTCGCCCTGCCAGCGAGCCGAAAAGGCTCCCCAGTGTGCAAGATGCGGGAGCCAGTCGGTTGCGTGGGTCATGGTCAGAACGCTTCTTTTTCTGCTTCGAGGTAGGCCAGGCTGATGTATTTGCCGATGTTGCCCTCAAACCCCTGCATCGTAGCAGCGCGGGTCTGAACGCGGGGGTCCTTCAATACCATCGCCTTGGCGTCGGCTTCAGACTTGTCGGCCTTCACGGCTTGCAGGCAGGGCTCCCAGATGCCGCGCAATACCGCCTCGTAGGTCTGCAACAGATCGCGCCGGCTCTCGCCATGGCCAGGGACCCACAGTTGATCGCCCGTGGCAGCGCGCAAGCGCTCGTAGTAGCTGAAGGTGCCGCGATATGACCCGTCATCGAAATTGGCAATGCGGTTGGTCATGGCGATATCGCCCACATGCGTCACACGCTCCTGTTCCACCTGCACACACAGGTCAGCCACGGTATGGGCCTGGCTGTAATGGTGCATGCGGAATGTGACATCGCCGATCGGGATCACCTGCCCCGAGCTCACCGTGCGGTTGGGCAATACCGTTTTCGTGCCCGCGGTCGACTGGTTGGTCCAGCGCTCCATCATCGAGCGCCACTCGTTACCCGCCACCCCGGCAATCAACTCGCGCGTGCCGACCAGCGAGTAAATGGACAAGCTTTCGCCAAAGGCTTCAACAAAGGCGTGGTTGCCCAGCCAGTGGTCGCCGTGGTGGTGGCTGTTGAACACCGCCACCACCGGCAACGGG
>CANFMY010000232.1 GCA_947448375.1 Comamonadaceae bacterium | reverse complement strand
GTGGGGATGTGCCGGGGCGAACCGAGTTGCTGGGCGATTTTCATGTGCGCATGGCCGAGTTGCTGGGTAATCAGGTGCTGGCCCAGTTGCTGGGCGAGCTGATTTCACGTTGTGCGCTCATCACCCTCATGTACCAGAGCAAGCATGACGCCGAGCATTCCGCCGAAGAGCATGCCGACATTCTCAAGGCCATGGCGGACCGTGATGAGGCCTTGGCCGTCCGCTTGATGGACGAGCATCTGGGCCATGTTCAAAACAGTCTGACGCTGGACCGTCGCGTTCCCAGCAACGACATTGCCCTTGCCTTGAACTGACCTCCCCATCCGGGTGATGCGCTGCGCGTGTCAGCGCTGCTGTTGACGACGACCCTGACGCCACCACACCCATCCGGCCAGCAAGGCCGCGGGCAGGAACACCCAGTGGGATGAGGGGCGCTCGGGGTTGGGCAGTTTGAGCTCCACCACCTTGTAACCCTGTTCGACCCCCAGCTTGCGCGCTCGACTGCCAAACTTGACGTTGGCCACTTCCAAGTCGTCGCCCAACTGGCTGAAGGTCACTCCCCCGCTGCGCAAGCGCTCGCGACCACTGGCACCTTCTCCCAAGGGGAGTGCCACGGTTTTCACTATCGCATCGCCGTCCAGGTCTTCTCCCGCGATGCCCACGACCAGCCAGTCGTCGGCCTGCAAACGGTCTGCCTCGGCGTAGAGCGTCGAGGCCGGCGCACTCACATACTTCGGAACGAAACGGTCCACCACCCAGTCGGGGCGGAAGAACAGGAAAGTGCACAGCAAAAGCACCACCACTTCCAGCGGGGTGCAACGTTGCCTGAACCAGTTCATGGTGGCGGCCGCAAACAACAACGAGGCGACAACACTGCCCGCGCACACCAGCACCACGTCCACCCATCCTTGCAGTCCGATGAGCAGCAACTGCGGGTTGAAGATGAACACAAAGGGCAGCACCGACGTTCGCAGGCTGTACCAGGTGGCTTGCCACCCCGTGGCGTTCGGGTCATCCCCCGAGATCGCGGCTGCCGCGTAGGAGGCCAGTCCCACGGGCGGCGTCACATCGGCCATGATGCCGAAATAGAACACGAACAGGTGCACGCCAATGAGCGGGATGACCAGACCGCTGCGCGCACCCAGTTCGACAATGACCGGCGCCATCAGCGTGGCCACCAGAATGTAATTGGCCGTGGTGGGCACCCCGGCACCGATGATGAGGCAGATGAAGGCGGTGAGCACCAGCATGACGAGCACATTGCCGGCCGAGACCATTTCGACGAAATCGGTCATCATGAGTCCCATGCCGGTGAGCGTGATCACGCCCACGATCAGGCCCGCACTCGCACAGGCCACGCCGATGCCGATCATGTTGCGCGCGCCCAGCACCAGACCCCGCCACAGATCGGCGCAGCCTTGACGCAAGGCCGCCACCTGGGACGGTCGATGATCGGCCGGACGAAAAACCGACAGCATGAAGGGTTGCAACAGCACCATGACCATCGTGCACAAGGTGGCCCAGAACGCCGACAGGCCAGGCGAGAGTTCTTCCACCATCAGCGACCACAACAGCACCACGATGGGAATGAAAAAGTGTAGCCCGGCACGCACCGTGGGCCAGGCCGGCGGCAAATGCACCTGAGGAGCCTTCGGGTCGTCAATCGGCACGTCGGGGTAGCGGGCCGAATAGGCCATGAGCGACACGTAGGTCGCCGCGGTGGTCAGCGCCAGCGCCCAGGGAGCCAGGTCGCCGGCCAGGGCCTTCACCCCCAGGATGAGGTAATACACCGCGGCCAGGACCACCCCGGTGCCACTCAAGCCCAGCCCCCAGCCGATGAGTCGTTCCCGCCAGTCGGGCTGGTGCGAGCGCGTGAGCGGTCGCAAATCGTATTTGAGGGCTTCCAGGTGCACGATGTAAAAGAGCGCCACGTAAGAAATGACAGCCGGCAAGGCGGCATGGCGGATGATTTCCGAGTAGGGGATGCCCACGTACTCCACCATCAAAAATGCGGCGGCCCCCATCACTGGCGGCATGATCTGTCCGTTGACCGATGACGCCGCTTCAATGGCGCCGGCCTTGACCCCGGAGTAGCCCGTGCGCTTCATGAGCGGTATGGTGAAGATGCCGCCCGAGACCACGTTGGACACGGATGATCCGGAGACCACGCCGTTGAGTGCAGACGACACCACGGCCACTTTGGCCGGACCGCCGCGCAGATGGCCCAGGGTGGCCAGCGACACTTGCAGCATGTAGTTGCCCGCGCCGGCAATGTCGAGCAAGGTGCCAAACAGCACGAAGAGGAAAATGAACTGCACCGACACCCCAAGTGCCACGCCATACACCCCTTCGGTGGTGAGCCACATGTGCGAGATGAAGCGCGAGAGCGATGCGCCACGGTGCTGCAGCACATCGGGCATGTACGGACCGGTGAACACGAACAGAATGAACAGGCCCGTGGTGATGAGCATGCCAAAGCCCATCGAACGGCGCGTGGCCTCCAGCATGATCACCACGCCCATCACACCGATCACGATGTCCTGGGGGGTGGGGGCCCCGGGTCGCAGGGCCAGTTGGTTGTAAAAGGTGAAGAGGTAGGCGCCGCAAAACGCCCCCACGCACGCCAGCAGCCAGTCGCTCCAGGGGATGATCTGGCGAGACGAGGACTTGAATGCCGGGAAGGCACAAAACCCCAGAAAGATCGAGAACGCCAGGTGAATGGCGCGCGCCTCGGTGTCATTGAAAATGCCAAAGCCCCAGGCAAAGGGCAGGGGCGAGGCGTACCAGACCTGAAACAACGACCACAAACCGGCCACCACGGCCAGGGCCTGACCGATGGTGCCGCCGGGTTCGCGCCCGCCTAGATCCGCTTCCTTGACCAGTTGGTCAAGTTCTTCCTGTGAGTGGCTGGTGAGTGGCGACATGGATCACTTGATCCAGCCCTTTTCGCGGTAATAGCGGGCAGCCCCTTCGTGCAGCGGGGCACTCAGCCCGTCCTTGACCATGTTGGCGGGAGACAGGTTGGCCAGCGCGGGATGCAGCTTCTTGAATTCGTCGAAGTTGTCAAACAGCGCCTTTGTCACCTGGTAGACCGTTTCTGCAGGGGTCTTGGCCGATGCCACCACCGTGGCCATCACGCCATAGGTCTGCGTGGCCTGCGGGTTGTTGGGGTACAGACCGCCGGGCAGGGAGACCTTGGCGTAGTAGGGCTTCTCGGCCACCAGTTTGTCGATCACCGGGCCGGTGAGCGATACCAGCTTGGCGCCGCACGAGGTGGTGGGGTCTTGAATGTTGGCCGACGGGTGACCGACGGCGTAATAGAAGCCATCGATCTTGCCATCGCACAGCGCCGGCCCATGTTCGTCGGCCTTGAGCTCGGCGGCGAGGGAGAAATCGGTCAGCTTCCAGCCCATGCCGGCCAGCATTTCTTCCATGGAGGCGCGTGTGCCCGAACCCGGGTTGCCCACGTTGAATCGCTTGCCTTTGAAGTCCTCGAACTTGCCGATGTTGGCTTCCTTGCGGGCCAGCACGGTGAAGGGCTCGGGGTGCACCGCGAACACCGCGCGCAGGTCACCATAGGCGTTGTCCTTGTACTGGCCCTGACCCTTGACGGCGTTGTATTGCACATCGGACTGGGTGAAGCCGAAGTCGAGTTCGCCGGCGCGGATGGTGTTGACGTTGAACACCGACCCC
>CANFMY010000231.1 GCA_947448375.1 Comamonadaceae bacterium | reverse complement strand
GCACCACTCATGTTGCAGTGCAGCATCGACGGGATTCTACGGTGCCTTATCCCGTTGAGAAGCGTCGGGGCAACGCTTTAGAGGTGACAGACTAATTGCGCGGTACAGGGCCAATTCGCGCAAGGTTGAACAGCCGACATGACCAGGCCGCTCAGGGCCGCCCGGACCCGTGTGCCCAATGGGTCTGCCAGTTGGCGTGGTAGCGCGCCGCCAGCGCCGGGGACTCCAGCACCAGCAAGTTTTCCGCATTGCGGGTGTCGGCCGAGTTGGTGAAGTTGAAGCTGCCGGTGACCACGATGCGCTGGTCGATCACCATCACCTTGTTGTGGGCGATGGCATGCTCACCGTCAAAACGCAACTCCACCTGGTTGGACTGCAGCAGGTCAATCACATAGCGATTGGTCGAACTGCTTTTCTGGTCCAGCAGCACAGCCACCCGAACTCCGCGCTGGTGGGCGCGCAACACGGCTTGGGCAATGGCGTTGTGCGTGAAGCCGTAGGCCTGCACCAGCACTTCCTGGCGAGCGTCGTCAATCCAGTGCACCAGGGCTTTGCCAGCGCCCGCAGGCGGCGTGAAATACACCCCCAGCACCTGGGCGGCAACCGCATCGCCACTCGACCCGTGGCCGGATACAGGCGCGGGTGCGTTCTCGCGAGCGCGAGCCTCGCTGGGGGTGGGAATGGCGGTCAGGGCCCACTGTGCAAGGGCCACTGCCAGCATCAAGGCCAGACTCCATTGTTTCCAGGAACGCATCCCCTGATGTTAGCCGCTGTGTGAGTGCCACTTACAAGCCCTGTGATGGCCACTTACCCCCCGGAGGTCCTGCATGTGCTCGCGCCATGCAAGATAATCTCCTCAGTGGGCCTTCTGTCGATCGTCCCCCTGAGCCTTCCCTGCCCGTGTCCTCCTCCCTTTCCCGCTCCATCCCGGTCCTGGCTTTTGCCTCGTGCTGCAGCATGAGCGTGCAGCGCATGTGCGACCCCATGTTGCCGGCCCTGGCAAAAGAATTCCACAGCAGTCTGGCGGAAGTGGCGTGGGTGATCTCGCTGTTTGCCATTGCCTACGGCTTGATGCAAATCGTGTACGGTCCCCTGGCGGATCGGGTCGGTAAATTCCGGGTCGTGGCTTTCACGACGCTCATGTGCAGCGTGGGCTGTCTGGCCAGCGCATTGGCCCCGGACCTGACCTGGCTGGTGGCGTCGCGGGTACTGGTGGCGGCGTTTGCAGCCGCCATCATCCCGGTCAGCATGGCCTGGGTGGGTGACAACACATCCTATGAAATTCGGCAGGAAACCCTGGCCCGGGTGGGGCTGGGCACCATGCTGGGGCTGGTGAGCGGGCAAATCATTGGCGGCGTGTTCACCGATACCGCGGGCTGGCGTTGGGGGTTCGCCTTTGTCGGTCTGCTTTTTTTACTGGCCGGCGGCAAGATGTGGCTCGACCCCCGGGCCCGACCCGGGGCCGAGCGGCGCACCGAACCGCCCACGAGCGCTGCCAGCATTGGCAGTGCCCCCTGGCACCAGGCGCTGCACGTGCTCAGCCAGCGCAGGCCGCGCCGCATTCTCGGCACGGTGGTGCTGCACGGCGCCAGCTTCTTCGGGGCTTTCGCCCTGGTGGCCTCGCACTTGCATGAAAGTCTGCATATTTCCCTGAGCTACAGCGGTGTGCTGGCCGGCCTGTTTGGCCTGGGCGGGGTGTTGTACATGCTGGCCGCCAAACACGTGATCCGCCGCCTGGGCACGACTGGCTTATGCCGTGGCGGTGGCACGCTGGTGGTGGTGTCGCTGGCCACCATTGCATACAGTCCCTGGTGGCCCGCGGTGGCACTGGCCAGCCTGATCTCGGGCATCGGTTTTTGCATGTTTCACAACACCTTGCAGGCCCACGCCACGGAAATGGCACCGGGCATGCGGGGTATTGGCATGTCGTTGTTTGCGGGCACCCTGTTCACCGGCCAGTCCATTGGCGTGGTCATCACCTCCAGCCTGTCGGACTCCCTGGGCATGGGCATGCTCATTGCCCTGGGGGGATGCTCGATGCTGCTGCTGGCCTTGTTGTTTCCCACCCTGATGCGGCACGCGCCTGCCCACGCCTGACGTTGTTGCACCTGCTTGTGACGCACCACCACATGACCCAAGACCCTCAAGAACACGAACGCTGGGCCCAGGCCCTGGAACGCAGCCCCAACTACCGCATCCTGCGCCGCCTGGTTCCCCGCTTGCACTACGAGGACGTGGCACCTGGCACGCCCCTCATGAAGGGCGTGGTGCTGGACACTGAAACCACTGGCTTGAGCTCACAGCAGGATCGCGTGATTGAACTGGGCATGCTGCTGTTTGAATTTGACCCCGTCTCCGGTGTGGTGCATCGGGTGGTCGAGGTCTTCGACGAACTGGAAGACCCCGGATTTCCCATTCCGCCAGAAGTCACGGCCATCCACCACATCACCGACGACATGGTGCAGGGCAAGCGCATTGACGATGCCCGTGTGGAGCGCTTGTTGCGCGATGTGCAGGTGGTGGTGGCGCACAACGCGGCGTTTGACCGGCCCTTTGTGGAGGGCCGCTGGCCCGTGTTTGAACAACTGGCCTGGGCCTGCAGCGTCAAGGATGTCCCCTGGAAAGAAGAGGGATTCGGGTCCGCCAAACTCGAGTATCTGCTGCAAACGCAGGGGCTGTTTTATGAAGCACACCGCGCCGAGACGGATTGTCACGCGCTGCTCGAACTGCTCAGTCGACGCTTGCCCCAGCGACAGCAACCCGTGCTGTTGTCATTGCTGGAAACGCTCAACCAGGCGCAGTTCAAACTCTATGCGCTGGGCTCACCCTTTGAAACCAAGGATGTGCTCAAACAGCGCGGCTACCGTTGGTCGCCCGAGTTGCGATGCTGGACCCGCATGCTCTCGACCCAGGAGCAACTGCAGGAAGAAACCCAATGGCTGCGCCGCCGGGTGTACGGCGAGCGCAAGGCTGCGGTGGAAATTGAGTCGCTGGGCGGCACCATTCGCTACTCTCAGCGGGGCGGTCAGCGAGAAACGCTGGTCATTTAATTCAGTACGGCACCACCTGCCACGGCACCGGGCACGTGGCCACGTTCGGGTAGTACTGCTGGTAGGTGTTGCAATAGTAGGCGACTCGCGCGGGATCCACCACCACCGGCGGCGCGACCATCACCGTAGGCCCCATGACCATCGGCTGGCTGTAGACCACACGGGGATAGGTGGCGGCATAAACGGCCGTACCCACCAAGGCAGCTCCCAGCACCGGCCCGACCCAACGGCCAGACCCGCCGTGGTAACCGTGCCCGCCCCCACCATGCCCCCATCCGCCATGGGCGAAAGCAGAGGGCGCCGTGGCCAAGGCTCCACTGAGCGCGAGTAACAAAAGGCTGCGTTTCATGGATATCTCCTGCAAAGGCTGCTGAGGTGCATCGGCGACTGTGATCTGCTACCTTAACGCAGTCCCCTTCCCCCAGGATGACAGCGCATGGCCCGTTGTGGCCAGATTTCAGCCCTGCGCCAAGGCCGCTTCCACGCTCAAGGCCAGCCCCAACAGCTGAGCGTCTCGCCCGCCCGGGGCCGAGAGCATCAGACCCACCGGCAGTTCGCCCGCCTGATGGCACGGCAAGCTGATGGAACACCCGTCGAGGAAGTTGATGACAAAGGTGTTGCGCAGCAGTAACCGGTTGGCGGCAAAAAAGGCGTCGTCACT
>CANFMY010000230.1 GCA_947448375.1 Comamonadaceae bacterium | reverse complement strand
GGTGTAGATGCCCTGGGCAGGCCAGGCCACGGCAAACAGCAGTTTCATGCCCTGGTTGCCCAGCAGCTTGTCGAGCACCGGCTTTTGTGCGTCGTACAGGCGGCGGGACTCGGCGTAGGACGTGGCCAGGAAGGGCACACCATCGGCGCCGTAAATCGGGTTCTCGTTTTCGAAGTTGACCAGGAGCACCTCGCCGATCTGGGCTTGTCCGCCTTGCACGGCGCGCTTGATTTCGTTGGCCTTGAACAGGGAGGCGTTGGCGTGCACCGTGATCTTGAGCTTGCCGCCGGTGGCCTTGTCCACATCGTTGGCAAATTGCACCAGGTTTTCAGAGTGGAAATTCGTCGCGGCATAGGCGGCGGGCAAATCCCATTTGGTCTGGGCATAGGCGCTGGTCAGGCTGAGGCTCAGGGCGGCCAGGCCCAGGGAGAGGTGACGACGTTTCATGCAAGGTTCTCCGGTCGATTCAGGTGAGCACCCGGCGAGCCGAGTGTGTGGACAGGTCTGGCAAATGCCAAGCCTCCACTATAGCGGGTCAGTCCATCAGCTCAGTCCCGTGACACCCGAGTGTGGGGCGGGCTCAGGGGCGCCGGGAGGGGCGCCTGCTGGATGCGCGCCCCTTGCTGACTTAACCGCCAGGCGGTGCGTTCCCGCACGCCCTTGACCCGGCGTATGAAGTCCGCCCAATCCTGGAACGGGCGCTCCGCCCGGGCCTGCATCACCCGGGCCGTGAAGGTCGGACCCACGCCGGAGAGGCCGTCGAGTTCGGCTTCGGTGGCGGTGTTGAGGTCGAGGGCCAGCGCACCCCCCATCTGCCCCAGCAAGCACCCTGTGGCCAGCAGGCGGGCCACACGCCATCTGGCGCGCGCACCGGCAAGCGCACCGTCAAGCGCACCGGCAAGTGCACCCGAAGGCGCATCCGAAGGAGCACCCGAAGGCGCACCCGAAGGCGCACGCCGGTCAATGCCTGACAGTTGGCAGGGAAGGGGGTGGACAGGACCGCGAGGAGCAAAGTCCGAGCAGCCCGGTGGGCCAGCGGGTGGAAGCAGCGACATGAGAGGGTTCCCATCAAAACCCCCATTGCACCCGCGCTCTGGCGCGGCGGGTGTGAGTGCCGCTTACACGGCCAGTGCCTGCATGTACTGCGTCACACCCGAGGTCACATCGGCAAACACATGGTCGCAGCCCGCAGCCCGCAAGGCGCTCAGGTCGGCTTGCGTGTAGCACTGGTATTTGCCGCGCAGGGCATCGGGAAAGGGGATGTACTCGATCAGCCCTTGCGAGACGGCTTGCGAGAGGGTGAGCGTGCCGTGGCCCTGACGCTCACGCTCGGCGTTCACCACCGCAAGTGCCACATCGTTGAAGGGCTGCGCGCGGCCACTGCCGAGGTTGAACAAGCCGCGTGCCTGCGGGTGGTCAAAGAACCACAGGTTGACCGCCACCACGTCGTCCACGAAGACAAAATCACGCTGCTGCTCGCCCGCTGCATAACCGCCGTACTCGCCAAAGAGCTTCACACGGCCCTCTTGCCGAAACTGGTGATGCTGGTGAAACGCCACGCTGGCCATGCGACCCTTGTGCTGCTCGCGCGGGCCATACACGTTGAAGTAGCGAAACCCCACCAGCTGGTGCGCGCTGCGCTCGAACGCCTGGCCGCAGCGCTGTCGCATCCGTTGGTCAAACAAGAGTTTGGAGTAGCCATAGACGTTGAGCGGCAACTCGAATTCGGGAGACTCGCGAAACACGTCGGAGCCGCCATATGTGGCCGCCGACGAGGCATACAAGAGACGGGCGCCGTGGCGCTGGCAGGCGTCAAACAATTCGCAGGAGACGGTGTAGTTGTTCTCCATCATGTAGCGCCCATTGGTTTCCATGGTGTCGCTGCAGGCGCCTTCGTGAAACACGGCCTCTACGCGACCATAGGCACGTTCGGCAAAGCGCGAATAAAACACGCGGTGATCGATGTAATCGGCAATGCGCAGATCGGCCAGGTTGCGGTATTTGTCGCCGTCGGTCAGGTCGTCCACCGCCAGGATGTCGTCAATGCCCCGGGCATTCAAGCCTTTGATGAGGTTGCTGCCAATGAAGCCGGCCGCGCCGGTGACCACGATGCTCATGCAAACAACTCCTGGTAA
Organism: Comamonadaceae bacterium; assembly: GCA_947448375.1. Classification (GTDB taxonomy): domain Bacteria; phylum Pseudomonadota; class Gammaproteobacteria; order Burkholderiales; family Burkholderiaceae_C; genus Limnohabitans. Next base: position 1,610 of record CANFMY010000230.1, on the reverse strand, counting down.
GAGACAGTGGCGGTGCCGAATTTGCCCACCACGATACCCCCGGCACGGTTGGCCCAGGGCATGGCCTCGCGCAGGCTCATGCCGGCGGCCAGCAGGGCGGCCATGGTGGCGATGACCGTGTCGCCCGCACCGGTCACATCAAACACCTCGCGCGCCTGTGCCTCCACGTGGGTGGAGCCTTGTGCGTCAAAGAGGGTCATGCCTTCTTCGCTGCGGGTGAGCAGCAAGGCGTCGAGTTCGAGCTCCTGGCGCAGGGCCTGGGCTTTGCGGTGCAGGTCGTCCTCGTCAGACCAGCGGCCGATCACGTCCTGCAATTCGGCCCGGTTGGGCGTGATGACGGTGGCACCGCGGTAGCGCGAGTAGTCAGAGCCCTTGGGGTCAATCAGGACGGGGCGGTGATGCGCGCGCGCGGTGGCAATCATCTCGGCCACGTGGGCGAGGCCGCCTTTGCCGTAATCCGAAAACAGCACGGCCTGGTGCTGGTCAATCAGCGCATTGAACTGGTGGGTTTGTGTGGCCAGCAGTTCGCGCTGGGGCGCATTTTCGAAATCGGCGCGGATGAGTTGTTGCTGGCGACCGATGATGCGCAGCTTGACCGTGGTCTTGAGTTGCTCGTCGCGGCCCAGGCAAGGCGTGATGCCGGTTTGTTCGATGAGCCGCTCCAGCGTGTGGCTGGCTTCGTCATTGCCCACCATGCTCAGCAGCGTGCACGGCGCTCCCAGGCTCACCACGTTGTAGGCCACGTTGGCGCTGCCGCCCAGGCGCTCTTCTTCGCGGGTGACGCGGACCACCGGCACCGGCGCCTCCGGGCTGATGCGATCCACCGAGCCGTACCAGTAGCGGTCGAGCATGACATCGCCCACCACCAGGACACGGCCTTGCTGCAGTTGGGCAAGCGCAATAGGTTTCATAGTTCTTCGATTCGTCGGGGCGGGTAGCTATCCCAATTCTGACAGCCGGGGCATTGCCAGAAATGCTGTTGTGCTTCAAAGCCGCAGGCGGCGCAGCGGTAGCGTTGCAGCGGTTTGACGGCACGGTCAAGGGCGCGCTCAAAAGCGGCGCGGTGCTGCTCGTGCGGCAGTGTTTCGTGGCGAATCCAGCGCGACGCGGCCGAGAGCGAGGGGTCTCGTTCCAGGTGCTGGGCGTAGCGATCGGCCTGGCTGGGCGCCTCGGGACCGGGGGACTGGGCTTCCAGTTGAATCAGGGCTTCGAGTACATCGAGCGAGCCAGCCTGATCGTAATGGTCGCGCAGCAGTCGGACCGCCTCTTCGTGGCGTTGCTGTTGCGTGGCCAACGTGGCCAGCTGTCGTGCCAGAAGGGGCACGGCGGCCGGGACTGCACGCGCCGCCTGCAACAGGGTCTCGAGGGCCTGCGCGGGTTGCTGTACCTGCTGCAGCCCCGCCAGGGCCAGGTAGGCATGCGCATTACCTGGCGCCAACTGCATGGCTTGCCGCAACAAGGCTTCGGCAGCGGCCGGATCGCTCGTCACCAGGCCAGCCGCCTGTTCGCACAGGTAATGCGCCTGACGCACATCGAAATTGCCTTGGCCGCTCTGGCTGAGTTGAGCTGCCATCTCGGCCGCATGGGGCCAGTCGCGCGAGCGCTCGTAG
>CANFMY010000229.1 GCA_947448375.1 Comamonadaceae bacterium | reverse complement strand
TCACTGGCGCAAGAAGGCATGACCTTACTCATGGTGACCCACGAGATGCAGTTTGCACGCAAGGTGAGCGACCGGGTCATCTTCATGCATCAAGGCAAAGTCCATGAGCAGGGGACCCCGCAAGCCCTGTTCGAGCAACCGCAGACAGCGGAGTTGAAGCAGTTTTTATCGGCGTTGCACTGACGGCGATGCGAATGGGTGGCTCCACAGCGCCGCCACGCAGGCCACAGTGGCTGGACTCAAGGCTGGTGGCTCGTGCGACTGTCCGCCATGGAGAAGTGTCTGTCCCAGTCGCCTCAGCACCGCGAATCAGGTCGCTTCAACAACCAGTCACCCCGTACCGCCTCATAGGCCGCAGCGACTTGCAGCAGTGCCACGTCACCTTGCGGTTTGCCAATCAACTGAATACCCATGGGCCACGGGCGCTGCGGATGAAATCCCGCCGGCATGCTGAGCGCGGGTAGCCCGGCCAGGGTGGCGTAGATGGTGCATTCCATCCATCGGTGGTAGGTGTCCATGGGGCGGTCCCCGATGTGTTGCGGCCAACGGTCGGCCAAGGGAAAGGGCCAGACCTGCGCCACTGGCAACGCCAGCACATCGCAGGTTTCAAAGCGTTGCAGCATGTGCTGATAGAAACTCGTGCGACGCTGACTGGCCTGCTGGAAGTCCATGTACGACATCTTGAGCGAGTTGTCGTATTCCCACAAGGCTTCTGGTTTGAGCCATTCTGCGGCATGGGGTAAGGGCAGCAGGGCGGCCACTTTGGGGCCTACGAGTGCTCGGCGCCACACCAGCCAGCACTCCCACAAGGTGGAGGCGTCATAGCCCAGGGAGGTGGGTTCGACGACAGCGCCGGCACCCTGCATCACCCGTAATGCTGCTTCGCACACGTCCAGAATGCCTGGTTCCGTGGCCAGGTGTCCATTGAGATCGCCCAGCCAGCCGATTCGCAATCCCTTCAAGGCCTCGGGCGAATACCGAAGAGTCGATAGGTCGATGGAGTCCCGAATGGACAAGGGCTGTCTGACATCATGGCCCGATTGAGTGGCCAACAAGCGGGCCAAGTCACGCACCGTTCGCGCGATGGGTCCCTCGGTGCTGAGTTGGTCCACCCACACGTCGGCGCCGGGGTCAAAGGGCACACGGCCTTGTGAGGGACGCATGCCAAAGAGATGGTTCCAGCCCGCCGGGTTGCGCAAGCTGCCCATGAAGTCCGATCCATCGGCCACCGGCAGCATGCGCTGTGCCAAGGCCACCGAGGCGCCACCGCTGGACCCGCCAGCGCTGACCTGGGTGTCCCAGGCGTTGGGCGTGGCCCCAAACAGGGTGTTGAAGGTGTGCGAGCCCAGTCCGAGTTCGGGGATGTTGGTTTTGCCGATGACGATGCAACCGGCCGCCTTCATGCGTTCGGTCATGATGCTGTCGTGGCGCGGCATGTGGTTGGCCAGCACGCGACTGCCCCGGGTGCTCGGGAATCCCAGGGCGCTGCCCGTGTCCTTGATGGCTTGCGGAATGCCGTGCAGCCAGCCGCGTGAAGTGCCACGGGCCAGCTCGGCATCGCACTCGCGCGCCTGAAGCATCAAGGTGTCGGCGGGTGCCAGATTGACGATGGCGTTGTAGGTGGGGTTGAGTTGCTCGATGCGTTGCAGATAGGCCTGCATCACCTCGACGCATGACACCTGACGGTCATGGATTTGCTCGGAGAGTTCGCTGGCATTGAGGTCAGTGATGGAGGTGGTCATGGCAGTCTTTCAATCGGTCATGGGTGTGCTGAACTGTCCAGTTCGCGCAGCACCGCATCTCCCATGGCTTGGGTGGAAACACGTTCCCTGCCAGCGCTGGCGATATCCGCCGTGCGTATGCCGGCTGTCACCACGCGCTCAGCGGCCGCCTCCAGCAACTCGGCTTCTTGAGGCAGGCCTAGCGTGTGCCGCAAGCACAGGGCAAAGCTCAAGATGGAGCCCAGGGGATTGGCAATGCCGCGCCCGGCAATGTCCGGAGCGCTGCCATGAATGGGTTCGTACAGGGCATACCGCTGGCCTTGCGCATCGGGGGCACTCATCGAAACCGAAGGCAGCATGCCGATAGAGCCGCACACCATGGCAGCGCAGTCGGACAGGATGTCGCCAAACAGGTTTTCGGTGAGCATGACATCGAACTGACGCGGGTTGCGCACCAATTGCATGGCGGCGTTGTCCACGTACAAGTGCGTCAACTCGACGTCGCTGAACTCACGGCGATGCAAGGCCATCACCACCTCGCGCCAGAAGGCGCCGTTTTCGAGCACGTTGGCCTTGTCCACATTGCACACCTGTCGTCGACGCTGACGTGCCAGTTCAAATGCAGCGCGCGCAATGCGTTCAATTTCAGACTCCGTGTAGGCCATGGTATTGACCACGCGACGAGTCCCGTCGGCGCGGGTTTCGACACCGCGGGGTGTGCCGAAGTAAATACCGCTGGAGAGTTCGCGCACCAGCACCATGTCCGTGCCGCGCAGCACCTCGGGCCTCAGCGTGGAGGCTTCTTCCAGGGCGGGCAAGGCCTTGACGGGTCGCAGATTGATGAACAGATCCAGTTCCTTGCGCAGTCGCAAGAGCTGATCCACCTGGCGATGCTCCAGGGGAATTTGCTCATAAGCCGGTGAGCCAATGGCGCCAAACAGAATGGCATCGCTCTCCAGTACCGCTTGCCAGGTCTGGTCGCGCATGAGATGGCCGTGCTGATGCCAGGCATCCATGCCAAAGAGTTCCTCACGCACCTGCATGGGCACGCCCCGGTGCTCGGCAAACCAATGCACCACGCGCAGGGTTTGCGCCATGATTTCTGCACCGATGCCGTCACCGGCCATCACCAGTATTTTTTTCATGGAAGGGTCTCGCTTGTCAAATATAGATCCAGGGGCGCGCCTGGGCGTCGGCCGTGCGAAATGCCTCGATGGCCGATTGCGCTCGCAGCGTCATGCCAATGTCGTCCAGGCCCGCCAGCAACGCGTCACGTCGTTCAGGCTCAATGGAAAACGACAGCACCTGACCGCGGGGTGTTGACACTGTGCAGGCGTGCAGATCCACCGTGAGAACCGGATCGGTGGCTTGCTGCAGTTCCTGCGCGATGGCGGTCACGTCCGTTTCGCTCAGTCGAACGGGCAGCAAGCCATTTTGAAAACAATTGTTGTAGAAGATGTCGCCAAAGCTCGGTGCGATCACGGCGCGCATGCCCCAATCGACCAGTGACCACACGGCATGTTCGCGCGAACTGCCGCAACCAAAGTTGTCGCCCGCGACCAGGATTTGCGCTGACTGGTATCGCGTCTGGTTGGGCGGAAACTGGGGGTTGGGTTGGCCATCTGGCAGATACCGCAGCGATTCCAGGCACCACGGCCCCAGAGAGCCACGGGGATGGTCGATCAGGCGTTCGATCCGGATGATCTGGTCGGTGTCGATGTTGGGGCGCATCAGGGGCACAGCCCGGGCCCGCACTTGGGTGAAAGCTTTCACGCAACATCCTCCTGATCGGGCATCAGGGTCCGAACATCCACAATGCGGCCCTCCAGAGCGGCGGCGGCTGCCATGGCCGGGCTGGCCAGGTGGGTACGTGCCTGCGGACCTTGCCGGCCGACAAAATTTCGGTTCGACGTCGAGATGCAGCGTTGCTGTGGGCCGACCCGCTCGCCATTGGCGGACAGGCACAAGGCGCAGCCGGGGGCTCGCCACTCAAAGCCTGCGGCCAGAAACAGCTGATCCAGACCTTCTTCCTGCGCTTGGTGCCTGACTTGCTCCG
>CANFMY010000228.1 GCA_947448375.1 Comamonadaceae bacterium | reverse complement strand
GTTCGGGCGTGACAAAGCCTCGCTCCATCATGCGCGCGGTTTCCAGCCACTCGCTGGCCACCACCACGTCCACTCGGCCGGGCATCGGAGAGAGAGCAAACACGGGAGCACCTGGATTGACCAAGGCACCAGCACCTGCACCTGCACTGCCACCAGGGGCGTCCCCTGGGCCCTGCGACGCCGCCTCACCCGCCCACTCGATGTAATAACTCGTCGAGCCCGTGCGCTGCGCCACGCCCGGCACCGAGGTGGCCTGCGCCTGCAACCCGGCGTGCTGTGCGCACTGCACCAGCCATTCGGCCAGCACGCCACCGCCCTCGCCGCCCAGGGCCGCAATCAATACGCGTGTCACCCCCGTTGTCATGCGCGCCCCTGCAGCAGGCCAATGGCCCATTGGTTGAATCGATACACCCAGCGCTCCCACACCGAAGGGTGGCTCACAATCTCGATTTTGTGGAATGAGGGGCACAGCACCGCCGCATCCGCCACTTCACCGCACAGACCGCACCCCACGCAGCCGTTGGTCACATGGGCCACGGGCGCGGTCTTGAGCGGATCGCTTGAATCCTTCACCGTGAGCGTGGGGCAACCCGACAAGCGGATGCACGAGTGGTCGCCCGTGCAGGTGTCTTCATCCACCCCATAGCGCGTGCGCATCACGCGATGTCCTTGCGCCAATTGCCGGGCGCGCAAGGGCTTGATGCGGCGTTGCCGCTCGAGCTGGCACTCGCCTTCGGCCACGATCACCTTCAGCCCCTTGAAGGGCGAACTCAGCGCCTCGTGCAGCGTATCGCGCACCGTGGACACCTGGTAGTTGTGCACGGTTTTCAGCCACTTCACGCCCATGCCGGTGAGCGTGCTTTCGATGGTGCGTTCATCGCCCGTGGCGCTGCTGCCCTCGGCCACCCGCTTGCTCTCGGAGGTGGGCGTGGACACCGTCTCCTGCGTGCCCGTGGCCGAGGTGTAGCCGTTCTTCATGATGACCAACACCCCATCGCCCTGGTTCAGCAAGGCCGACGACACGCCCGAGAGCAGTCCGTTGTGCCAGAACCCGCCGTCACCCATGATGGCCACCGGTCGTTGTGCCGAGAAGTTTTTCACCGCCGCACTCGAGGCCAGGCTCATGCCGTAGCCCAGAATGGAGTGGCCATAGGAAAACGGCTCAAACGTGGCAAAGGCATGGCAGCCAATGTCCGCCGAGATGTGCAAGGGCCCGGTCTGTTGCTGCACCAATTTGAGTGCGGCAAACACGGGCCGCTCCGGGCACCCCGTGCAAAAGGTGGGGGGCCTGGGTGGCACGGGCGACTGCAGAATAGTCGACACTTGCGCGCGCACAGCCGTCAGCGCTTGCGACGCGGCCGCTATAGCGCTACTCAGCAGTTGCGGGGCGTGTTGCGTCAGAAATGTGGACAGCCCGGCCAGCACCACTTCGGCGCTGTATTCGCCGGCCATGGGCAACATGTCCTTGCCATGCAAAGCGGTGCTCACCTCGCGTCGACGCAGGTGCGTGGCAATTTCCTGCTCGATGAATTCGGGCTGCCCCTCTTCCAGCACCAACACGGCCTGCTTGCCCCGGCAAAACGCCTCGAGCTGATCGGGCACCAGCGGGTACACCACATTCAGCACCAGCAGGGGAATGCGTGTGTGGCCCTGGTCATCGGCCAGGCCCAACTCCTGCAAGGCGCGAATGAGGGCGTTGTACAAGCCCCCTTGCACAATCAGACCCAGCTGTTGCACGTCACCGTCCCATTGCTCGTTGAGCCCTTGCTCCACAATGAAGCGGCGTGCGGCGGGCATGCGCGAGTCGTACTTGAGCTTTTCGTGCTTGAAGGTGGCCGGTGGGTGTGCCAGTCGGTCGTAGTTGAACGCCGGTGGCGACTGTTGCAGGTGCAGCGCCGACACAGCGGGCGCGCGGTTGTCCTTGGCCACAAAGCTGCCCTTCACATGGCAGGTGCGAATGCGCAACTCCATCATCACCGGCGTGTTGGACGCTTCGGAGAGCTCGAAGGATTTCTCCACCATGCGCACCATGGTGGGCAGGTTGGGCCGTGGGTCCATCAACCACATGGCCGACTTCATCGCAAAAGCGTGCGTGCGCTCCTGGATCACCGAAGCACCCTCGCCGTAATCTTCGCCCACCACAATCAGCGCGCCGCCCATCACACCGGGTGAAGACAGGTTGGAGAGGGCGTCAGAGGCCACGTTGGTACCCACCACCGACTTCCAGGTCACCGCGCCACGCGCCGGGTACATGATGGACGCAGCCAGCATCGCCGCCGCCGAGGACTCGTTGGTGCAGGCCTCCACGTGCACGCCCAGCCCATCCAGGTAGGGACGGGCCTGCACCATCACGTCGAGCAAATGGGAAATGGGCGAGCCCTGATAGCCGCCCACATAGGTCACCCCGGCCTGCAGCAAGGCCTTGGTGACCGCGAGAATGCCCTCGCCATGGAACACCTCGCCCTCACCGAGCTTGAGGGATTCGATCTCCTGATGAAAGGATACTTCCACGGGCAGACTCCGGCACGAAAAGCGTCATCTTATCGCTGGATAGCGAAGTCTGACTTGGGACTTTCACGCTTGAGGGTGTGGCATGCGACCCAGCGGTCCCATTCCCGTGCGTTGGAATTCCGCTTTCGATGGCAGGGTCGGGGGTTGTATCGAGCAGGCAACCGCAATATCTTCAACTGGCTATCACGGGTTGCAAGCCAGGACTGTCGGCCCTCCCTGTTTGTAGAATTGCAGGTATGGCGTCTTCCGAAGCAATTGTCAGCACCAGCCGTATCGCTACATGATCCACACCACCCCCGTGATCCTCTGCGGAGGCTCAGGCACCCGCCTGTGGCCCCTGTCTCGCACGGGTTTTCCCAAGCAATTCCTCTGTCTCACCGGGCAGGACAGCCTGTTTCAACAAGCGGCCACGCGCCTGGCTCACTTAGGCAGCACGGACATCACGGTCTCGCCGCCCCTGCTCGTCGCCGGTGAAGATCATCGTTTTCTGGCCGCCGAGCAACTGCGCGAAGCGGGCATTCCCCTCGGCCACGCCCTGCTCGAACCCGCCGGCCGCAACACCGCCCCAGCCCTCACCCTGGCCGCCTTGGCCGCCCAGGCGAACGGGCAAGACCCGGTGCTGGTCGTCACCCCCGCCGATCAAACCGTGGCCGACACGACCGCCTTCACCCAGGCCATGCAACAAGCCATTCAGGAAGCTGCCGGCGGCACCCTCGTGATCCTGGGCATCACCCCCGATCGTGCGGAAACCGGCTATGGCTACATCCAGGCCCACGTGGGTGCGGGCTCTGCCCCCCTGCCCGTCCAACGTTTTGTTGAAAAGCCCGACGCCGCCACAGCCCAGTCCTACCTGGATGCCGGCGGCTACTACTGGAACGCCGGCATGTTTGTGCTGAAGGCCTCGGTGTGGCTGGACGCACTGGCCCAGTTCCGCCCCGATATCCTGCAGGCCACCCGCACTGCGTGGGAGCAACGACGTGAAGACGGGCACTTCATCCGCCCCGGCGACGAGGCCTTCCAGGCCATCCCGGCCGAATCGATTGACTATGCCGTGATGGAGCACGCGCCCGGCGCGGGCCTGCCCATCAAGATGGTTCCCCTGAACGCCGGCTGGAGCGACCTGGGCGCGTGGGACGCGGTGTGGAGCGTGCTGCCCAAGGATGCAGCGGGCAACGCCCATGTCGGTGATGTGCTCTTCACCGACAGCCGCAACACGCTGGTTCACGCCACGAGCCGCCTGGTGAGCCTGGTGGGGGTAGACGACTTGATCGTCATTGAAACCCCCGACGCGGTGCTGGTGGCCGACCGCACCCGCAGCCAGGATGTGAAGCACATCGTCAAGGCAT
>CANFMY010000227.1 GCA_947448375.1 Comamonadaceae bacterium | reverse complement strand
GCGCGAGGGCACCGCCGCGGGCGACTAGGGTGACGGCGGCCGGCACATGCGCGAATGCGGCCCGGCACGCAGCCTGATTCGACCGCGCCGCCCCAGATCGCCGACAATCGCTCCGTGGCCATTCCCCAGCACTTCATCCAGGAACTCATCGCCCGCGCCGACGTGGTCGAGGTGGTGGGTCGCCACGTGCAATTGAAAAAGGGCGGCGCCAACTTCATGGGCCTGTGCCCGTTCCACGCCGAAAAATCGCCCTCCTTCACCGTCAGCCCCACCAAGCAGTTTTTTCACTGCTTTGGCTGCGGCAAAAACGGCAATGCCATCGGCTTTCTGATGGAACACGCCGGCATGAACTTCGTGGAGGCCGTCAAGGACCTGGCCCACACCTACGGCATGCAGGTGCCCGAGGAAGAGGTGGACCCGGCAGAACGCCAGCGCGCGGCCGAGCGGCGCGAACAACAGGCCACCATCACCGATGTCCTCGAGCAGGCGGCAACCGCCTACAAGCAACACCTCAAGCAATCCCCTCAGGCCATTGACTACCTCAAGGGGCGGGGACTGACCGGGGATATCGCCAAGCGCTTCGGACTGGGCTACGCGCCGGACGGCTGGCGCAGCCTGGCGAGTGTGTTCCCCGACTACCAGGCCGCCGTGCTGGTGGACAGCGGTCTGGTCATTCATCAACACGAAGAAGGCGCGGAAGAGAAACGCTACGACCGGTTTCGCGACCGCATCATGTTCCCCATCCGCAACATCCGCGGCGAATGCATCGGCTTTGGCGGCCGCGTGATGGGACAGGGCACACCCAAATACCTCAACTCGCCCGAAACCCCGGTGTTCAGCAAGGGCCGCGAGTTGTACGGCCTGTTTGAAGCCCGACAAGCCATCCGCGATGCCGGCTATGTGCTGGTGACCGAGGGCTACATGGACGTGGTGGCCCTGGCCCAACTGGGGTTTGCACAAGCCGTGGCCACGCTGGGCACCGCCTGCACCACCGAGCATGTGCAAAAACTGTTTCGTGTGACCGACTCGGTGGTGTTCAGCTTCGATGGCGATGCAGCCGGCCGCCGAGCCGCGCGCAAAGCCCTGGATGGGGCCCTGCCCTATGCCACCGATGTGCGCAGCATCCGCTTCCTGTTCCTGCCCGACCCGCACGACCCTGACAGCTTTGTGCGCGAATTTGGCACCGATGCGTTTGCTCGCAGCGTGCATGACGCCACCCCCCTCAGCCGCTTTCTGATCGACACGGCGCGCGAGGGCTGCGACCTGGCCACGGCAGAAGGTCGCGCCCTGCTCGCCAGCCAGGCCCGCCCCTTGTGGACCCCCTTGCCCGAGGGCGTGTTGAAAACCCAGCTGCTCAACGAACTGGCCGATCTGGTGCAGATCGGGTCGCATGAGTTGCAACGCCTGTGGTCAGCCGACTCCGCCGGCAACGTCCGACATCCGTCGGGTAGCGGTCAGACCGATCGAAGCGCTGGCCCGTCAGGCCAGGGAAACTTCAAGCCACGCTGGAGCGGCAACAGCGCCTCGTTCAAACGTCGCTCGAGCCCCGCGCCCTCCAGCGGACTGCGTCGCCAGGCAGCCCCCCGCCAGGACCGTGCCGTGCAACTGCTGTTCAGCGCCATGGCCGCCTGGGAGGAGCTCTCCCCCACCCAGCAAACCCTGCTGTGCGAGCTGCCCGCCCCCCACGGCGACGTCCTGGCCTGGCTGGACCACCAACTGCACGAACATGGGGTGCAACCCTGGGCGGCCTTGCGCGAGGCACTGCGCGGTCACCCGAACGAAGCCTGGCTGTGCGCGCTGGTGGAGCAGGCGCCCACCGAACTCGAGCATGACCACGGAGAGCTCACCAGCATCTTGCACGAGATGGAGAAAGCCCACATTTCGGCCCAGCTGAGCGAAATGGCTCCGCACGTGGCCACCGACCCGGCGCTCTACGAGCGCTTCAAGACCCTGAGCGCCCGCTACGCCCAGCTCAAGTCCACACCCTCAGGTATAATCCACCCCACCTAGGCAAGTGCGACAGCAGCACCTCCGGAGTGGCCAACCGTGACACAAATGCACGACCCGCCCATACCCGCAAGGACTGCACACCAAATGTTCGCCCTCCTCGCTTGCCTCCCCTGCTGAACTTCGTGGCGTCCCGCACCGGGTCGCTGGTTTTGTCGTTTGCTGTCGAGGAACAAGATGCCTGACCGTAAGTCCAAGCCTACCGCTGCCAAATCGGCGGCCAAGACGGCTGCCAAGCCCATTGCGAAAGCTGCTGCTGCCAAGGTGGCGGCCAAACCTGCTGCCAAACCGGCCGCAGCGACAACAGCGGGGGCCAAGTCCACCGTGAAAACCGCTGCCGCCAAAAGCGCCACGTCAGCCAAGCCAGCATCGAAACCCGTGACCGTCACGCCCCCAGGTCGTGCCGCCACTGCTACGAAATCTCCCTCTGTGAAAAAGTCTCCTGCACCCCCTGCCAAAAAACCCGCGCCGAAGGCCACCCCAGTTGCGGCCAAGCCGGCTTCCAAGGCCACAGCCCAACCCGTTGCCAAGGCTGCTGCCAAACCTGCTGCAAAACCTGCTGTCAAGCCGGTAGCCAAGGCCGCACCGGCCAAACCGGTGGCCAAACCGGTGACCAAGACTGCGACCAAGCCCGCCGCTGTCGCCAAAGCTGCGCCTGCCAGCAAGGCCCCAGTCGCCAAGGCCCCTGTCGCCAAGGCCGCGCCTGCCAAGGGCGCCGCCGCTGAGCACAGCCCCCCGCCCAAGGCCGGCAAGAACGCCGCCAAAGGCAAGGCCAACGCCAAGGGCGCGCCCGCCCCGAGCGAAGAAGAAGACCTGCTCGAAACGGAAGAGCCCGAGGTGGTGGAAGAGGCCACCACCGAGAAGGTCAAGCCGCTGCGCATGAAGATCAGCAAGGCCAAAGAGCGCGCGCTGATGAAGGAATTTGGCCTTGACGAAACCGTGCTCTCCGAGGAAGACCTGCTCAAGCGCCGCCAGCGACTGAAAACCCTGATCAAGCTGGGCAAGACGCGCGGCTACCTGACCCACGGCGAAATCTCCGACCACCTGCCCGACAAGCTGGTGGACGCCGAGACGCTGGAAGTGGTGTTCTCCTTGCTCAACGACATGGGCGTGGCCGTATACGAGCAAACGCCGGACGCCGAGACCCTGCTGCTGAACAACAACGGCCCCACCGCCGCCACCGAAGAGGAAGCCGAGGAAGAAGCCGAAGCCGCCCTCTCCACTGTGGACAGCGAATTCGGCCGCACCACCGACCCGGTGCGCATGTACATGCGCGAAATGGGCACGGTGGAACTGCTGACGCGCGAAGGCGAAATTGAAATCGCCAAGCGCATCGAAGGCGGCTTGATGGACATGATGGAGGCGATCAGCGCGTCTCCCGCCACCATCGCCGAAATCCTGCGCATGGCAGAGGAAATTCGCGAAGGCAAGGTGGTGATCTCCACGGTCGTGGACGGTTTCAGCAACACCGACGAGGCCGACGACTACGTGGCCGAAGAAGACTTCGACGAATTCGATGATTCCGACGATGACGATGGCAAGGGTGGCTCCAAGGCCCTGACCAAGAAGCTCGAGGAACTCAAGGGCGAAGCGCTCGAGCGTTTCGGCCGCATCGCCTCCTTGTTCGAAAAAGTACACAAGGTGTACGACAAGGAAGGCTACGGCACCCCCACCTATCAAAAAGCGCAGCGTGCCCTGAGCGACGAGCTCATGACGATCCGCTTCACCGCCCGCACCATCGAAAAACTGTGCGACATGGTGCGCGCGCAGGTGGATGACGTGCGCAAGAAAGAGCGCGAACTGCGCCGCATCATCGTGGACAAGTGCGGCTACAGCCAGGAAAACTTCATT
>CANFMY010000226.1 GCA_947448375.1 Comamonadaceae bacterium | reverse complement strand
AGTGGATCACTTGCGCGTTCAATTGCTTGGCGGCTGAATCTGCGCCGAGTCGAAAGGCCTGGAAGAACGGGTTTGTCTGGTTCTTGGTGAAAACCGCGACGCGTTCTCCGCTCTGCGCAAAACCAGAGGCGGCGCTACAAGACACCACCAACGCCACTGCACTATGAATCCATGTCTTCATCTTCATCGCTTGTCTCCTTTACGGGTCAGGTTGTCAAAAAATACGGCCAACACCACGATGACCCCTGTCACCACGGGTTGCCAATTGGCGTTGATCGCCATTAAATTCATGCCATTGAGCACGAGCGTCAGTATCAGTGCTCCAATCAAGGTGCCCAACATGGAGCCCACCCCCCCAAACAGCGAGGTTCCACCAATCAGGACCGCTGCAATCGCAGGCAAGGTGAGCGACTCACCGATATCGCCTTCGGCCGAGTTCAGTCGCGCCAGGAAAATCAGGCTGGCCAGTCCAGCCATGGCACCGCTCACCGCATAGACCAAGACCACTCGACTCTTGACCGGAACGCCTGACAGGCGAGCCGCTTCAGGGTTGGCCCCTACCGCATAAATCTCCTGCCCCCATCGCGTGCGTTGGGCAAACACCAGGCCAATCAGCAAAAACACCCCCATGAGGTAGACCGGCACGGGAATACCGAGCCAATAACCGCTTCCAATGGCACGAAACGCCGGTGGAAAACCGTGGATCGTTTCGCCTTTCATGAACCAATAGGTGATGCCATGAAGAATCCAGAGCATGCCGTAAGTGGCGATGAAAGGGGGAATCCGAATCCAGGTGATCAGCAACCCGTTGGCAATGCCAATCAGCAAACCGGAACTCAAACCCGCCACGACGCCAATGGCGATAGACCCCGTGCCTTTGATCAAGGTGGCCGCCAGGCAAGCACTCAGTGCGACGTTGGCGCCCACCGAAAGATCCAGGCCTGCCGTCAAAATGACCAGAGTAAGACCTGACGCCAGCAAAAACAGCAGGGCTGACTGCCGCAAGACATTCAAAATATTGGAGGATGTGAAAAAAGCCTCGCTGGCCAGACTCAACAAGAGGCAAAGAGCCACCAATGCGGCAAGCCGCAACCCCACGCTTTGCATGGAGTCAGGCAATGCACCCCACAGCGGCTTCGGACCCGCTGGGGCGTTGACGGCGGATGGCCGCAATGAGTCGCTCATCCCCGCCTCCCGCGATACGCATCAATCATGAGCGCAAAAATCACCAGGAAACCAATCGCTGAAACCTGCACGGCCGAATTGACGCCCACCTGGTTGAGCCCGTTGCGCATGACACCGACAGCCAGGACACCCAGCAATGTGCCCAACAACCAGCCCTTGCCTTTTTCAAATGAGGTCCCGCCCAATGCCACGGCAGCAATGGCATCGAATTCCATGCCCAGGGCGGCGGTGGGATGACCTGAGCTGATGCGTGCCGTCAATACCAGTGCCGCCAGACCGGCCATGGCCCCGCCGATGACATACACGGCGATCCAATACACGCGCGTTCGAACACCCGCCAGACCCAACGCCTCGCGGTTACCCCCCAAGGCAAAAATGTAAGCACCGAATCGGGTGTGATACAGGACGACATGAAAGACCAGATAGGCCAACGCTGACATCCACAAGGGGAGAGGCACGCCCAAAAGCGTTCCGCTGTAGAAAAATTGCACAGCTTCCGGGATTCCCACCACACTCTGTCCATCGGTCATCACCAATGCGAGTCCCTGCGCCACGCCCAAAGTGCCCAAGGTTGCGACGAACGGAGGAATCCCCAGCCAAGCCACCAGGGAGCCGTTCAACAGGCCGAATACGGCGCCCACACTCAGAGCAGACAGCAACCCCAGCCACACACCACCCGTCTGGACAGCTACCATGGCCAACACCACATTGGACACCGTCAGCACAGCGCCCACTGACAGATCAAGTCCCTCTGTCATGATGATGAGTGTCATGGGAAGCGCAATCAACAGCAAAACTGTCGATTGTGTCGCGATGTTCAAGAGGTTATCCGACGTTAAGAAGGTGTCGGTCATCCAGGAAAACACCACACACAATCCGGCCAAGGTCATCAGGGCACCCAGCGAGGAGCCTGACGTGCTCAACCGACGCAACCAGTGACCCGTGTCGACAGGCAGGGTCAAGTTGGGTTCAGACATGATGCATCCCCAACGTCAGGATGGCTTCCTCGTTCATCTGTTCGCGGTTCAAATGACCCGCGATGCGCCCTTCCCGCATCACATACGTTCGATCGCAGACGTGAACAATTTCGGACAACTCGGAAGAAATCATCAAGACCGCCGCCCCTTTTTTCACCAGCGCATCAATCAACGCGAATATTTCGGCTTTGGCCCCCACATCGATTCCCCTGGTCGGTTCATCGAAAATGAACAGTCTGGACTGAGCACTCAGCCATTTACCGATCACGACTTTCTGCTGATTCCCGCCCGACAGGAACTGGGCCAACTGATGCGGACCGGTGGTGACTATGCGCAAACGCTCGATGAGCTGAATCGATTCCTGCGACTCTTTGGCCGGGTTGAACCAGCCACTGGGGAACAGGCGTGCCAGACTGGCCAGGATCAGGTTCTGACCGACAGACCGGATCAGCGCGAGCCCCTGTGATTTGCGGCTTTCAGGAATCAGCGCTGCGCCGAGACGCCGTGCCACGATGGGACCGCCTGACTGATGATGTCCAAAGATTTCAATCCGTCCAGACTCGATCGGATCCGCTCCAAAAATGGATCGGGCCACCTCGGTTCGACCCGAACCCACCAACCCTGCCAATCCCACGATTTCTCCAGCCCTGACCTCGAGATCAACGTCCTGAATGCCCGTTTTCGCTGTCACCCCTTGCATTCGCAAAGCGACTTCACCCGGATCCTTGCAAAATTCCCGGGCGTAGGTCATATCCACTTTGCGCCCCACCATCAGGCTCACCAGTTGATCGGGGTCCGCATCCCCGGGCATTCTTGAACCGACCCATTTCCCGTCGCGTAACACGGTAATTCGATCGCCCATCGAAAACACTTCGGCCATGCGATGGCTGATGTAAACCATTGCCACGCCCTGCTGCTTGAGCTGGCCAATCATGCGGAACAGCTTCTCCGTCTCGTTATCCGAGAGCGATGCAGTGGGTTCATCCAGAACCAGAATACGCGCGTTTTGCGAGATGGCCTTGGCAATCTCGACCAATTGCTGCTGCGCCACGCCCAACTGGGCAACCTCCAGGTCGGGGTCCAGCGACATGCCCAACTGCCCCATGATGTCCAATGCCTGACGCCGCATCTCGGCATGATTGACCGAACCCGGGAACCGCCCCTTGGGCTCTCTGCCCAAAAAAATATTTTGAGCAACACTCAAGTGGGGTACCAGGGTGAATTCCTGAAAAATGACCGCGATACCCAGACGCTTGGCATCTGCAGGGCCTTCAACTTTGGCGGGCTTTCCCTGCCAATAGAACTCACCTGCATCGGCGCGGTAGGCACCACACAAAATCTTCATCAAGGTGGACTTGCCAGCGCCATTCTCACCCAGCAGCATGTGCACTTCACCTGCATACAACTGGATGGAGACATCATCCAAGGCCTGGACGCCCGTGAATTGCTTGCTGATGCCGCGCAGTTCCAGCAGTGGGAGTTCTGAGGGCGGCGAAGACGCAAGAGGGGGAGACGAGTTTTGCATGAGACATTCTCAGGCGCCAATCAAACTCTGGATTGAACTCGGCAACATAGCGGCTACCTGATGCTGCAAATTGTGCCTATGGAGATCAAAATTCAGTGAAGGGTATACCCGAGCCTCTCGTCATTGACCACCAGACCCAACGCATTGGGCAATACCTGACCTCAATCAGGGGCAGGCGAACAGAGGTGACAACTGAGCGTGGGGTCCTGGGCTCAGCAAGTGGTGACGTCTATGCGACACCCAGGGGGCGATTTGCGCT
>CANFMY010000225.1 GCA_947448375.1 Comamonadaceae bacterium | reverse complement strand
TGCCCAGCGCGACTGGATGCAAAAGAACGGCTACACCTACGGCCTGCACGGAACGCCCACCACCTTCACGCTGGAAGAGCGTCTGGCCACGCTGGAAGGTGGTACCCATTGCCTGCTGGTGCCCAGTGGACTGGCGGCCATCGCCCATGTCAACCTGGCACTGCTGAGCCATGGCGATGAGGTGCTGGTGCCTGACAACGCCTATGGTCCCAACAAGGCCCTGGCCGCCCACGAGTTGAGCCGCTGGGGCATCACGACGCAGCACTACGACCCGATGTCGGTCGACGATCTGGCCAACCGCATCAGTTCCCGCACCCGGCTGGTGTGGCTGGAAGCGCCGGGTTCGGTGACGATGGAGTTCCCGGACCTGCTGGCGATGGTGCGCCTGTGCCGTGAGCGCGGCGTGTTGTGTGCACTGGACAACACCTGGGGGGCAGGACTCGCCTTCAATGCCTTTAACCTGCTGCCGGATCAGCCGGGTGCGCTGGGGGTGGACCTCACGGCGCATGCCCTGACCAAATACCCCAGCGGTGGGGGCGATGTGCTGATGGGCAGCGTCACCACGCGGCGCGACGATCTGGCGCAGTCACTCAAATTCACCCACATGCGCCTGGGCACGGGTGTGGGGGCGAACGATGTCGAACTGGTGCTGCGCTCGTTGCCCAGCATGGACTTGCGCTACCGCGCCCAGGACGCCGCTGCGCGAGACCTGGCCCGTTGGTGCGCCGAGCAACCCGCCGTGGCGCAGGTGCTGCACCCGGCCTTGCCCGGTGCGCCGGGACACGACCACTGGAAGCGCCTGTGTGTGTCCGCCCAGGAACCGCAAGGCGTGGCGGCGGGCATTTTCAGCATCGTGCTGGATGAGCGCTTCACCACGCAACAGGTGCATGGCTTTTGCAATGACCTGAGCTGGTTCAAGCTGGGTTACAGCTGGGGTGGCCCGATGAGCCTGGTGATGACGTATCAGCTCAACGCGATTCGTCGCATGGCCACACCGCACCTGCGTGCGGGACATGTCGTGAGGCTGTGCATCGGGCTGGAAGATGTGGCCGATTTGCGTGCCGACTTGCTGCAGTCCCTGCAGCGTCACCTGAGCTGATTCAACCCTGAATCAGGCTGAGGGCGGCGGCGCGCATCGAGGCTTCGCTGCGGTCCGCCAGTTCGATCACCGGTGCACCGATTGACTGCTTGAAGTTGCGCTCGAGCGAGGACGCATAGGTGGGGTCGTAGTGGGTGTGCAGCAATTCTTCCACCACACTGGCCACGTCGCCGCGGCGAACGCGCTCTTGCCAGTCCTTCACGGTGGTGTGTCCGCGCAGTTCCGTCAGGGCATCCAGGCGTTGGCAGAAGAAATCCGGATCCTTCACAAAGAAGTCATAGTCTTCCATCAACAGGCCCACGCGCTCGGCGTCCGATACATGCAGGTGCACGCAGGGGCTGGCGCGCATGGCCAGCATCAGCGATTCCGGCACGGAGAGGTTGCCCACCTTGCGGCTCTCGGCTTCCACATACACAGGACGCGTGGCGTCAAAGCCGCACAACGCGGTCCACACCCGCATATCGAAATGTTTCTGGCTGGGCTGTGGACGCCCCGGTAGCACCCCCAGCACCGAGCTGCGGTGGCTCGCCAGGGCTTCCAGGTCGAGCACCTGGGCGCCAGCCTGGTCCAGCGATTGCAGCAGGCGCGTTTTGCCACTGCCGGTGGGACCACAGATCACCCGAAACGACAAGCGATTGGCTCGCCCGGGCAAGTCGGCCAGCAGGGCGTTGCGAAACGCCTTGTAACCGCCTTCGATCAAGCTGACCTTGAAACCAATCTGTCCCAGCACCAGGGAGAGCGAGCCACTGCGCTTGCCTCCGCGCCAGCAATAAATCAGGGGCTGCCAGTGGCGGGGCAATTCGAGAGCCTGTTGGGCAATGTGCCGGGCAATGTTGGCTGCTGCGAGCGACGCCCCCAGCTTTTGCGCCTCGAACGGATTGACCTGCTTGAACAGCGTGCCGATCAAGGCCCGTTCGGCGTTGTTGAGCGTGGGCCAGTTGACTGCGCCAGGCAGGTGGTCGTGGGCGAATTCGTCTTCGCTGCGGGCGTCGATGATGGCGCTGAAATCACCCAGGGTGCGCGAGCGGTCGGCCAGTCGCAACAGGGCTTGGTCAGCAGGCAGGAGATGAACACTCACACAACACTCACAACAGTTTTTTCAGTTCGGGCCACACGGTGTCGAGCATCAGGGGCTGCGATTTCACGGTGGGGTGGATGCGGTCGGCTTGGAACCATTCCGCGATGTCGGGTTTGTCGGCAATGGCACTCAGGAAAAACGGCACCCAGCCGACCCTCGATTGCGTCGCCACCTCGCGGTACAGCGCGGCAAAGCGAGCGGCATGATCCGCGCCATAGTTGGGGGGCATTTGCATGCCCAGCAGCAACACCTTGGCGCCGGCAGAGAGGCAGGCCTGCACCATGGCCTGCAGATGCTCGCGGGTTTGCTGCAAGGACAGTCCACGCAGCGCATCGTTGCCCCCCAGCTCGATGATGACCAGACGGGGATGGTGTTGCTTGAGCAAGGCCGTTAAACGAGTGCGCCCCCCCGAGGTGGTCTCGCCGCTGATGCTGGCGTTGACCACTTGCCAACCCGGGTGCGATGTGTTGAGACGTTGCCCGAGCAGTGTCACCCAGCCGCTGCCACGGGGCAAGCCGTATTCCGCGCTCAGCGAGTCACCCAGCACCAGCAGGGTGGAGGCGGGCCCGGACCGTGTCGGGGTGGGCGTTGAGGCCGGTTGGGTCACCGCACGGTCCTGCGCCGCCGCACCGATGGACAACCCCACCAGCGCCATGCCGGCCAGGGCTGCGGTACAGTGACGTCGGTTCCAACCTTTTTCAGGGAGCATGGTCTCAGTGCTTCGAGTCTGCCAAACGGTGGGCCCGGCACGCGGGCGTGCACCTGATGCCCGCCCTCATGTCCGACCCTTTGATTCGCGTGTCGCATCTCTTCAAGTCCGTTCGGGACTCCAGCGGCACCCTGGATATTCTCCGCGATATCGACTTCTCACTGAATCCGCGTGAAACCGCGGCCATTGTGGGGGCGTCGGGCTCGGGCAAAAGCACGCTGTTGTCCATCATGGCGGGCCTGGACACGCCCACGCGCGGCACCGTCTGGCTGGCCGGACAAGATCTGTTTACCCTGGACGAGGACGAGCGCGCGCAGTGGCGAGCTCGTCACCTGGGTTTTGTGTTCCAGAGTTTTCAGTTGCTGAGCCACTTGACGGCCCTGGAAAACGTCATGTTGCCCCTCGAGCTGGCGGGCGCTGCCGGTGCGCGTTCGGCAGCGCGTGACATGCTCGAGCGCGTGGGGCTGGGGCAACGGCTCAACCACACGCCGCGTGTGCTGAGCGGTGGCGAGCAGCAACGCGTGGCGCTGGCCCGTGCCTTTGTGGTGCAACCCGACATCTTGCTGGCAGACGAGCCCACGGGCAGTCTGGACCACGCCACCGGGGCGCAGATCATGGACCTCATGCTCGACCTCAACCGCGAGCGCGGCACCACGCTCGTGCTGGTGACGCACGACAACGTGCTGGCGGCCCGGTGTGATCGTCGCCTGCACATCGATGCCGGTCAACTGGTGGCCGCGTAGCCAGGGCTGAGCCAGCGCTGAGCCAGACATCCAGGCAGGGGATAATCCCCCCATGTCCTCCCCCGTCAAAGTGTTGTACGGCTTTCATGCCGTGGGTGTGCGTCTCAAGACCGCGCCGTCCTCCATCCTCGAGCTTTACGTCGACCCCTCGCGGCGTGATGCGCGCATGCGTCAGTTTGTCGAGCGTGCCCAGGAGGCCAATCTGCGTCTGATCGAGGCCGACAGCGTGCGTTTGTCGCGCCTGTGCGGCAGCCATGGTCATCAGGGCGTGGTGGCCCGAGTGGATGCACTGGTGCAAGCCAAAACCCTGGACGACTTGCTCGACCAACTCCC
>CANFMY010000224.1 GCA_947448375.1 Comamonadaceae bacterium | reverse complement strand
TCTCGTGCGGGTGGGCCTGATGGCGGTCGATTTGTTGTCCGAGATGCTGTCGACGCAGTCAGGCTTGAGTTTTGCCGTCAGCTATACCCATGACCCCACCTTGAACTCGGGGCTGATGGCCGAGTTTCTGGGCCTGCTGGCGATGGCGCTGGCCTTTGTGCTCAACATCCACCTGCTGGTGCTCGATGTGGTGATGCAAAGCTTTCGCATCCTGCCTTTTGGTGTGTGGCCCAGCGGCTGGCAATGGTCCGGGTTGGTGAACCTGGTGGGCCAGACCTTTGTGCTGGGGTTGGTGCTGTCGCTGCCAGCCATAGCCGTCTACGGCCTGTTCAACATGACCCAGTCGGTGCTGGCGCGGGTCAGCCCGCAGATGAACCTGTTCTCGATCGGCTTCTCCGTCATGATCCCGGTGGCCTTTGCGGTCATCGCTTTCATGCTGCCGATATTTCCCGACGTGGTCTTGCGAGCCCTGGAAGAGCCGATGCGGCTCTTGCGGCTGGGTCTGGAAACGCCGGTGCCGCGCTGAATCAAGGCGTGGCGAGACGGTCCAGGTCGGGCAACGGTCCGACATCCGGGGGCGGGAACAGATCCGGACTCTGATCACCCGATTCATAGGCCCAGGCCAGCACCTTGGCCACTGCCTCGAACAACGGTCCGGGGACGGCCTCTCCCACCTTGAGTCGCGCGTGCATCAGTCGCGCCAGCGGCGGAATGCGGGCGATGGGCACCTCGCACTCGCGCGCAATCTCTTGCATGCGCAAGGCCAGGTCATCCAGACCCTTGGCCACCACGATGGGCGCCGCCATTTTCTCGGCGTCGTAGCGCAGGGCCACCGCATAGTGTTCGGGGTTGACCAGCACCACGTCGGCTTTCTCCAGGGCGGACATCATGCGCGAGGTGGCGATCTGTCGCTGTCGCTGACGCAAGCGCTGACGAACCTCGGGTGAACCTTCGGCCTCTTTCATCTCCTCCTTGAGCTCCTGGGGGCTCATGCGCATGCGGCGACGGAAACTGAACCACTGCCAGAAGGTGTCCGCCAGGGCCACCAGCACAATGGGCGCCAGCAGGTACACGAAGCCATCGCGCACAATGCGCCCTGTCACGCCCAGGGCCTGCTGCAAGTCCTGGGTGGCCAGCAGGTTGAGCCCGCCAAACAAGCTCAGCACGTACATCATCCCGATGCCATAAACCAACATCACCTTGAACAGGTTCTTGACCAGCTCGCTCAAGGTCTGCACGGACACCATGCGGCCCATGCCTGCGAGCGGGTCGAGCCGGGCGAAGTTGAGCTTGAAGGCAAACACGGGCTGAAAACGCACCAGAGCCAACGGGCCCAGAACGGAGATCAGCCAGAGAACCACCAGCAGGCCGATCAGTTGCACCACCATCGACAGCAGCGGCCCTTGCATCCAGGCCCTCAAGTGGTCGAACAAGGTGTCCGGATCGTCAAACATCAACCCCTGGCGCATCACCTCGGTCCATTGGCCCAGCAGGTGGTTACCGATGCCCAAGAGAGCGATCCCGGCCGCCACCAGCACCAGCAACGTGGTGAGGTCACGCGACTGGGGGAACTGACCTTCCTTGCGTGCTTTTTCCAGCCGCTGCGGGGTAGGCTCTAGGGCGCGATCGTCGTCGGAAGTGTTCTCTGCCACCAGGGTCAGCCTTGAAGGGAGGATGCAGCGCCCCGATAGACCCTGCGGCACAAATTGCCGGGGGTGGGCGAGCAGGTTCCTGCAAATTTTGCCTGAATCGCTGACAAATTGAGCTGAATCAGGTGTTAAGCCCCGAAAAGTGCGCTTGCGCACGGTGGCACGCGGCTTGCGAGAGTAAGTCGACACAGAACCGTGAATGACCTCAACATGAACGCCGCTCCCCGCTTTGATCCGCTGCAGTTTGGTGAAACCGCCATGAAGTTGCGCACCTATCGCCATGAGCTGCTGAGTGCCAACCTGGTCAACGCGGACACCCCCAACTTCAAGGCTCGCGATATCGACTTCCCGCAAGCGTTGCAGATGCACTTGAAGGGCCTGCTGCCCAAGAACAGCCTGGGCATGGACTTGACGCACCAGATGCACATCGCCGGCAAAACCACGGCCACGGGTCCGCAGCAACTGTTTCGCGTGCCGGTGCAGCCCTCAGCTGATGGCAACACGGTAGACCCGGACATCGAACGTGGTCATTTCGTGAAGAACGCCATGATGACCGAGGCCTCGCTGAGCTTTCTGGGCTCGACGCTCAAGACGCGTCTGTCCTCCATTACGGGTCAAGCACTATGAGTTTGCTGGGCACTTTTGATATCGGCACCACCGGTCTGGTGGCGCAGTCGGTGCGACTTAATCTGATCGCCTCCAACGTGGCCAACGCCGAAACGGCAGTCAGCGCGGACGGACAACCCTATCGTGCCCGCCATGTGGTGTTTCAGTCCCTGCCTCGCCGTGACTCGGTCGGTGCAGGTGTGACGGTCTCTCGCATTGTTGAGAGCGACGCGGCCCCGCGCATGGAGTATCGCCCCGGGCATCCGATGGCAGACGAGCGTGGCTACGTGACCATGCCCAACGTCAACCCGGCCGAACAGATGGTGGACATGGTTTCGGCCTCGCGTGCTTACCAGCTGAACGTGGACCTGATGAACACCACCCGCCAGCTGATGCTGAAAACCCTGGACCTGGGCAAGTAAATCGATTTGAAACGAGCTTGATATGAGTACTTCCATCAACGACATCCGGACCTACGATCCGACCGCTGCTGCTGCCAAGAGCAGCAACAGTGCCACGTCCACCCAGGACATGGCGCAGAACTTTCTGAAGATGCTGACCGTGCAGTTGCAGAACCAGGATCCGCTCAATCCGATGGACAACGCGCAGATGACCTCGCAGCTGGCGCAGCTCAACATGGTGGACGGCGTCAACAAGCTGAACACCACCATGGGGTCTCTCATGGCGCAGATGCAGGCCGCCAACTTCATGAATCTGTCCGGCAGCGTGGGCAAAACGGCACTGGCCGCCGGAAGCGATGTGTACTTCACGGGTCAACCCGTCTCGATGGCCGCCAAGCTGAATGATGCCGTGGCCTCACTCAAAGCCACCATCACCGACTCCAACGGCCAAATCATCGACACCCTGGACCTGGGACCGGCCAGCACGGGTGTGACCGACTTTTTCTGGGATGGCAGCGACAGCCAAGGCAACCAGGTGGCCTCGGGCGCCTACAAGTTGCAACTCTCGGCCAAGGACTTGCAGGGCAACGACCTGACACCCAGTGCCTATGTGGGCGCGCAGGTGGCCAGTGTGGGTGTCGAGGGCACTGATTTGAAAGCGGGATTGACCGATGGTCGCAAGGTGCTGGCCACGGACATTCTCAAGTGGGTTTTGGTTTGATTCGTTGTTGATAAATTTTTCGAGGAAGCTGACATGTCAAATTACAACGTTGCATTTTCCGGTCTGGACAATGTCTCCCATGCCATCGATACGGTGAGCAACAACATTGCCAACGCCAACACGGTGGGCTACAAGGCCGGCCAGTGGGTGTTTGCAGATCAATTCATGAAGGCGGCCAGCTCCACCGACGTGGCGCGGGCCGGCATGGGCGCACAAAACCTGTCAGTGCGTCGCCCGATGATTCAGGGGACCCTGACGACATCGGCCAACCCGCTGGACCTCGCCATCTCGGGCAAGGGCATGTTCCGCTTGCTGTCACCGTCTGGCATTTCCACCGATGTGGGGACTTCCCGCGTCGACCCGTCTGCGCTGTACTACACCCGCAACGGTCAGTTCAGCGTGAACAAGGAAGGCTACATCGTCAACGAAAACGGCATGTACCTGACGGGCTATCAGACCACGGTGGATGGCACGTTGACGGATGACATCTATGGACCGGGCAACAAGGCCGGGCGCATCATGATGCCGGAAGCCAACCTGGTGGGCAACAAGACCACCGAGTCAAGCCTGAGCGCCATTCTGGACTCGACCGA
>CANFMY010000223.1 GCA_947448375.1 Comamonadaceae bacterium | reverse complement strand
GGCAGAAAGTGAATACCTGGTAATGCGAAGGTGAGGGGCGGTAAGAATTCGGAGTCAATCGGCCAGAAAACTTCATGCCCGCGAGCGAGCCAGTACATCGCTATCGGCGCTGCGATAACGATGTCTCCCAATCCTCTGGTCTGAATAATGCCGATGCGCATGGATTTCCTGCCTGCCCTTTTCAGAAATTTTTTCAATTCTGCGAAACGAAGCGGACGCAGCATTGCTCACCATGACATGAGCATAAAGTATGCCGTATCAGTGACGCACTGCCGACACTTGCAATGATTTGCCAGGTTCGGAATTGACGCGTCCGGTCCGTATCAAAACGTCAAGCGCAGAGGCTTTGCTCAGATAGACTGCACGCTGTATTGCCCAATATTGGCTGGACGCGCGCTGACGAAAGCTATTGGCTCAATGGGGAGTTTTCCGTCCGGGATGGTCAAGTGCAGTCAAAGGCCCTTGGCTTACAAATCCAAAACCGCCATCAACCCCTCCGCCTGCCTCTCCGCTTTCACCGGCCAGTTCTCGGCCTGCACGTTATAACGTAAGTATTCCCTTACATTCCCGCGCAGAAAGCTGTCCTTCGCGAAGGCCAGGGCCTTCTCGAAGTAATCCTCATAGGAGGAGGCGATGCCCGTCGTCAGTCCCAGATCATGGAAGAGGCTCAAGGCCACCCTAGACGCAAAGCTCGACCCTGCCATCGTGACGGTCGGCGTCCCCGCCAGCAGCGCGTCCCCGGCCGTGGTGTGCCCGGTGTAAGGATAGGTGTCCAGGAAGACATCCGCCAGCCGGTACCGGGCCAGGTGATCCTCGACGGCCGGCACCCGGGTGGCGAAGTGGATCCTCGAGGGCTCCACGCCATGCTCCAGTGCCGACTTCGACACGTTCGCGTGCGCCGTCTCGTTGAGCTTCATCAGCCACAACACGCTGCCCGGGACGGCCTTCAGCAGGTCCATCCACACCTTGAACATCGTCGGGTTGATCTTGTAGTCGTGGTTGAAGCTGCAGAACACGATGCCCTCGTCGGGCAGGCCAAAGTCCGAGCGACGCGGCGTCACGGGGGAGGGCATGACCGAGGTGTCGCGCGGCAGGTAGCAGTGCGGCAGGTACAGCACCTTCTCGCGGTAGAACTGCTGGTACTCGGGGGGCACGGTCACCTGGTCTGCGATCAGGTAGTCGATGAAGGGCAGTCCCGAGGTGCCGGGGAAGCCCAAGTAGGTCATCTGCACGGGGGCCGGGCGGTGCGACAGCACGTCCAGGCGCGAGCCTTCGGTGTGGCCGGAGAGGTCGATCGCGATGTCGATCTCCATGGCCCGCATCAGCTGGGCAATCTCAAGACTCGGCTTGCCCTGCACGTCCAGGTAGTGGTCGAAGGCGCAGCGGTAGCGCTTCCACAGGTCGCTGCCGTCGGGCGCGCCGGTGGAGATGCCGGTGATCTCGAAGCGGCGCTTGTCCATGCGCTCGATCATGCCGATCAGCAGGTAGCCCACGGGGTGGGTGCGGAAGTCGCCGGAGATGAACGCTACGCGCTTCCTGCGGTGGCGGTAGGTCTCGCCGTTCCACAGGGTGTACATGGAGGGGCCGTGCTTGTCGGCGGCGTAGATCTCGATGCACTGCTGCGCCAGCGCGGCGTCATCGGTCAGCGACATGATGGTGTGCGGGCTGCACACGCGCCGGCCGGCGCGCACGCCCTCGAAGATATGCTCGCGCGCGGACTCGAAGTCGGTCCAGTCGCAGTTGTGCAGGCGCGCGCTCATGAGGTTGCCCTCGATGTACGGGTACTCGGGGTCGACCGTGTAGGCGTGCTTGAAGGCGTTGGTGGCCCACTCGTACTGCTTGAACTGTGTCAGCAAGAGGCCCTGGCCCTCGAGCGAGCGCACGTGGTGGGGGTTGACCTCGGTGGCCTTCACCAGGGTCATCAGCGCGTCGTGGTGCCGGTTCACGGCCTGTAGCAGGGCGGCCTTGTTGGTGTAGGCCTCCATGTACTGCGGGTCGGTCTCGATGGCCTGGTCATAGGCAGCGACCGAGGCCTCGGCCAGCCCCAGGTCCTGCAGGGCCTTGCCGACCGCAAAGTGGCCGATGGCCATCTGCGGCGAGCCGGCCACTGCGCGGTTGAAGCTCTCAAGCGCCTCGTGCGAGCGGCCCGTGCTGGACAGCGACAGCCCCATGGAGTACAGGGCGGTGAAGTTGTCGGGCTCGTGCGCGAGCGCCTGTTGAAATAGGGCGATGGCCTGTTCGTGCTGGCCCTGCACCTGGGCGCTCAGGCCCTGGCTGGCCAGGATGCCGGCCTGGCTGCCCTGCGCCGGCGCCGGATTGCCGGCGGCAGCCTGTTGCCGCCCCTGCAGCGCCAGCTGCACGGTTTGCAGGTGCTCACGTGCATTGGCCAGTTCGGGCTCGAGGGCGAGGGCGGACTCGGCGGCCAGTTGCGCCTTCTCCAGCTCGCCCAGGTGGAACATCACGATGGACAGGGCCAGGTGCGCCAGGGCGAACTTGGGATGGACGGCCATCACCTGCTTGATGTGCTTGAGGGCCTGCAGGTAGTTGCCGGCCCCGGACTCGATCGCGCCCAGCGAGTAGTGCGCTGCGGCGTTGCGGGGCTCTCGGTCCAGCACGCGCTGGAAGATCTCGCGCGCACTGTCGACGGCGCCGGCGGCCTGCAAGGCCACCCCCTGATCGATCAGCTGCTGGGTCGTGAGTTGTTTCACCTTGGTATCCATTTTGCCTGGGTCCGTTGATGGGTTGTGACGGTTCCCTGCAAAAGTCGTGCCCTCTGCCAAGTGTTGATTTATCGGCATTCTAAGAGGCAAGCGCCCAGCGGGAAAGCTTGGCACACCGATTGCTTAACCCCCTGCACCCAGGCCGTCAAGGCGGCCACAGTCAACAAATCGACAACCTAGGAGTGACCATGTCGTTGTTACAAGAGCTGATGAACCAGGCCGCACGTGGCGAGTTGATCCAACCCGCTATTTTCAGCCGCTTTACCCCGAAAGACATCCGCGAGGCCATCCAGCAACTGGTGGCCACCGAGCAGCTGGAACTGGCCTACGCGCTGGGCGATGCCGGCATCAGCCTGTACCCCGGCACGGAAGACATGCTGGCCATCAATGGCCTGCTGTCCATCATCCGTCAGGAGTGGGCCCAGGCCGTTGACCTCTTGAGCGAACTCACCCAAGTGCAGGGCGACCAGACCCAGCCCTTCACCTACGTCATGCTGGTTCGCGCCCTGCGTTGCAACCTGGAGCCGGCTCGCGCCCTCGAGGTCGTGAAGCAAGGCCTGCAGGCTTATCCCAATCAAGTCGAGCTCGTGGCCGAAAGCCTGGTGCTCAACGACTACGTCGACGCCATGCAGGCGCCGCAGCAGGCGCACTGAGCGGCAAGGCTTTGCCTGCAGCGGCAAGCGGCAACCGATTGCCTCGCCCTTAGGCCCTATCCCCCAGTAATGGAATACATCCCAAGGCATCAATCAACGCTGGCACGCTGTTTGCTCAGCAAGCTCAACTAAGTTTGACCACGACGGTCAGGAGTTATCAAAATGGCAGTTATCAATACCAACGTCAAGGCACTGTTCTCGCAGGCCGCGCTTTCTACAACTCAGCGCGCCCAGACAGTTGCGATGCAGCAGCTGTCGACTGGCAAGCGGATCAACACCTCACGCGACGACGCGGCCGGCATGGCCATCGCGACCCGCATGACGCATCAGATCCGCAGCATGAACCAGGCGATCCGCAATGCCAACGACGCGCTGTCCATGATCCAGACCGCCGAGTCGGCCACGACCACCATCAACGACATGCTCACCCGCATGCGTGAACTGGCGATCCAGGCCTCCAACGACACCAACTCGAACGATCAGCGCAGCTACCTGGACCTGGAGTTCCAGCAACTCAAGAAAGAAATCGTTTCCGTCTCCCAGAAGGTGGAGTGGAACGGCTTCCCGCTGCTCAACGGCCAGGCTGGCACGCCCGTGGGCGAGATGCCGGTTCTGAAGGTCACGTCCGACGGTGAATTCAATCC
>CANFMY010000222.1 GCA_947448375.1 Comamonadaceae bacterium | reverse complement strand
CTTACAAGGCGTAGGTCGGCGGTTCGAGACCGTCAGCACCCACCACCCAATGAAGGCGAACCTGGTTCGCCTTTTTTGTTGAACTCCACAGAAGACGCCCATGTTTGATTTCGTCCGCAAGCACACCAGGATCATGCAGTTCCTGCTGTTCTTGCTCATCTTCCCTTCGTTCGTGCTGTTCGGCATTGATGGCTATAACCGCTTTGTTGAAAAAGGCGAGGCGGTGGCTGTGGTGGATGGACAAGACATCACCCGTGCCGAATGGGATGCCGCCCATCGCAACGAGGTGGAGCGTCTGCGTGTCTCGATGCCGGGTGTGGATGCCAAGCTCTTCGATTCGCCCGAGGCGCGCTTTGGTACCCTGGACCGTCTGGTGCGAGAGCGTTTGCTGCAGGCGGCTGCCACCCAGCTGCACATGGGGGTGAGTGATCAGCGTCTGGCCACGGAATTGCAACAGTCGCCGGCCATCGCCTCCTTGCGTCGCGCCGACGGCACACTGGACATGGAACGTTACCGTCAACTCGTGGGCGCCCAGGGCATGACCCCCGAGATGTACGAAAACCGCCTGCGCGCCGAAATGGCCATGCGACAGGTGGTGAGCGGGGTGATCGGGTCGAGCTTTGCGCCACCGTCTCTGTCGGGTGTGGCGCTGGACGCGTATTTCCAGCAGCGCGAGGCACAGTGGACGGTCTTCAAGCCGGCTGACTTTGCGGCGCGACTGAAACCCTCCGAGCAGGACTTGCAGGCACACTACCAGCAACAGTCCGCCCGCTATCAAACGGCAGAGTCGGTGGACATCGAGTACGTGATGCTCGATCTGGCGGTGGCACAAAAGGGCGTGGTGCTCAATGAGGCTGACGTGCGCACTTATTTCGAGCAAAACCAGGCGCGGCTCCAATCCAAGGAAGAACGGCGCGCCAGTCACATTCTCTTCACCGTGGACCCCAAGGCACCTCAGGCCGAGCGCGACAAGGTGCAGGCGCAGGCCAAACAGGTGCTGGACACGCTCAAGTCATCGCCCAAGCGGTTTGCCGAACTGGCCCGACAGCATTCCAAAGACCCCGGTTCGGCCAGCAAAGGCGGCGATCTGGACTACTTTGCACGCGGCGCCATGGTCAAGGGCTTTGAAGATGCAGCCTTTGCCCTCACGCAGGGGCAGATCAGCGACCTGGTGGAAACCGAGTTCGGGTATCACATCATTCAGATCACCGATATCCGCCAGCCCAAGTTGCCAAGCTTCGACGCCCAGAAGGCCACGCTTGAGGCCGAGTTGCGCAAGCAGCAAGCGCAACGCAAGTTCGCCGAGTTGGCTGAACAATTCACCAACCTGGTGTACGAACAGTCCGACAGCCTCAAGCCGGCTGCGGAGCGTCTCAAGCTCGAGGTGCGCAAGCTCGAGGGTGTCACGCGCCAGTCGCCACTGGCGGCGCCCCTGAACAACCCCAAGTTGTTGGCCGCGGTCTTTTCGGCCGATGCAGTGGAGAAAAAGCGCAACACCGAGGCCATCGAGGTGGGGGCCAGTCAGTTGGTATCGGCTCGTGTGATCAGGCACGTGCCGGCAGCGGCGCTGCCGTTTGACAAAGTGCAGGACAGGGTACGTCAGTCTTGGCTCGAGCAGGCGTCCTTGGCCGCGGCCCGTCAGGCCGGCCAGGACAAACTCGCAGCCTGGAAGGCCGATGCCGCGCAGGCCACCGTGGGAACCGCCGAGGTGCTCACGCGCGCTGCCGCCAACAAGTGGCCCCCCGCCTTGCTCGAGGCGGTGATGCTGGCACCCGCCCAAAACTTGCCGGCGTGGGTCGGGGCTGATCTGGGCGCCCAAGGCTACGCCGTGGCGCGCGTCAACAAGGTACTGCCCGCCGCGGACCAGTCATCCCGCCAGCAAGAACGGGCCCAATTTGCCCAGTGGATGAGCACCGCCGAGGGGTTGGCTTATTACAACCACCTCAAAGAGCGCTACAAAGTGGTGATCAAGGAGCCTCGCCCGAGCCTGGGCACGCAGCCCTGAGCAGCGCTGCGGCTATAATGCCTGACTCTGCGGTGGCTGTAGCTCAGTTGGTAGAGTCCAGGATTGTGATTCCTGTCGTCGCGGGTTCGAGTCCCGTCAGCCACCCCACTCTCATGTTGCAACAGCCCGGTCCGCCGGGCTTTTTGCTGTTTGGCGTAACGTAAGCGGGTTGACCCTGGGTGCAGCGTGTGGGGGTGGCGACGCCTTGTGTGGGTTGGCGCACATTGTGGGCGAGCGTACCCAGGATGCCCCGTTTTATTTGCCGTGGATCAATGCGAAACTCGCCCGCTCGTCTGTGAAGACCTCGTCCGAACTGCCATTATTCGACCTTATGACCACCGTGCACACTGTCTCTTGCCCCACTTTGCTGGATCGGCTCCCCCCTGAGGATCGCGAGCGCCTGAGCGCTGGACTGCAACTCGTCACGCTCGAGCGTGATCAGGTGCTGTACCAGGCCGGTCAAGCGGTGCCGGGTGTGTTTTTCCCGGTGACGGCCTTGATTGAAGAAGTGTTGCCGCAGCGGGAGGGGAATGCGCACGTGTTGCGCCGTGTCGATGCCCAGTCCATGGCAGGCTCCTGCGCGCTGGGGGACGCGGTGACCACGCGCACGGCGCGGGTGTGTGGCCGGGGACAGGCCTACCGCATGGGCTATGCCGATTTTGTCCGGGCCCTGGACGAAGTCCGGAGTTTTCGCGAACTCGTGATGCAGGACGCGGCGGCGGCGGTACTCGTTGACAGCCCCCCCGCCTGAGCGCGACTCAACCAGTCGTCAGTTGACCATCACCAGCTTGCCCATGACCTGGCGTGAGGTCATGCGTGCGTAGGCGGCCTTCAGCTCGCTCATGGGCATGGTGCGGTCGATGACGGGTTTGATCTTGCCTTGCTGGTACCACGTGACCAGCTCGCGCATCATGGCGTCATTGGCCTGAGGCTCGCGACGCGCAAAGTCGCCCCAGAACACCCCCACCACCGAGGCGCCCTTGAGCAGCGCCAGATTCAAGGGCAGCGAGGGAATGGGGCCCGCCGCAAATCCGATCACCAGATAGCGACCGCGCCAGGCGATGGAGCGGAACGCGGGTTCGGCCAGGTCACCCCCGACCGGGTCGTAGATCACATCGGGACCGCGACCACCGGTCAGGGCCTTGAGTTGCTCGCGCAACTGACCGTCTTGGTAGTTGATGACGTGATCCGCGCCCAGGCGCTGGCACAAGGCGCATTTGTCGTCACTCGAGGCCGCTGCAATCACGGTGGCCCCCGCCGCCTTGGCAATCTGGATGGCCGACGTGCCCACACCACCGGCAGCCCCCAGCACCAGCACCGTCTCGCCTGCTTTCAGTTGGGCGCGGTCGATGAGCGCATGGTAGGACGTGGCGTAAATCATGATGAACGCTGCGGCATCCACACTGCTGAACCCGTCGGGCAGGGGCAGGCACAAACGCGCTGGGGCCAGGGCGTGGGTGGCAAAGCCGCCGGTGCCGGGCAGGCAGGCCACGCGCTGGCCGATTCGCAGGTGTTTCACTTCCTCACCCAACGCGCGGATCGTGCCAGCGTATTCGGAGCCGGGTACAAAGGGCAGGGGAGGCTTCATCTGGTATTTGTTTTGCACGATCAGCGCGTCCGGAAAATTCAGACTCGCTGCCTCGATCTCGATCAACACGTCGCCGCCTTGCGGCACAGGCGTGGGCAGTTCTTTCCAGGTCAGGGCGTCGACGCCCACAGGGTTTTCGCACAACCAGGCATGCATGGTGATCTCCAGAGAATTCAGGGGCTGATGATAGGGGCACCCGGGGCCCCGTTCGTCGTGACCGCCCCCTGCGACGCCTACAATCAGGCACCTACAGGACAGCGCATGAACATTCTCATCTCCAACGACGATGGTTACCAGGCCCCGGGCATTGTGGCCCTGTATGAGGCCTTGAAGGACCTGGGGCGGGTGGAGGTGGTGGCCCCCGAGCAGAACAACAGCGCCAAGTCCAATGCCCTGACGCTGCATTCGCCTTTGTACGTTCACCAGGCCGCCAACGGGTTT
>CANFMY010000221.1 GCA_947448375.1 Comamonadaceae bacterium | reverse complement strand
GTGTGGCTTCATCGGCTCGCCTAAACTCGCAGGTTTTCTGCCTTTGACAGGAGTCGGTCATGTTGCGACGTCATCTTGGAATGCTGGTGCTGAGCCTGATCAGCGCGCCGCTCGCCTGGTCTCAATCGGCCACGCCGATCAGGCTGGTGGTGCCCTTTGCGACGGGCGGTCCTACCGATGTGGCGGCACGCGTCATGGCGCCGCTGCTGTCCGAAAGCCTGGGGCGCCCGGTGATCGTGGACAACCGGGTTGGCGCCACGGGAGCCATTGGGGCCGAGTTTGTGGCCAAGTCGCCCGCGGATGGTTCCACCATTCTGTTTGGCACCAGCAGCATCATGGCGGCCAATGTGGCGCTGATGCCCAAGTTGCCCTTTGACCCCATTCAGGACTTTGTGGCGCTGTCTCAAATAGCCGCCATCGAAAACATTCTGGTCGTGCACCCGTCGGTTCCGGCCAATAACGTGCAAGAGTTGATCCGCTACGCGCGGGAGAACCCGGGCAAGCTGAATTACGGCTCTTCGGGCCTGGGCAGCACCTACCACCTGGGCGCCGAATTCTTTGCCAACCTGGCCAAGGTGCACATGACGCACGTGCCCTACAAAGGCCAGGGCCCGGCCGTGCAAGACCTGCTGGCCGGGCACTTGCAGGTGATGTTTGACGCCTACAACTCGGCCGTGCCCAACATGAAGGCGGGTCGGGTGCGCGCCCTGGGCCTGACCAGTGCCAAGCGCAACCCCGACTTGCCCGATCTGCCCACGGTGGCCGAGCAAGGGCTGCCAGGGTATGTCACGGCGCAGTGGCTGGCGTTTTTTCTGCCCGCCAAAACGCCCGCCGCCACGGTGGACAAGCTCAACCAGACGGTGGTGAGCATTCTGCAACGACCGGACGTGCGTGAGCGTTTTCTGCGTCTGGGCCTGTTGCCCGTGTCGTCCACCCCTGCTGAACTCGACGCCTTGCTCAAGCGAGACATTGCCTTGTGGGGGAGGGTGGTCAAAGAGGGCAACATCAAACCAGAGTGAAGGGTGCGGTACCATCCGCTCATCATGATCGGTGGCAATTCGGTTCGCAGGGGTCTGCCACGTGGGTGGGGGGTGCTCGCCAGCGTGGTGCTGGTGCACCTGGTCGTGCTGTGGTGGTTGCAGCACGGGCTGAGCCGGGAGGCGTTGCCCCTGATCACCCCGGTCACGTTGATCAGTGTGCCCCTGGACAAACCGGCCCCCGCTGCGTTGCCCAAACTCATACCCGAGCAATTGCCCGTCCCAGCCCCGGTCGCACCCACACCACGGCAGTTGCCGACACCCGACAAGCCCTCTCAACCGGCGCCCACCCCGGCCGTGGTCAACACCACGCCGTCACCTGCCCCCAACCTGCCCGTGATCGTGGCGCCCGCCACCGAGTCGTCGTCTCCATTGGCGACGGGCATGACAGCTTTGCCGCCCACATACGCCTCTCGATCGGGACCATCCGGCTCCGCATCGACCTCTTCCAGCGTGGTCCTGCCCTCGGCCAGCGCGGCCTACCTGCACAACCCTCCACCGGCGTATCCAGCCATGAGCCGTCGCCTGGCCGAGCAGGGGCGGGTGATGCTGCGGGTGTTGATTGGCACCGATGGTTTGCCCCAAAAGGCAGAACTCCAGGCGGGCAGCGGGTACGATCGGCTGGATCGCGCCGCGCTGGAGGCGGTGATGCGCTGGCGCTTTGTGCCAGGCCGGCGGGGCGATGTGCCTGAAACCATGTGGGTGAGCGTGCCCATCGTGTTCAATTTGGAGTAGTGCAACGTGAATGCATCGAGTGGATTGATCCATGTCTGGCAGCAAGGCGATGGGGTGACCCGTTTTGTGGCCCTGTTGCTGTTGGCCATGTCGCTGGCGTCCTGGGTGGTGATGCTGCTCAAGGCTCGGGATGTGTGGGACCTTCGCCGACAGGCTCAGCGGGTCGAGTCATTTTGGGAGAGCGCCGATTTGCAGGCGGGCTTGCAATCTTTGGGAGATGCGCAGGACAACGGGGCGTTTCGTCAATTGGCCGAACAGGCCCAGCAGGCGCTGGCGCACGTCAACCGCCGTGAGGGCACGCCCCATCTGCACGACAGCCTGGACCTGAGCGACTGGATGACGCGCGCCTTGCAAAACGCACTGGATCACACCGCGGCACAATTGCAATCCGGCCTGATCCTGCTGGCCTCGGTGGGCTCCACCGCCCCCTTTGTGGGCCTGTTTGGCACGGTCTGGGGCATCTACCACGCCTTGATGGGCATTGGTCAGGCCGGGCAGGCCACCATTGACCAGGTCGCCGGCCCCATTGGCGAGGCTTTGGTCATGACGGCCCTGGGGTTGGCGGTGGCCATACCCGCTGTGCTGGGCTACAACGCCCTGGTGCGTGCCAACAAGACCATCATGGTGCAACTCAAGCGTTTTGCCCACGACCTGCATGCCCTGCAGGTGACCGGTGCGCGCATGCCGGTGCGCTGAGGGAGCAGGCTGTGGGTTTTCAGTGGAACGAGGACGACGATGACGCGATGAGCGAAATCAACATGACGCCCCTGGTGGATGTCATGCTGGTGTTGCTGATCATTTTCATCATCACCGTGCCCGTCATGAAGCACGCGGTGCCTGTGGAGTTGCCTCGAGCGAGCAGCCAGGTCCCAGACCCGTCGGCGCAGAACGTGCGACTCACGGTGGATGCACAAGGCGACTTTTATTTCAATGACACGCGGGTGAGCGACGAAGAGATGGACCGCCTGTTGCGTGAGCAGGCCGCGCGGCAACCTCAGCCGCAGGTGCATCTCAAGGGCGATCGGTCGGTGCGCTACGAGCGAGTGGCGCAGGCCATGGCCGCTGTTCAGCGCGCAGGCTTGCACAACATCGGGTTTGTCACCGAGCGGCGCTAGCGTCTCGGCACAATCAGGCAACCCCACAACATCACATCAAGACGAGAGGAACCACATGAAATCCTATTGGATCCAGACACAAGGCTCGGGCATGCATCTCGAGATGCGCGATGAGCCGATGCGCCAGCCCCAGGCCGGACAACTGCGCGTGCGCTTGCAGGCGGCGGCTCTCAATCGCGGTGAGTTGATTGCCGGGCACGGCCTGCACGCGCCCAACCAACCCGCGCGTGCTGCCGGGTTTGAAGCTGCGGGTGTGGTGGAGGCTCTGGGGGAGGGCGTGACCCGCTTTCGCGTGGGCGATGAAGTCATGGGACGTTGTGACGGCGCCTTTGCCGAATTCGGCCTGATGAATGAAGCCGAAGTCCACCCCAAGCCGGCCAACCTGGACTGGGCGCAGGCAGCCAGCAGCACCATCACCTACAGCACGGCGCATGACACGCTCATGGTGCAGGGACATTTGCAGGCAGGCGAGTGGGTGTTGGTCACGGGGGTGACCTCTGGCGTGGGTGTGGCCTGTCTGCAACTGGCCAAGGCGCTGGGGGCCCGGGTGATTGGCAGTTCGGGTTCGCCGGACAAGTTGGCGCGCTTGCAATCGCTGGGCCTGGACGTGCCCTTGCACACGCGGGTTGCCGGTATCGCTCAGGCCACGATGGCGGCCACTGAGCAACGCGGCGCCGATGTGGCGGTGTTGAGTGTGGGCGGCTCGGTGCTGGACGAGTGCATCCAGGCGCTGGGTTTCCAGGGACGTCTGGGGGTGGTCGGCTATGTGGACGGCGACGTGCATCCCAAGCTGGATTTGCTGAGCTTGCACAAGAAGCGTTTGCACATTTACGGCGTGTCCAACAAGATGCGGCAAATGCGTCACCGCATCGAAGCTGCTCAGCTGTTTGCCCGCGACGTGCTGCCGCTCATGGCCAGGGGCGCTGTGGTACCGCTGGTGGACCGCGTGTACCCCTTCGATCAGCTCACCCAGGCCCAGCGCGACATGGAGTCGAACCAGCAGGTGGGCAAGCTCGTGCTGTCGATCTCGGGTTGATATCGGCTGCGGAACACGCTGGCCCGGCGCCTGCAGACCACCATCCATCAGGCCGGACCCTGAAGGAGCTGGCCTGATGACCGACTGCAAGCCCGAGGCTCAGGCCGTCGGGACGGGCACGGATTGCCAGGACACCATCTGCCAGCCGC
>CANFMY010000220.1 GCA_947448375.1 Comamonadaceae bacterium | reverse complement strand
GGCGCCCCTGGGCTATGGCCTGCATCGTCATCTGAAAGCCGGGGCCGTCCACGCCCACCTGCTGCAGCCCTTGTCTTGAGGCCAGGGCTGGCGATGCCTCGCTGCTCCCGTGGCGTGCTGAACTGACCAGGGCTTGATGAAGCCCGTTTGAGCGTTGGCCAGGACGCCGGGGCAGGCGCTCAAGACGAGACGGGAG
This sequence comes from Comamonadaceae bacterium, assembly GCA_947448375.1. Taxonomy (GTDB): domain Bacteria; phylum Pseudomonadota; class Gammaproteobacteria; order Burkholderiales; family Burkholderiaceae_C; genus Limnohabitans. The sequence continues at coordinate 3,902 of CANFMY010000220.1, read as the reverse complement.
ATGGCGCGCTAGAGGGTGTTGTCGAGGGCGCTGCATAATCGGCATCATCATCCCTGTGCACAAGGAAGCCTGCATGACGTCTCCGGTGATTGCCGTGTATCCCGGCACCTTTGACCCCCTCACCCTGGGCCACGAGGACATCGTGCGCCGTGCGGCGCGCATGTTTGACCGGGTCGTCATCGCCGTGGCCATGGCGCATCACAAGAAAACCCTGTTCACCCTGCCCGAGCGACTCGCGCTGACCCGCGAGGCCATGGCCGACTGCCCCAACGTGGAAGTCGACGCCTACGACGGCTTGGTGGTGGACTACCTGGCCCAGCGTGGCGCGAGCGTGATGGTGCGGGGGGTGCGCTCGGTGACCGACTTCGATTACGAATTTCAACTGGCCGGCATGAACCGCCGTTTGTCCCCCGAGGTGGACACGGTGCTGCTGTACACGCAGGATGTGCACCAATGCGTCTCCAGCACCCTGGTGCGGGAGATCAACACGCTGGGAGGCGATGTGGAGCAGTTTGTGTCACCGGCGGTGTATCGTCGCTTGCGGGATAAACGCGCGGGCGTGCAGCACGCATGAAACCTGTTCGGCTGCTGCTCATTCGACATGGTGAGACCGACTGGAACCGCGCCTTGCGGTTTCAGGGGCAGATCGACGTGCCCCTCAATGCCATGGGCCTGGAGCAGGCGCGGCGTGTGGGTCAGCGTCTGGCCGTCCTGCACCGCCCTGGCGATTCGGCTGTCCCCGAGTTGCACAGCAGCGATTTGCAGCGCGCCGTGCAAACCGCCACGCCCATCACCTGGGCTTCGCATGACGCCGCCCAGGGGGGCGAGACGCACGCCCAATCCGAGCCGATCAACACCGTGACGGCCTTGCGAGAGCAACACTTCGGACTCTTTGAAGGCCACACAGCCAGTGACAACCAGTCCCGTCACCCCGAGTTGTGGGATCAGTGGCGTCGGTTTGATGCGAACTTCACCCTGCCCGGTGGTGGCGAGAGCACGCAGACCTTTCACGACCGCGTGATCACGGCATTGCTCGACCTGTGTCGGAACACCGAGCGTGCCGACCTGACGGTGGTCACCCATGGCGGCGTGCTGGACATGGTGTGGCGACACGCCCGCGGCGAAACCCTGCACGGTCCCCGCCGCTGTGACATTCCCAACGCCGGACTCAACCGCGTGCGGATCGAGGCCGGTCGTTTTCACATCGAGGCCTGGGGCGATGTGGACCATCTTGCGGGCATGCCACCCCAACCGGTGTACCGCACCACAGACGCGGCGTTGCCGCCTCTGGCCACACCGTAAACGCCCACGCGCTGTTGCGCCAGTCGCCTGCGCAGGGCGTGGACCCAGACACTGCAAAACCGCCTGGAGACCAGGGGAACGGCCCTCAGCGGATAATCGCCGCATGGCTTTGATGATCACCGACCAATGCATCAACTGCGATGTGTGCGAACCCGAGTGCCCCAACCAGGCGATCTCGCTCGGGGAGGAGATCTATGAAATCGATCATGCGCGTTGCACCGAATGCGTGGGCCACTTTGACGAACCGCAGTGCGTGCAAGTGTGCCCGGTGGCCTGCATCCCGGTGAACCCCGAGCATGTCGAGTCCCGTGAGACGCTGTGGGACAAATACCGGCGCTTGCAGAAGTCGTCCCCCGCAGCCCCGTAGGGCGACAGCGATCACCAGCCGCTTGCTGCCGATCAACACGCTGGCTTACAAATAAATCTTCTGCAACAACTGCAGCAAGGTGTCGCGCTCCGCAGCCGACAAGCGCTGGGTCACCTCCAGCTCCAACTCGCTGGCGGTTTTCTCCGCTTTGTGCATGAGCGCCGTACCTGCAGGCGTGGGGTGCAAGCCCATGGCTCGTCCATCGTGCGGATGCGGCAGACGAGCAATCAAGCCCCGTTTGTCCAGCGATTGCACCAGCCCCACCAGGTTGGGCGGCAAGATGTTGAGCGCCGCACACAGCTGACGCGAGGTGATGCCCGGGTTGTGCAACACCAGCGACAGCACCGAAAACTCCACCGGCTTCAGGTCATACACCGCCATGCGCTCCAGAAACACGCTGATGATGCTCAGCGCTGCACGGCGGGCGTTGTAGCCCATCAGCGATTCGAGGTAGCGGGTGTTGATGGTGTCGATGACGACCGTGTCAGCAGCGCTCACGGCGGCCTTGCTGGCGCGCAATGCGGTGTCTTGCGAGCCCTGCTTCTGACGGTCGCGCGAACGGGTGGACCCACTGGCAGCGGCTCGCGTGCGTGGGGTGGTTCGACCAGACGGTTGGGCAGCGGGTGTGCGCGTGGCGGGCATGGTGTCGACCTGATTCAAAAAACGGGAGCTGTCATGGGCCTCATGCGGCCACGCGGACATTCACCAGTGAGTCGATGATGCCCACCCGCATGGCGCCCTCGGGCAACACCCAGGTGCGCAGCGCTTGCAGGGGGGCTTCCCACCGGGTGGATCGATCGGGTGTGTCGGCGGGCAGTCGCGCATCGATGCGTTGCCAGGCCCAGTCGAGCATCACCAGCGCCAAGGCGCGCAGGTAATCATCGGCCACCTGGAAGGGCAGGGTGGCGTTGCCACTGGCGGCCTGCACCAAAGTGGTGGTGCAACTGCGCAGACGCTCCAGTCGTGCCAGGCCGGCAGCGTCTAGATCGGGGGCGATGTCGTCCAGCAAGGCGTTCAAGGCGGCGGCACCGTCCGGTACGATTTTGCGCACCAGCAGGTCGATCGCCTGGATCTCGTTGGTGCCTTCGTAAATCATGGCCACTCGGGCATCGCGCAGGACCTGCTCGATGCCCCATTCGCGCACATAGCCATGCCCGCCCAAGACCTGCAGGCACTCGCTGCCGCCATGGAATGCCTGATGCGTCCAGGCGGCCTTGAGCACCGGTGTCACCAACGAGCACCAGCGCTGGGCGGCCGCTGCTTCGTCGGGGTTGCCGTGGCGGATGCGGTCCAGCTCCAGGCCGATGCGGTACGCCAGCAGGCGACCGCCATCCACCCAGGCACGCTGGGTGTCGAGCATGCGGCGCACGGCAGGATGTTCCATGATGAGATCGGCTTGGGCCGGGCTGGCTTGGCGCCCGGGCGCGCGCATCTGGCGACGCTCGCGTGCGTAGGCATCGGCCTTTTGCCAGGCCGAATCCAGCAGGCCAATGCCCTGCAGGGCCACATGCAGGCGGGCCGCGTTCATCATCACGAACATCGCATTCAAGCCCTTACCGGGTTGTCCCACGATCCAGCTGGCGGCGTCATCAAAGCGCATCACGCAGGTGGCGCTGCCGTGCAGGCCCATCTTTTCCTCGATGCGTTCGCAGTGCACCGCACTGCGTGTGCCATCCGCATACCACTTGGGCACCAGAAACAAGGACAAGCCTTTGGGGCCGGGGGGCGCATCGGGCAGCCGCGCCAGCACCAGGTGCACGATGTTGTCGCTCAAATCGTGCTCGCCGCCGGAAATGAAAATCTTGGTGCCATTGAGCGCGTAGCGCCCATCGGGCAGGGGTGTGGCGCGCGTGCGTGCCAACCCCAGATCGCTGCCGGCGTGCGGTTCTGTCAGGCACATGGTGGCCAGCCACTCGCCGGTGGCCACCTTGCTCAGGTACTGGGCTTTGACCTCTTCACTGGCGTGGTGCTTGATGCACTCGTACGCACCGTGCAGCAGTCCGGGGGCCATGGTCCAGCCGTGGTTGGCCCCGCACAGCATTTCATACAACATGGCCTCGAGCACGCTGGGCAGCCCTTGACCACCGTCGTCGGTGGCAGCGGCAAGCGCCGGCCAGCCCGCTTGCCAGAAGGCCTGGTAGGCCTCGCGAAAGCCAGGCGGCGTCACCACGCGCCCTTGATCAAACTGGCAGCCTATCTCGTCACCGTCCCGGTTCAGTGGCGCAATCACGTC
>CANFMY010000219.1 GCA_947448375.1 Comamonadaceae bacterium | reverse complement strand
GCAGTACTACACCGAGCAATCCAACGTCAACGTGGCCGAAGAACTGGTGGCGCTGATTGCCGCCCAACGCGCCTACGAGATCACGGCCAAGTCGGTCTCCGCTTCGGATCAGATGCTGCAGAAACTGGGACAACTGTGATGAAAGCCTTGTTCATTAGCGTGTCTGTGTTGGCATTGTTGGCCGGTTGTGCTGCACCAGCCCCCAAAAACTCGGCCAACCTGCCTTCGCTCGTGCCGGCCGACACCACGGCGCGTCCCACCCCGGACACGCGCACGGCCAGCAAGGGCAGCCTGGTGCCGGTGTCGCAACTGCAAGCACCCAGCAGCCGTGGGCTGTTTGAAGATCGTCGCGCAGGCCGCGTGGGTGATACCTTGATGGTGATCCTCAATGAAACCACGCGTGCCAGCAAGCTGGGCGGTACGCAGGCCAGTCGCAATTCCAATAACTCGATGTCGGGCGCATTGAACCTGGGTGCCTCGGTGGGCAGCAGCAACGCCAACAACACCCGTGATGCACGCCTGGGCGCCAACACCACCGGACTCACCAACTTCGACAGCAAGGGCGGTTCGAGCGCGTCCAACGAATTCAGCGGCATGATCACGGTGACCGTGACCGACGTGCTGACCAATGGCAACCTGGTCGTGGCTGGCGAGAAGCGCCTGGCCGTGGGCGCCGAAGAGGAGATCATCCGCTTCAGCGGTGTGGTGATGCCCCAGAACATCCAGGGCGGCAGCATCCCGTCCTCCATGGTGGCGGATGCCCGCATCGAGTACCGGGGTGCCGGTGTGACCGATGAGGTGCAGCGCCCTGGCTGGTTCACCCAGTTGTTCATGCGCTATGCGCCGCAATGAAGGAGTGAGACATGAAGATGCTCCCATCGCTTAAATCTCTGTTGCTGGCCTGGCTGTGCTGGGTCAGCGTGTTCGGTGCTCAAGCCGAACGCATCAAGGACATGGCCACCATTGCCGGGCAACGTGGCAACCAGCTGATCGGCTACGGTCTGGTGGTGGGTCTGGACGGCACCGGTGAAAACAGTTCGCTCAACCCCATGACGGGTCAAAGCATCACCAACATGTTGTCGGCTTTGGGGGTGACACTGCCCTCCAGCCAGAACTTGCAGATGCGCAACGTCGCCACGGTGATGATCACCGCCGAGCTGCCCGCGCTGGCACGTCCGGGCCAACTGCTGGACGTGACGGTGTCGGCACTGGGTAATACGCGCAGCCTCAAGGGCGGCACCTTGTTGATGACTCCCCTGCGCGCTGCCAATGGACAGATCTATGCTCAGGCTCAAGGGTCGGTGGTGATTCCCGGTGCTGCTGCAGCCACGCCGTTTGCCCGCACCAGCATCAACCAGCAGGCGTCAGGTCGTGTGCCGTCCGGAGCGTATGTCGAGCAAGCTGCCCCCGAGGCCGATACCGGCCCGGTGGTGGAGCTGAATTTCCGCAAAGCCGATTTCGCGCAGACGCGTCGTGCCATCGAGTCGATTGCCCGCCTGCTGGGACCGCAAGCGGTGATTCCGGTGGATGCCCGCAACCTCATGGTCCGGGTGCCGGTGGATCCGGTCGAGCGCATGAACATCATGGCGGACATGATGGAACTGGACGTGGCCAGCGTGGCGGATGTCGCCAAGGTGGTGATCAACGCCCGAACCGGCTCGGTGGTGATGAACCAGGCCGTGCAGCTGGCGCCGTTTGCCGTGACCCATGGCAATTTGACCGTCAAGGTTCAGTCCAGCAACCAGGTGGTGCAACCTGCACCCGGCAGTTTCGGTGGTCGCCCGATGGTGCAGCGCAACGACCGCGTGAGTATCGACATGGGACCGGCCGGCGGCTTGGTCAAAGTGGACGAAGGCGCTTCGCTCGACCAGGTGGTGCGCGCGCTCAACATGCTGGGGGCCACGCCGCAAGACCTGATGGCGATTTTGCAGGCCATGAAAGCCTCGGGGTCGTTGAAAGCCGAGCTGGAGATCATCTGATGAGCACGCTGGCTGTTCGCGCAAGTGAGGGTTCCACCCCCGCAGCAAGTCCCCTGGGCCAGGCTGATGCGGCCACGACCCAGAAGATTCAAAAGAATGCCCAGGAATTCGAGGGTATTCTGGTGCGCCAGATGCTGCGTGAACTGCGTCAGTCGCCGTTTGCTCCCCAAGCCGACTCCATGAGCAAGGCCTACCAGGAGTCGGCTGACGACCAGCTGGCCAAGCACATCGTGCAGGCCGGCGGCCTGGGCTTTGGCAAGTCCATGGCCGAGTTGATGCTGCGCCAGATCCAGCAGTCCTCGCTAATCGGTTCGACGGCTGCGGCCGTAACACCATCAACCACCAGTGCTCCCTGACACCAGGGCCCGGGTAAGTCCACATCGTGAATACCGCCTCCATCTATGACAGCGCCATCGCCGGCTTGCAGTATGCGCAAGCCGGGATGGTGGCGACGTCGCAAAACGTCACGGGTTCCAACGTGGCGGGGTATGTCAGGCGCAACCCCAACCTGCAAATTTCAACGCTGTCACCCTCGTCGATCGAGCCGGGTGGGACAGCGTTTTCCGTCGAAGGCTTCACCCGCAACTTCAACGCCCTGTTGCAAGGCCAATTGCTGTCGCAACAAAGCAAGACCAGTTACACCGCCACCCTGACCCAGGCGGTGGCCACGCTGGATGCGACCCTGGTGGACCCGTCTGCCTCGATTGCAGCGGCCTTGGGCCAGTTCTTCAATGCGGCCGGATCGCTGGCCAATGACCCGGGCAATCAGGCCTACCAGCAAGCGCTGGCAGGTGCGGCCAATCAGGTGGGGGATCGCATTCGCGGATTGGCGGATGTGGTGGGCACCCTGGAAAAAGACGCTCGGCAAGGCATGGCCGATGTGTTGAACCAGGCCAATACCCTGGCGCCGCAGCTGGCCGATATCAATGCGCGCATCAACGCGGCCACCGTACCCGGTGTGTCGTATCCCTCCGGTGACTTGCTGGACGAACGCGACCGCATCACGTCCAAGCTGCAGGAGTTGATTGGTGGCACCACGACGATCAATGGCGATGGAACGGCCAGCTACTCGGTAGATGGCATGCATTTGGTGGATCGCACCCGTGCCAATCGCTTCAGCCAGGCCTCGGGAGCCCGCACCATCACGGCGGATGAAAGTTTGCCGATCAGCCTGTATCTGGCCGTGCCGGCTGGCACGCAGGTGGGCCAGCAAAGTGGCAGCCTGCAGATTGGGGGTCGCCAACAGGTGACGCCCATGAGCCCCACGGCTTTCAAGGATGGCCAGGCCGGGGCGTATGCCTTGATGGTCCAGAACTTTGTGCCCACGCTGCAAAAAAGTCTCAACCTGTTGTCGCTGGAGTTGGTCAATCAGGTCAACAGTGTGTCGTCAGGGGCGGGCGCAGGCTCGATCAACCCGATATTCGGATTTGGCTCCACCAGCGGGGGCAGTGCCGTGACCGACCTGGGTGCCGAGCAGACGGCCAACAACCGGAGCGTGAAGTCGCTGTTGGCGTCGGCGAGCTTCGATGAGTTGATCAACCAGGCCAATCCGGCCAGCAGCCAGTACTCGAGCGAGGTCGAGAAGGTCTTGTTGAACCAGAAGTTCGACGCCAGGCTGTTCAAGTCGGTGGCCAGTTTTGCGGCCAGCCAATTTGCCAACGTGACGGCAACCGCCGCGACCAGCCTCGAGGGTTTGCGCTCCACGTTCTCCGAACCGGTCACCTTCATCACCAGCAGTGTGGCCAATACCATCTCGACCTGGACCAACCAGCACAAGACCAACGAGGCGATGAGCCAGGTGCTGTCGGACCAGAAGAGTGCCATCTCGGGCGTGAACCTGGATGAAGAGGCGGCCAACCTGGTGAAGTACCAGCAGTTGTATAACGCGGCCAGCAAGATGATTCAAACCAACCGGCAAATGTTTGACACGCTGCTGGCCATGCTGTCGGGCAACTGATGCATCGATGAGGTGACACCATGAGAATCAGCAGCCAGCAAATTTTCGATTCCGGACTCAACTCCCTGCAGCAGCACACCGCGGAGGTGGTGGATGCGCAGCGTCAGATTTCATCAGGCCACAAATACAACCGCGCATCGGACAGCGCGCTGGCGGCAGGTCTGGG
>CANFMY010000218.1 GCA_947448375.1 Comamonadaceae bacterium | reverse complement strand
TGGCGTAGACAGGGTGGTCGTGAATTTTTCCACCAGGCAAATCTCTACCTGCAGCAAAAACCTCGGCCGAGACAGTTCGATGTGCGGGGACAAAAGCGTCCACCACTTCGACGTCATGACTTCCGCTGCCTGTCAACCCATAGGCGTGCCAGTTGTCCAGGCTGTTGAAATCGGATTTTGGAACTAGGAAAAATCGGCGGTGAGGCGCGGCACCACCGCCCGAGTCTGTCATGCATCCCACAATCATCCAGGTGGATGCGTCAACGCCGCTGGCAAATGGCCAGCGACCGCTGACTCGATAGCCACCGGGTTCAAGGGTGGCCTTGCCGCATGGAAAAGCCAGGCCAGTTGCAGCTAAGGCGTTGGGATCCGAGCCCCACACATCTTGTTGAGCCTGCAACTCCAGTTGTCCAATCGTCCACGCATGAGAGGCCAGGTTGGTGAATACCCACGCAGTTGAGGGGCACACTTTGGCCAATTCGAGAACCACATCCAGACACTCGCTCATCCCAAGCTCGGAACCGCCGAACATTTTGGGTTGCATCATTCGCATCAGGCCCGAGTCGAAAAGATCTTGGATGGATTCTTCGGGGCAATGCCTGAGCGCTTCGCAGTCAAGCGCTCTTTGTGCGAAAGCTGGAGCTAACTGACGCACTTTGTCTAGTGCAACGCTGGCTGTCAGGACCGGAGAAGGCTCTGATGTAGAACGCGATACGAGGTGCAAGACGCTCATGTGACAGTTCCTTGTGGTTCGCCCCATCATACAAGGGTTGCCCCTTAATATCAAAATCCAGCTGGACGTTAGTATGAATTTCAGGTTGGTTTGAGTAATGACTTGGGTTGTACCAAAAAATCCATCATTCGATCGAGTGCCACCTGACCTTGTCAGTCGGGCAGTGATCATTGAGATTTAGAAGGGAAGCACTAACCATGCAACAACAGACTCCAGACTGGCACAAGCGATTCGTTCGCTCGTTGCATATGGTGGCGGCCGTTTGGCTTTTTGCGCTGGCATTTCTGATACTCGCCGATGTGCTCGCGCGCGGGCTGTTCAATTCGCCTATTCAAGGCACAGCAGAGTTGGTATCGAACTCGATTGTTGCCATTGCATTTTTGCAGTTATCCCACTCTATTCGTATGCGCGGCATGCTTCGAGCAGAGTTTCTTGACGCTTACTTGCCAGCGTGGTTAATGCGCGCATTCTCCATGATGGGTTACCTGCTGGGTATTGGCTTGTTTTTGGCGTTAGCGTATGCCTCCTGGGATCCCATGATTCAGGCGATTGAGATCAATGAGTACCAAGGAGACGGGGCACTCAGGGTACCCACCTATCCGGTGAGAATCATCATTGTGCTGACCAGTTTGCTCTCCGCCGTGGGGTATGGTTATTTGTTTCTGGAAGGCCTGCGCGGGGAGTCTGAAATTTTGACGCCTGAGAGTACTGACGCGGAAGGGAGGGTGTGATCATGGACTCCACATCATTTGCAGGGCTCATGATTCTCATTTTGATCGTCATGATCGCCGCGGGCATTCACATCAATGTGGCGTTGGCCACAGCGAGTGTTTTAGGGGTTGGGTTATTGGCCGGAAAAACTTCGGTGGCACTATCCATCTTGTCCACCACGGCATTCGAAGTTCTTCGAGATTACATTTTTGCTGTGATACCCATGTTCATTCTCATGGGTGAGCTCATAGCGAGAAGTGGAGCTGCGAAGGACCTGTTTCAGGTCGTCAACCGTGTGCTGTTTTTTTTACCGGGTCGACTGGCGGTGGCCACTGTGATTGGCAATGCGGTGTTTGCCGCAGTCGTTGGAGTATCGATTGCTTCGGCGGCTACATTTTCAAGAATCGCCTATCCGCAAATGCGGGCACTGAACTATGACAAAACCGTGGCTTTGGGTTGCATCGCGGGCAGTTCTTCCTTGGGCATGCTGATACCGCCATCCGTGCTCATGATTGTCTGGGGCGTGCTGACTGAACTGTCCATCGGCAAATTATTTTTGGCGGGGTTTTTGCCAGGATTTCTGTTGGCAGGCTTTTATGCCGTTTACTGTATTGTGCTGGCAGTGCTCAAGCCCGAGTTGTTTGGGGCAGGAAAAGCTGCAATCAATGCTGCGACACATGGTCGAGGTAAGCAAGTTGAACCCGCCATCGACTTGCAAACTATATTGGGCACGGTGGGAACATTGCTGTTGGTCGTGATCGTGCTGGGTGGCATCTGGACGGGCTATTTCACACCCACTGAGGCTTCAGGTATCGGTGCGTTGCTGGCCTTGCTGCTTGCCATGGTGAAAGGCCTCAAGTGGAGCGACATCGTGGACGCGATCTCGGAAACCGGCCGTACCTCAGCACCTTTGCTATTTCTGCTTATCTGCGCACAGATGTACTCGCGTCTGCTCGCCATGGGCGGTGTGGTGAACAGCATGCAGGAATTTATTCTGGGCCTGGGGCTTGCGCCTTTTGCCATCATTGCCTTCATGGTGATGGTGTGGTTTGTATTGGGGATGTTCATCGATTCGGTGTCCATCATCTTGTTGACGGTTCCCATTTTTGCTCCGTTGGCCATCAAACTTGGATTGGATCCGATTGCGTTTGCCATCATTGGTATCTTGGCAATCGAGGCGGGCATTCTGACTCCGCCCTTCGGGTTGGCGGTTTATACAGTCAAAGCCTGCGTGCCTGACAAGGACGTCACCTTGGGGCAGATTTTTGTAGGAAGCATGCCGTATTGGGTTTTCCTGGTGGGGGAGGCATTTCTGATTTATTTCTTCCCGATCATTGCAACCTACCTACCCAAAAATTTCTAAATAATTTTCACAAGGAGACCATGATGAGTATCACCAGAATTTCTTTTTCTCTATTCAGGCATCATGCAGCGCTGGCTGTGGTGGTGGGAGGAGTGTTTGGCGCAACCGTCAGTGCCGAAACCTTCAAACTGAGAATTGGTGCAGGGCATCCTGTCCAGGGTATTGCCCATGTGACCGCCGTCCAAGACTTTTTTATGCCCGAAGTCAACAAGCGCTTAGAACCGTTGGGACACAAAATAGAGTGGACAGCGGCCTGGGGAGGTTCTATCGCCAAATTACCTGAAACCTTGGAGGCGACCAAATCGGGTTTACTGGATGTGGGTGTCATTAACATTCCCTTTCACAGTGCAACCTTGTTTACCAACAATTTCCCATTCTTTTTCCCGTTTCAGCCGTCTGATCATGTGCAGGCAGTCAAGGCCGTGCGGGCGACTTACGATGAGGTTAAGTGGCTATATGAGGTCTTTGAGAAGCGATACAACCAAAAGCACCTGGGGGTCGGCCAGAACGGAGACTATGGCATTGGAACTCGCTTCGAAATCAAAAAATTTGAAGATCTGAAGGGTAACAAGATAGGCGCAGCAGGTCCCAATCTGAACTGGTTCAGAAACACCGGTGTTGTGGGAGTGCAGTCCAATTTGAACGAGGGCTATAACGCTATGCAAACGGGCGTCTATCAGGGGTTTGTGATTTTCCCTGGCCCTTACTACGGGTTCAAGCTTCATGAAGTCGGTAAATACTATCTCGATGCCGGACTCGGAGCTCCAGCGGCCATTGCGCTCACCATCAACTTGGACACCTGGAAGAAATTACCAAAACCGGTTCAGGATGTCATGGTGGCAGTCGGACGCGAATATGACATCGTGAATGCGCAAATGCAGCAAAAAGCGGATGTGGAAGGCTTGCAAAAGCTCAAAGAAAATGGCGTTATTGTGACTAAGCTTCCTCAATCAGAGAAGGCGAAATGGGCGGCATTCATTGCTGACCTGCCCAACGACATGGCCAAAGATGGTAACAAGCGGGGTGAGCCCGGTTCTCAAGTATTCAAGGCCTATATTGCCAACCTCAAGAAGGTCGGATTTACATTCCCTGCGGAATACAAAATCGATTAGGTCTTGGGTGGCTGACTGGCGTGCCCATAGTTGGCCGGGGGTCACTTTCATCGATGGATGTGGCCCCTTGTTTTTTCTTCAAGCAAATCAATGCTTTTCTCCCTCGTTCTGCCCAACATGGAGTGCCTGGCAGAGCCCGGAAATTCCAACTTCTGAGCGGTAAGGAAATTGGGTCAGATTAAGTTAGGGCCAGAATGATGACC
>CANFMY010000217.1 GCA_947448375.1 Comamonadaceae bacterium | reverse complement strand
GTGATCATGAGCACACGGATGCCCGCCGATTGCGCCTGCGCCATGGCCTGCGCAATGTCGGGCCGCAGCGGGTCGCGCAAGCCGACCAGCCCCAGCCACTGAAAATCAAAATCGTGTGGACTGGCGGGCCACACGCCTGGAGTGGTGGTTTGTGTGGTGGTTTGTGTGGTGGTTTGTGTGGAGGTTTGTGTGGTGGTTTGATTGGTAGCTTGAACAGGGCCTGGCGCAAAGCCGTTCGCCACCGCCAGCACCCGCAATCCCTGCGCCGCCATGCGCTCGACCGCGCGCTCCCAGTGGGCCTGTGTGGCAGCGTCCAGATGGCACAAGCTCATCACCGCTTCCGGAGCGCCCTTGGTGGACACGCCATAGGTCTGTGCATGCTCCGCTCCCTCTTGCGTTCCCTGCGCATGCCGCCACACATGGGCCATGGCGCGCAGTTGCGGGCTCAGCGCATAGGTCTGCACCAGCGTCCAGTCGTTGTGCTGGTGATCCGTGTTAGCCAGGCTGGTGCTACCCAGGCGATGAAACGCCTGCTCCATCGGGTCGAAGGGCTGCGGCGCACTGGCCAGGATGGCATGCTCAATCAAGGGATGGAACAGGTCCGGCAACTCGCGCGGCTGCGAGCCAGACAGGTCATGCCACAGCGGATCCTCGGCATCGCCCACCACCAGCAAGGCCACCTGCATGCGGTTTTCGGTGAGGGTGCCGGTCTTGTCGGTGCACAACACCGTGGTGGCCCCCAGCGTTTCAATGGCATTGAGTCGTCGCGTGAGCACACCCTGACGGGCCAGCCGATGCGCGCCCAGAGCCGGAAACAAGGCCAGCACCACCGGGTACTCTTCCGGCAGGATGCCCATGGCCAGGGCAATGCCCGCCAACAACGCGGCCAGCCAATCGCCCGTGCGAAGCCCTTGGGTAATGACCAAGGTGGTGCACAACACCAGGGCCACCGTGGCGATGATGCGCACCAAGCGGGCCGTTTGGCGATGCAAGGGGCTGGGCGCGGTTTCCAAAGAAGCCAGCGCGGCACCGATACGCCCCATCTCGCTGCGCGGGCCGGTGGCGGTGACCCGCACCACCGCCTGACCTCGAATCACGTGGGTACCCCCAAAGACCTGTTGCGTGGGATCGGCCTCTTTGCTCACCGCCACCGATTCGCCGGTGAGCAACGATTCATCCACCTGCAGGTTGTCCGCCCACAGCACCTGAGCATCAGCGGCCACACGATCTCCTTCGGACAGGTGCAGCACATCGCCACACACCACGTCGCGTGAAGCGATGCTGCGGCGCTGGCCATCTCGCGATACCTGGGCCAGGGGCTGCGTCATCTCGCGCAGTGCCTCGATGGAGGATTCGGACTTGCCTTCCTGGTACAAGGTGAGTGCGATCACGGCCAACACAAACACGGCCAAAGTGAGCCCCTCACCCAGGTCGCCCAACACCATGTAGATCAATGCGGCGGCCACCAGTAACGCAATCATGGGCTCGGTCAGCAAATCCATCCACCGGTCCAGCCAAGAACGCCGGCGAGATGCAGCCAGTTCGTTGGGCCCGTCCTGCCGCCAGCGAACTTCGGCCTCAGCCTGAGTCAATCCCGAAAAGTGACTTGTCATAGGGCATTGTGCGCTGGGTGAGTCGCAGTTGGGCTTACCCATTCAACGGTATATCGAGATCATTGATCGATCGATATGGTCTTGTGGGACAACTGCTTTTGCGCGTGCGCATGCCACTGGCCCTGATCAGCCAGCACGCATGAAGCCAGCCAGCTTGGCTGAACTCGGGTGACGCCGACAGCACCCGGTCCACGGACAAACGCCAGAAGTGCCCTCACAATAGCGTTACTAGTGAGGGCAATGATGGCAAGCTTGACGGGAAAAGGTATGTTGGCAGGCGTGCGCGTGGTCGATCTCACCTCGGTGGTGATTGGCCCCTTGTGCACACAAATCCTGGCGGATCACGGCGCCGAGGTGATCAAGATTGAAAGCCCCGAAGGCGATGTCGGCCGCCACCTGGGTGGCCGCGGTCATACGCCGGGCATGGCACCGAAGTTTTTGCATCTCAACCGCAACAAGCGCTCGGTGTGCCTGGACCTCAAGCAACCGGCGGGCCGAGACGTGCTGGTGCGCTTGCTGCGCGATGCCGACATACTCGCCTGGAACGTGCGCCCGGCCTCGATGGCGCGGCTGGGCCTGAGCTATGACGAGGTGCGGGCCATCAACCCGCGCATCATCTACTGTGGCATGTTTGGTTTTGGACAGGACGGCCCGTATGCGTCGGTGCCCGCCTACGACCCCATCATCCAGGGGGTGAGTGGCGTGGCAGGACTGCATGAACTGGCCTTTGGCGAGCCCCGTTATGTGCCCTACGTGATGGCCGATCGCACCAGCGGCTTGATTGCTGTCCAGATGATTGCGATGGCCCTGTACCACCGCGAACGCACCGGCGAAGGCCAGTCGATTGAAGTGCCCATGTTCGAGAACATGGCCACCCAGGTGCTGACCGAACATCTGTACCTGCGCACCTACTTGCCCCCCATTGGCGATGCAGGGGATCCGCGCCTGGTCAACCCCTATTACGCACCTTCTCCCACACTCGACGGCTATATCTGCATCTCGGCCAACACCAACGCACAGGTGTTCCCCTTGCTGGACGCCATGGGACTGAGCCATTTGAAGGACGATCCACGCTACTGCGATGTGGCCGCGCGGTTTGCCAACGTGGTCGAGTTTTACCGGCTGCGTGACGAGGCCTTGCGTCAGCAGACCACGGCGTTCTGGCTGGACGTGTGCCGTGAGCATGATATCCCGGCCGCCCCCTACAACACCCTGGATTCGCTGGCGGACGATCCGCACCTGAAAGCGGTGGGTCTGCTGGTGGAGCGTGAGCATCCCACGGAAGGACGCATCCTGGACATTCGCCCCGCCAACCACGTGTCGGCGGGGGAACGCGAGGCCTGGTTGCCAGCCCCGCACCTGGGGGAGCACACGCTCGAGGTGTTGCAGGAAGTGGGGTTATCGCCCTCGCAAGTGCAAACCCTGCTGGCGAGTGGCGCTGCGCGTGCCCACACACCCCAACACCCCCCTGGCACGCCGCTCGACACCCCAGCACAGCCTTGATGGTGACGGGTGTGCCCGGCAGGCCCACGCCTGCACGGGCTGACTCAGGGGTAACGCGGTGGTGAAGACGCGGCGGCTTGGGGCATACTTTGTGCCACACCCTTCATTGATCAAGAAACTTTTCATGCCCTCCCTCCTCACACGACGTTGGCTACACAACCTGACCCTGAGTGCGCTGATGGTGCTGACCGCCCTCACAGGCTCCATGTCCTGGGCACAATCCGATTACCCCAACCGCCCCATCAAGATGGTGGTGGCCTTTCCGCCCGGTGGTACCAGCGATGTGCTGGGCCGCATGATGGCAGACGAGCTCACCAAAGTGCTCAAGCAGCCCGTGGTGGTGGAGAACATTGGCGGTGCCGGTGGCATTGTGGGCATGGACCGCGCACTCAAGATGCCTGCCGATGGCTACACCCTCATCCAGACGGGTGTGGGGCAAAACGCGGTGGCCCATGGCCTGGACCCCAACCTCAAGTACAACTCGATCACCGACTTCATCCATCTCTCCCAGGTGAACTCAGGCCCCAACGTGCTGGTGGTGCACCCGTCCACCCCCTTCAAGACGCTGCAGGACGTGGTCGATTACGCCAAACGTCATCCGGGCAAACTCGACTATGGCTACACCCACGCAGCGTCTGGCCATATGGCCATGGAGTTGTTCAAACAGACGGCGGGGCTTTTCATGACCGGTATTCCGTACCGCGGCGGCGGCCCCATGCTGACCGACTTGCTGGCAGGCACCATCCCGCTGATTTTTCTGAACCAGGACGTGGTGCTGCAGCATGTCAAGAGCGGCAAGCTGCGGGCTCTGGCGGTGACCAGCGCCCAACGCAATCCGCTCTACCCCGATGTGCCCACCGTGGCCGAGTCCGGCTTCAAAGGGTTTGAAGCCTTGTCCTGGTCGGGCCTGTCCGTCGCCAAAGGCACGCCGCAGCCCATCGTGGACAAGCTGCAGGCCGCGATCTCTCAGGTGATGCAGTCAGATGTCGTGCGACACAAGTACGCGGCCACAGGCTTCGTGGTGCCCCCAGCGGGCTCTCAGCACTTCACCGCGTTCATCAAGTCCGAACT
>CANFMY010000216.1 GCA_947448375.1 Comamonadaceae bacterium | reverse complement strand
GCCACGCTGTCGCGCAACAACGACTGCACCGCAAACCGCCCCATCGCGACGATGATGCGCGGGCGCAGCAAGGCCACTTGTCGACGCAGATACGGCTCGCAGCGGGCCACTTCGTCCGCGTGCGGGTTGCGGTTGCCCGGCGGTCGGCACTTGAGCACATTGGCGATATACACACGACCGCCCGGTGACTGCGCTGCATGGCGCTCCAGGCCCACGGCCCTGAGCATGTTGTCGAGTAGTTGACCGGCCTGGCCAACGAAGAGCTCGCCTTGCAGGTCTTCGTGTTCGCCGGGGGCTTCGCCCACGATCAGCCAGTCCACCGGCGGCGCCTCGCCCGGTGAGGGCTCGGGCGCGCCGGTGCCAAACACGGTGTTGCGCCGTTGCTGGCACAAGGAGCAGGCCTGGCAGCCGGCCACCGCCTGTTGCAGCGCGGGCCAGCTCAGGTCGGCAACGGGGCCTGTCAGGGGGCGCGGGGCGGGCGCCGAGACGGCGGGGGCCCTGTCCGCCGCCGAAGCGGGGTCCGCGGTCGGCACGCGGGCCGCAGGAGCCCGCCCTTGAACCGGCGTGGGTTGGCCGGCATGCGCCAGGGACGTGTGCAAACCTGTGATGGTCTTTTCAGGGGCGGCATGCGCCGGTGCATCCACCGCAACCGCCTCGATGGCGGACACGGCCGCTGCTGGCAACTGCACGCCCATTTCCGCCAGCATGTCGCGTCGGCGTTGATCGAGGTGCAGGCTCATGCCGCGCCCTCCGATGCGTGTCGAGGCACGCGCAACAGCAGGCTCATGACCACCGCATCCTCGCGCCGAACGAGGGTCAGGGGGTAATAGTTTTTGCGCTCGCCCACGCGCTTGAAGCCGAAGTGCTGGTACACCTGTTGCGCATGCGTGTTGCTGGCGCGCACCTCCAGCCACAGCCATTGCGCCTGGCGCTGGCGGGACCACTCGCACAAGGCGTTGAGCAACCGGGTGCCCAAACCCCGCCCTTGCCAGGCCGGGGCGACGGTGATGTTGAGGAGATGCACCTCGTCCACGCCCTCCATGGCCACCCAGTAACCCGCCACGCGCTCCTGCCCCTGGTCTTGCACCAGAAGAATCTCCAGGTGGTAGCCGGCCGCCACAGAGTCCCTGAAATTGCCAGGCGTCCACGGATGTGAGTACGCGCTCTTCTCGATGGCCATCACGTCCTTGAACCAGTCGTCGGACCAGGGGACGTGTCGCACGGCCAGGGTGGTGGTCGTGCTCATGGGGCGGTCGCCTGCGGGGGTGTGGGGGCGGGCACCGACGACAGCGTGGTTGCCTTGAGCGCTTCGCGCTCGGCGGTGGTCAACGCCACCTTGTCACGCAAATAAAGCGGCAGCAAGTCGTGCGCGGCAAGGGCCTCGCCGCGTGCCCAGGCAGCCGGCGCGAGTTGCAGCAGGGCTTGTGCATCGGGCAGGCACGCCAGGGTGCGACGGGCCAGTCCGTCAGGGCCGCGCAGGACGCCCGGTGCATCGCCCAGCAACGCCTCTGCGTTGCCAGCCAACCAGACGGCGGGGTCGTTGCGCCAGGCCGCGGGCAGTGTCAGATCGCCGGGGTCGTACAGGCCCGGCGGCATCACGGTGTGCCAGGTTTCGCTGCCGTTGTCCGCAGACCTGCGCCACTCATAGGCCGCGGCATACACCTGCTGCATGCGAGCGTCCAGCACCGCCAGCACCCGTTGGGCCCCCGGGTCTTGTGTGCGCACGGGCGGCGCCAGGGCCAGCAAGGTGTCCAGCCCCAGCACAGGCCGTGAGGCCCCGTAGGCCAGGCCTTGCACCACCGCACAGGCCGTTCGCAGGCCGGTGAAAGAACCCGGCCCGCGGCCAACCACCAAGGCGTCCAGCTCGGACAAACGCAGCGAGGCCTGGGCGAGCAACTCGAGCACACCCGGAATGAGGCTGGCCGATGCCTGGGCACCCCCTGCGCCCCGATGGCACCACACCCGGTCGCCCGACTGGACGGCGATCGAGAGCTGTTCGGTGCTGGTGTCGAGGGCTAGCAGCTTCATGAAGGGGGCGGGCAAGGCCGAGGGTGATTCGACCGGCTGAGGTTTGTGGGGATGATTATCGCGGCAGGCTGCGTTGTCTTGCGGGGTTGGGGAGAAGGAGGGGCGAAGGTTGGGGGGTCGAGGGTGTCACGTGCTTGAGCCGGTGTGCGCCCAGCGCCGGTTGGATAATGGGTTGCATGGACCGACTGCTGCCACCCATGACGCCAATGCCCCTGACGTGGGTGCCCGGCATGGCGCCAAGGCGGCCAATAGCGCCCAAAGCTTCCATGACGCCTTTCGCGCCCCTCGTTCCTCGGATTCCTCAGGCTCCTCTGGCTGACATGGCTCCTAGAGTTCGAATGGTTCCTATGGTTCCAATGGTTCCACTGGCACGTCTTACCCGTTGGGCCCGGCGTCGTCAACGCCGGATCGTTCTGGGTGTTGCCGGATGGGTGGTGGCCCTGCCGCTGCACGCACTCGCCGCCGGCGGCTTGCCTGCGACCGTGGAGGCGGCCTTGCAGCGCGCCCAGGTGCCTCGCGAAGCACTGAGCGTGGTGGTCATGCCCACGGCGGCCCAGGGTAAGAGCACGCCCTTGCTCAGCCATCGTGCCCAGGTGCCGGTCAACCCGGCCTCCTTGATGAAGCTGGTGACGACCACCGTGGCACTGGACCAGCTGGGTCCGGCCTTCACCTGGAACACACCGGTGTATGTGGACGGCGTAGTGCGCGACGGTGTGTTGCAGGGGCAGGTTTATCTGCGCGGTCAGGGTGACCCGCGGCTCGGGGTCGAGCGCCTGTGGTTGATGCTGCGGCGTTTGCAGGGCCTGGGGATTCAACGCATCGAGGGCGACATCATCCTGGACCGTAACGCCTTCGAGGTGCCCCCGCGTGACCCCGGCGGCTTTGATGGGGAACCCCTGCGCCCCTACAACGCCAGCCCGGATGCCTTGCTCGTCAACTTCAAGTCGGTGCTGATGCACTTTGTGCCGGACCGCTCGGCACAGGTGGCGAGGGTGCATGTGGAGCCACCGCTGGCCGGCGTGCAATTTCCGGCCACTGTCCCTTTGGGTGTGGGTGAGTGTGTGGACTACCGCGCGGGTCTGCGCCTGGACTGGCAAGACCCCGTGCGACCCCGGTTTGCGGGGACCTATCCGGCCAGTTGCGGCGAGCGGCTGTGGCCGCTGGCCCACCCCGACCCCACCCGTTTTGCAGCACGGGCCATCGAGGGGATGTGGCAACAGCTGGGCGGTCAGTTGCGCGGCACTGTGCGCGACGGTCAGGTGCCCGCAGGCCTGCGCCCCGCCTTCACGGTGGAGTCGCCCCCCTTGGCCGAGGTGGTGCGCGACATCAACAAATTCAGCAACAACGTGATGGCGCAGCAACTGTTTCTGACCCTCAGCTGGCAAGCCCAGGGGGTGGGGCGTTTCGATGCGTCGCGTGACCTGGTGACGCGCTGGTGGCGCAACCGCGTGGGTGCCGACGAGCTGGTGCTGGACAACGGCTCGGGGTTGAGCCGGCAAGAGCGCATCACGGCAACGGGCCTCGCCCGCTTGCTGACGCATGCCTGGACGTCCCCTTATGCCAGCGAGTTGATGTCCTCGTTGCCCCTGGCGGGTCAGGACGGTACCTTGCGCCGCTACACCTCACCCACCGTGGCCCACCTCAAGACAGGCAGTTTGCGCGACGTGGTGGGCGTGGCGGGGTTTGTGGACAACGCGCGCGGCGAGCGCTGGGTGGTGGTCGCGATCGTCAACCACGCGCAGGCTCAAGCCGCCCGGGGGGCGCTCGAGGCGGTGGTGGAGTGGGTGGGGAGGCAGCCGTGAGGGGCTGTGCGTAATAGGCGTATTTAGAAGCCGATGCCGCTGCGCATGCGGTTGTACAGCGTAGACCCCATGTAGCGATGGATGAGCGGGGTCGGCATTATGCTGCCAGCGTAGAAGTAATTTGTCGTGGCGTATTTTGTTGTTGCCAAAGCAGTCGTCGAGTATGTCGTGGTAGTTAAATCCAGAATCGCATTGGTCGTGTCGCCCAGGCTTGGGTTGAGTAAGGAGTTTGGGTTCTCTCCAAGGCCCGTTCGGTTACCCAATGCAAGGTCTGCACGAAGGTCATCTTCCCGAACAGAGCAGACTTGTTTCCTGGGGGTTGCCGGTTCATCACAGACTGGCACAGTCAAGTTGACGTTGTTAGCGGTCAGG
>CANFMY010000215.1 GCA_947448375.1 Comamonadaceae bacterium | reverse complement strand
CGCCGTCGATTCGTTCAAGCCACCTCCGCCGGGGCCCTGCTGGCCTCGATAGGCGAAGCCGTCATGGCGCAAATGGCCACCGAGAGCCTGAAGGTTGTCACGGGTTTCCCTCCGGGCGGCACCTCCGACAACCTGTGCCGTCGCATTGCCACCCGGCTCACCGGGTCGTATGCCACCAGCGCCGTGGTGGAAAACAAGACCGGCGCCGGCGGGCAAATTGCCATCCAGTTCGTCAAGACCCAGCCGGCCGATGGGTCGGTGCTGCTGCAGTCGCCCACCTCGATGTTCACCATTTACCCGCACATCTTCAGCAAGCTGCCCTACGACCCCGTGGCCGATGTCACGCCAGTCTCGCTGGGCTGCGTGTTCGATTTCGGCTTTGCCGTGGGCCCCCTGGTGCCCGCCAGCGTGAAGAACATCAACGACTTCGTGGCCTGGGCCAAGGCCAACCCGGGCCAGGCCAACTTCGGCTCCCCCGCGGCGGGATCCACCCCGCACTTTGTGGGCGCCTTGCTGGGCATGAAGGCCAACATCGAACTCAAGCATGCGGCTTACCGCGGGACCCAACCCGCCTTGCAGGACATGATGGGCGGCCAGATCGCCGCCGTCAGCGGCCCGATCGGGGACATCACGCAACACCTCACCAGCGGCAAGGTGCGCGTGCTGGCCACCTCCGGCGCCAAACGCAACCGCTTCATGCCCGATGCACCCACCTTTGCCGAGCAGGGCTTTCGTGACCTCACCCACAGCGAGTGGTTTGCCTTTTTCCTGCCACCCAAGACATCGGCGGACACGCTGGCCAAGGTGAACGCCGCCCTCAAAACGGCCCTGGCCTCGAAAGAGGTCATTGACGGCCTGGCCACTTTTGGCCTGGAATCCATGTCCAGCACACCCGCCGAACTGGCCGACCTGCTGAAGAAAGACACCGCCAAGTGGGCGCCCATCGTCAAGGCGATCGGCTTCACCGCGGACACCTGATTCTTCCCAACCTGCCTGCTCAGCAATGCCCCGGACCTCACGCGCGCGGCTGGAGGTCGCGGGGTTTGTCTCGCCCAGGACATTCAGTGGGCGTAAACCCTAGCGACGTAAACGCGAGGTGATGTCCCAATGGTGCCGGGCTGACACATCCACCGGAGCGACCCTTGACCCTTTCATCCACACCGTTTCAATACGCCGAATGCGCGTCACATGACGCTCACCCTCGCCCGCCACAAGTGAAACTGCCAGCGGGCGCGTGCGACACGCACGCTCACGTCTGTGGCCCCACCGCTGTCTATCCGCTGGTTCCCAATCGGCTCTACAACCCGCCCGAGGCTTCTCTGGCCGAGTACCGGCACATGCTCGACACCTTGGGCATTGAGCGGGCGGTACTGGTGCAGCCCAGCGTCTATGGCACCGACAACCGCGCGATGCTCGACGCCTTGAAGCAAGACCCCGTGCGGCTGCGGGCCGTGGCCGTACTGCCTTTTGATGTCTCGCGAGAGGACGTCCAAACCCTGAACGCGCTGGGCGTGCGAGGCGTGCGCTGCAACATCGTGGACCTCAAGGATGGCCAGGGACAATTGCCGCTCGAAGGATTACGACAACTCGCACGCACCATCCAACCGTTGGGGTGGCATATCGAATTCCTGATGCACGTGAATGAATTTGACGACTTGTCGAGTCAGTTGAACGATCTGGGTGTGCCCCTGGTCTTTGGCCATCTCGGTTATGTGCCGACAGACGTGGGCACGACGCCCGGGTTTGCAGGCTTGCTGGAATTGGCCCAGGCCGGCAAGGCCTGGATCAAGTTGACGGCGCCGTACCGGCTGACCAGAGAAGCTTTCCCCTACCCCAGCACAGCTTCTTGTGCCGACCTGTTGGTTCGCGAAGTGCCCCATCGATTGCTCTGGGGCAGTGACTGGCCGCATGTGTTCATCAAAAGTTCCATGCCCAATGACGGCGACTTGTTCAACCTGTTTCTGGGTTGGCTGGGTGGGCGTGATCTGATGGAAGATATTTTGGTCCGCCACCCTGCACAACTTTACGGATTCTGACCCCATGGCCCTCTATCCAGCGCAGCAACGATTACGCGACGGCCAAACCGTCATCGCCGTCAACCTGGCCGGTCGAAACCCCGATGTGATCAAGCCCCTGGCTCAGTCGGGCGCTCACATGGCCTTCATTGACTGCGAACGCACCGGACTGGGGCTGGACGCCGCCACCGAGCTGATCCGGGCGGCCCATGCCGCGGCACTGTGCCCCATGGTGCGCAGCTGGTCCAAGGAGCCCGAGGTGCTGGTGCGGTATCTGGACCGTCAAGCCAGTGGCTTGATCGTGCCGCACATCAAAACGGTGGATGACGTTCGTCAAGCGGTTGAACTGGTTCGCTATGCCTGCGGCGCGCAGGCATCGGAAAAAACGCTGATCGTTCAGATTGAGACGGTGTCCGCGGTGAAAAACCTGGAAGCTATCCTGTCGGTGCCCGGGGTCGATGGCTACCTGATCGGGCCGAACGATCTGGCTTATGAGATGACGGGTCAGCGAGGTGCACAAACGCCTGAAGTCATGCAGACGATCCAGCGGGTGGCTGAACGGCTGCGCCAGGACAAGAGGCCGTTTGGATTGCCCGCCAACTGGAACCAACTGCCCTACTTCCAGTCACTGGGGGCAAATTTTTTGTATTTCCCGCTGGAGTGGCTGGTGCAGCATGCGCTGCACGATTTGCGAGCAGCCCTGAACTTGGACTGAGTCAACCGAGTGGTGGCTCAGCCACTCGGGTCATGTGGTGGAGAGGAGGAGGATCGAACTCCCGACCTTCGCATTGCGAACGCGACGCTCTCCCAGCTGAGCTACCCCCCCGACAATGCAAATTCTACACAGTCTGTTTTGCAGGCCACTGGACAGTGCATTCCAACTCTAAAGCAAATGGAACAGTACAACTTCGGCAGTGTCAATTTAGACCATGACACCGCGTATCGTTAAGCCAGCAAGGATTTCGTTTGATGGACCACGGGTCAGGTGTGAAAAGACAACACACCAATTGGACAAACGACATCAGATCGGTAATTTTGTCCTAGACAGAATACAATGTCATCGTGACAATTTTGTTACTCTCCAAGTTCGATTCTTAATGAAAAAACTATCAGCCTTGCTTCTTCTCTCCGCTGGCGCATTCGCAGCAAATGCACAAACTGTTGGCAATTGGTATGGTGAAGCCACTTACCAAATGCAAACATTGGAAGACACATCGGATCAGCAATTGGGCAAATTTAAAACCAACAGCTTGAGCTTGACCGTTGGAAAAGTGGTCGCCAACAACATCGCTGTTGAGGGTTTTTACAATCTCCCCTCCACAACTGACTCCAGAGACTATGGCGCAAACGGAACCCTGTCTGTTAAATCCAAGGGCGGATATGGCTTTGCGGTGCGTCCCTTTGTCAACGTCACCAATGAAATCGAGTTATTCGCTCGCGTTGGACGAGCCCATGGGAAGAGCGCGTTCAGCGGAATAGACAGTAACGGTGACGCGTTCAGCGATTCGGAGAAAAACACCAATAACTTCTACGGATTCGGTGCAGCGTACAAGCTCTCTCCCAAAGTCAGCGTGGTTGCCGACTACAAAAAAATCACTGGCACAGAAGACTCCAAAGTATCGCTCACAGGCGTCGGCGTTCGCTACAACTTCTGATCCCGCCATCCAGTTGTCAACGACATGAAACGTGCAGTGCCATCAGCACTGCACGTTTTTTTATTTCAGGCGTCGTTAACCACGACACCCCTTTGCATCTTGCCAACGACCACTTCGTCGTTCACGTGGAGACTTAACAGCATTCCATCCACTCCACCGACTGCCTGATGCTTCCTTTCAAGGCCAGCACATCTATCTTGTCGCCTGCCAGCGGCCCTTTATTTGACGCATGCTGTCGGCACCCCCACCAGTTATCGCCCTGAGTTTGAGCCAAGCCGCCGCTCACCTTTCACTATCTGCGCCGGCAATGTAAATCCAAAGGAATCGTTTTGTACTCATGAAGTAGTGTCTTCCTCTACTCGAACCCAACATCCCCAATTGTTGAACGCCCATTTTGCTGATAGATTCCCTCCCTCTGCCAAACGCCCGTCGCGTCACCCCACTACCTGAGCGATCAGGACCGTATCACCCGCAGCTGTTACGCAGCGCCTAAGACTTATGCAATTGATGTGGCTATCCGGCCCGACCGGACATGTCCGAACCATCTCCATCACGGCCCGCACGATATTTCGAGCTGCGGGGGTGGTGACGTTGGT
>CANFMY010000214.1 GCA_947448375.1 Comamonadaceae bacterium | reverse complement strand
TCAACTGCGTGGGTATTCACCAACCTGGCCTCTCATGCGTGGACGATTGGACAACTGGAGTTGAAGGCTCAACAAGATGTGTGGGGCTCGGATCCCAACGCCTTGGCTGCAACCGGCCTGGCTTTTCCATGCGGCAAGGCCACCCTTGAACCCGGTGGCTATCGAGTCAGCGGCCGCTGGCCATTTGCCAGCGGCGTTGACGCATCCACCTGGATGATTGTGGGATGCATGACAGACTCGGGCGGTGGTGCCGCGCCCCACCGCCGATTTTTCCTAGTTCCAAAATCTGATTTCAACAGCCTGGACAACTGGCACGCCTATGGATTGACAGGCAGCGGGAGCCATGACGTCGAAGTGGTGGACGCTTTTGTCCCCGCACATCGAACTGTCTCGGCCGAGGTTTTTGCTGCTGGTAGAGATTTGCCTGGTGGAAAAATTCACGACCACCCTGTCTACGCCATGCCAACTTTTGTGTCGTTTGCGTATTTTTTATGCATTGTCCCTTTGGGTGCTGCCAAGGGAGCCATCGAGCAGTTTGTCGCCAGCATGCGCCAGCGTGCTGGCACTTACACAGGCGCCAGGGTGTCCGAACTTGCTTCGGTGCAAGCGCGTATTGCCGAGTCATCGGCCTGCGTCGATTTTGCAGAGACAGTGATGCGCCGTGATTGGCAGGAACTGGAAACGATGACCGCCTTGGGTGATTACCCCAGTCTGGAAACAAAATTGAAGTGGAAGCGCAATGTTGCCTTCGCGTCTAACTTGATCGTAAAAAGTATTGATACGCTAATGCCCGCTGCGGGCGCCGCTGGGCTCTCATCCAAACTTCCGTTGCAAAGACTGTTTCGCGATATCCATGCCGCGTCCGCTCACATTGCCCTCACCTGGGATGTCCAAGCGACTGCATATGGTCAGAACGCACTGGGCATGCCGCCTCAATCGGGTCTGCTGTTGTAAGGCGCTGCAGTTCACTTTTTTCTAACAGCTCCACCGCTAGCATATGAATCGTCAAGCTCTACAAGACTCATGGGTTCATCACACCGCGGACTCCGCACCGTGCTCGGTTGCCGATATGCACAACCGGGTGGCGCGATTTGGCGAAATTCCAAGTAGCCCCAAAGCTTTTGCAGACACCTATATTCCAGGGCACCAACGTGTCTTGTACAGCGTCATTGGTTCCGGCGTCACCAACGACTCCAACTTCAATCCCAAAATCAAAGCTGCTGATAATTTCCATATCGATTACATCGTGGCGCCCCAAGGTTGTGGCGCTGCCTTGCACTGGCACGACACCGAGGAAGTTTTTGTTGTGCAATCTGGCCAATGGGAAGTCGATTGGGTTGACGGAGCAACTCAACAGTTGCACACCATCCAGTTGAAGGAACGTGACACTATCAGCGTGCCGCCCTTTGTCCACCGCGCATTCAGAAGCCTGAGCGGTGAAACCGGCTTACTGATCTCCATATTAGGCGGACAGAAGCCTGGGTCCGTGAAATGGCATCCCGCAGTCGCAGAGAAGGCTCAAGCCATTGGGGTTGGATTTGATGCCCTAGGCGGTGCTCATCAATCTCTTGATCGAACTTAGAGGCGATCAGTTCGAACTCGCGGCCATAGGAGACGCTGAACCCCTGGCCGGTCCTCTACAAGATAGGATTTATCGCCTTGTGGGTGAGGTCCCCGCCCAAGTAATGTTGCACTAACGCTTCAATTCATGTGTCGCTCGAAGTGGCCCATTGCTCCAGCATTACTTCACACAAGACATTTGATCTTTTTCTGCGTGGATACTGGGGATGCCTGCGGTGCGCACCGGAGGGGTACAGCGAGAAAAGCGATAAACCAGCGACATATGGTCGTTGGCGGGGGTGGATACGGGGCGGTATCGGGCATTCAACGCACCGCAGGCCATCCGATCCGGGTGATTGTGACAGGCATGCGCGGCTTGTGCTTCGTGCTGCCATTGGGTAGGATGAATTGCTCAGAGCGGTTGAGGTAGCGCCTGAGAGTCGTCACCCGTCTTCGTTAAGCCAAGGAAAAGCCAGTGGATATCCAACTTTGGTCGCGCCGAGCACTCATGTCACTTGTACTCTATGCCGCCGCTGGCCCCTTTGGCGCGTGGGCCGTCTACCCGGACAAACCTATCCGTCTGATCGTTCCTTTCACCGCAGGTGGGGCGACCGATGTGGCCGGACGATTATTGGCCGACGAATTAGGCAAAAAACTGGGAGGCTCAGTCTTCGTAGAAAATCGCGAAGGGGCAGCAGGTGTCATTGGGGTGCAAGCAGTGGCACGCTCACCTGCAGACGGCAACACGCTGGTGATTGCCGGCAACTCGTTGTTCACATCACACAAAACGCTCTACCCCAATCTGCCCTACGACCCGCTGAAAGATTTTGAACCGGTAGCGCGCATTTCCGCTGGTTCACACATCATCGTGGTCAAACCCACCTCGCCTCTACGAGATGTCAAGGACCTGATCAAGGCTGCCATGGTCAAGCCGGGCGGCATCACTTACGGGTCGGGCGGCAAAGGCACGTCGGTGCACTTGGCCGCAGAATTGTTTCAAGTGCAATCGAATGTCAAATTGATGCACGTGCCATACCGTGGTACATCTTTGGCTGTCAACGGCCTGCTGGCGGGTGATACGGACCTGATGTTCGACACCACGGCCTCTGCTTTCCCACGCATCAAAAGCGGGCAACTGCGTCCGCTGGGCATCACCTCTGTGGCGCGCTCTCCCGATTTACCCAACGTGCCCTCCGTGGCCGAGCAGGGCATGCCCAAGTACGAAGCCTTGTTCTGGCTCGGGTTGTACGCCCCCAAAGGGACATCGCCGGACATACTGCGCACACTGGAACTGGCAGTGCGTGATGTGTTGGCACTGGACAACGTCAAATCGAAGCTGGCAGATCTGGGAATGACGCCTTACTTTGCAGATCGAACTGAACTCGCGCGACAGGTAGCGCGTGAGACTGTGGAATGGGCCGACGTCATCAAGAAGTCTGGCGTGGTGATGGAATAAATGGAGACAACATGAGCAAATTGGAAACCGTAGGCTTGCGAATCAACACTGAATTTCGTCGAGTGGAGACATCGTTGGTAGAGCGCGCTCGCAAGTTACCTGTGGCAGTGGTGGGTGATGTGGCCAACCGGCTTCAAGCCTTCACGGCAGGCTTTAACCAGTACGGTGGTCGCAAAACTTTTTCGGGACCTGCGCTCACAGTGCGGGTACGCCCTGGCGACAACCTGCTGCTGCACAAAGCCCTGGATCTGGCCCATCCTGGCGATGTGGTGGTCGTAGATGCAGGCGGCGCACTCAACACCGCCATCATTGGAGCAATGATGGTGAGCTACGCCAAAACCCGTGGAATTGAAGCTGTGATCGTCGATGGAGCCATACGGGATGTTGCCGAACTGGCCCACTTGGACATTGCGGTGCTGGCCCGAGGCGCAACTCCCAACGGGCCCTACAAGTCCGGTCCGGGCGAAATCGGATTTCCGATTGCCTGTGGTCAAGTCAGCATCGCCCCGGGTGACCTGATGATCGGCGATATGGACGGCGGTCTGGTGATCCCTATCGATCAAGCCTCTCACATCATGGGCCCCGCCGAAGAAAAATACCTGACGGAGCAGGCCTGGGAAAAGCAAATTGTCGCCGGCACCTGGGACCGCCAGTGGGTGGACGAGGCCATCAGCAAGCTCTAAAGACAACAACTCGCCGCCTTTATTTCAACGAAGCCGCGCATACCAACCACTTGACACGACGCCCAGGTGGTGATTGGTGGAGCAAAGAGGATTCAAACTCACGTCCACATTAATAATGACAACCTGAGTATTTTCATAATACGAAATTATGGGATAGTAATAAAACGAAGGAACGGCGTCGGTCTGGAGCACATGCCCTCTAGGGATTTGAGGCCCCCTAGCCCCCCTCACCTGCCTTGCTTTATTTGTCGAAATCCGAGGGCTTTGTCTCACGCCATCTCATTCTTGAGAAGGCCCAATCGACAGGCAAATCTTCTGCAAATTCATAGCCCAAGAAGGCCATCAGCAGCCTCTGCATGAGCCGCATTTGTACCCCGAATAGGGGTGTAGCCACAAGCCCTCCGCGAGGCTCCTAACCTCGCTTCTTCAGTCGATATCTCGGCAACCGGCCCGAGTGCCGCTGACATTCGATCAGGCCCGCTTGTTCCAACTTGGTGGTGGCCCGATGCCACCAACGAAACCCACGCGCAAACGCATCAACGGTTTGGCTGGGTAGTGTCACCCAATCATTGCGCCGATGGCCATAAGCCGCTGC
>CANFMY010000213.1 GCA_947448375.1 Comamonadaceae bacterium | reverse complement strand
TCATATCCTGGCGGCATCGTTCACCGTGTTGCGTCATCCCTGTCAGGGGCTGGCGGTCTGTCCGTTTTCTGTTTTGGAGTCTTCATGTCCCTGCCCACCTCCCGCCGTCTGGCCCTGGCCAGCCTGATCAGCCTGGGTGCCATCACCCTGCCCGCCCACGCCCAGACCGACATCCAGTGGTGGCACTCCATGGGCGGCGCCCTGGGCGAGTGGGTCAACGACCTGGCCAAGGACTTCAACGCCAGCCAGAAGGACTACCGCATCGTGCCGGTGTTCAAGGGCAGCTACGACGAATCCATGACGGCGGCCATTGCCGCCTTCCGCGCCGGCAATGCCCCGCACATCCTGCAGGTGTTTGAAGTGGGCACCGCCACCATGATGGCCAGCAAAGGCGCCATCAAGCCGGTGGGGGAGGTCATGAAGGAGGCCGGCGTGACCTTCAACCAGGACGCCTATGTGCCGGCCGTGGCGGGGTACTACACCGCCCCCAACGGCCAGATGCTGAGCTTCCCGTTCAACAGCTCCACCCCGGTGTTCCACTACAACAAGGACGCCTTCAAGGCCGCCGGCCTCGACCCCGAGCGTCCGCCCACCACCTGGCCCGAGGTGGCCCTGGCCGCCGCCAAGCTCAAGACGAGTGGTCACAAGTGCCCCTTCACCACCAGCTGGATCAGCTGGACCCAGCTCGAGAGCTTCTCGGCCTGGCACAACACCGAATTCGCCACCAAGGGCAACGGCATGCGCGGCATCGACGCCCGCCTGAGCTTCAACACCCCCCTGCACGTGCGCCACATTGAAAACCTGGCCAACATGGCCAAAAACGGGCTGTTCATCTACAAAGGTCGGGGCAATGCGGCAGACGCCACCTTCGTCTCGGGCGAATGTGCCATGGCCACGGGCTCCTCGGCGCTGTATGGCAACGTGGTGCGCAATGGCAAGTTTGCCTATGGCATCGGCACCCTGCCCTATTACCCGGACGTGCCTGGGGCGCCGCAAAACACCGTCATCGGTGGCGCCAGCCTGTGGGTCATGAGTGGCAAGAAGGCGGCTGAATACAAGGGCGTGGGCCAGTTCTTCGCCTACCTGTCCCAGCCCGACGTGGCCGCAGCCAGCCACCAGCGTACCGGCTACCTACCGGTCACCAAAGCCTCGTTCGAGCTGACCGACAAGGCCGGTTTCTACAAGAAGAACCCTGGCACCGACGTGTCGGTCACCCAGATGATTCGCAAGACCACCGACAAGTCGCGTGGCGTGCGCCTGGGCAACTTCGTGCAGATCCGCACCATCATCGACGAGGAACTCGAGGGCGTGTGGAGCGGCAAGAAGGCGCCCAAGGAAGCCCTGGACATGGCCATCCAGCGTGGCAACGAACAACTCGAGCGCTTCCAGAAAGCCAACAAGGGCTGAGGCCCCGAGCCCGGGCCGGGTGACCCCACACTCGCCTGGGCTAGACTCGCCGGCATGGACAAGCGCGTTCAGTTCCGCTCCACCTGGCTGCCCTGGCTGCTGATCGCACCGCAAATGGCGGTGATTGGCGTCTTTTTCTTCTGGCCAGCGGGTCAGGCGCTGTACCAGAGCCTGACGCAACAAGACGCCTTTGGCACCAGCAGCGAATTTGTCGGCTGGCTCAATTTCGAGCGGCTGTGGGACGACGCCTCTTACCTGGCCTCGTTCAACACCACCGCCGTGTTCTCCCTGCTGGTGGCCGCGCTGGGCCTGAGCGTGTCGCTCGCCCTGGCCGTGCTGGCCAACCGGGTGGTGCGCGGTGCTCTGTTCTACAAGACGCTGCTGATCTGGCCCTACGCCGTGGCGCCGGTGGCCGCGGGGGTGTTGTGGCTGTTCATGTTCAATTCGCCCATGGGCGTGGTGTCGTACGGCCTGCGTGCCTGGGGCCTGCCCTGGGATCACCTGCTCAATGCCGACCACGCCATGGCCCTGGTGGTCATGGCGGCGGTGTGGAAGCAGATTTCCTACAACTTTCTATTTTTTCTGGCGGGCTTGCAGAGCATTCCCAAATCCCTGATCGAGGCGGCCGCCATCGACGGGGCCGGGCCGGTGCGGCGCTTTTGGACCATTGTGTTTCCCCTGCTCTCCCCCACCACGTTCTTTTTGCTGGTGATCAACGTGGTGTACGCCTTCTTCGACACCTTTGCCATCATCGACGCGGTGACGCATGGCGGCCCGGGCAAGGACACCGCCATCCTGGTTTACAAGGTGTACTACGACGGCTTCAAGGCGATGGACCTGGGCGGTTCGGCGGCGCAATCGGTGGTGCTGATGGTCATCGTGATTGCGCTCACCGTGGTGCAGTTTCGTTTCATCGAAAAAAAGGTGCAGTACTGACATGGTCGAGCGTCGCCCCGCCCTCACGCTGCTCTCCCACCTGATGCTGTGGCTCGGGGTGGCGATCGTCGCCTTTCCCGTCTACCTGGCCTGGGTGGCCTCCACCCACACGGCCAGCACCATTGCGCAAAGCGTGCCCCTGCCCTTGTGGCCGGGCGAGCACGGGCTGGACAACTACGCCCTGGCCCTGCTCGGCGGCGTGGGCGAGTCTGGCAGTCGCTACCCGGCCACGCTGCCCATGCTGGGGGTGAGTCTGGCGAGCGCGCTCATCATCTCGCTGGGCAAGATCGCCATCTCCTTGCTGTCAGCCTTTGCCATTGTGTACTTCCGGTTTCCGCTGCGGCAGGTGGTGTTCTGGATGGTGTTTGTGACGCTGATGTTGCCGGTGGAAGTGCGCATCGGTCCGACCTACCAGGTGGTGGCGGACCTGGGTCTCTTGAACACCTACGCCGGGCTCACCGTGCCGCTGATCGCCTCGGCCACCGCGACGTTTTTGTTCCGGCAGTTTTTTCTGACCGTTGCGGATGAACTGGTGGAGGCCGCGCGCATCGATGGTGCCGGGCCGATGCGGTTCTTTTTCGACGTGCTGCTGCCGCTTTCAGCCACGCCGATGGCGGCGCTTTTTGTGATCCAGTTCATCTATGGCTGGAACCAGTACCTGTGGCCGCTCCTGGTCACCACCGACGAGAGCATGTACCCCATCGTGCTGGGCATCAAGCGGCTGATTGCCGGCGAGGTCTACACCGACTGGAATATCGTCATGGCGGTCACCCTGCTGGCCATGCTGCCCCCCGCGGTGGTGGTGATCGGCATGCAGAAGTGGTTCGTCAAGGGACTGGTCGACACCGAAAAATAACCAGGCAATTCACCCATGGCAGGCATTCAGATTCGAGGACTCGTCAAACGCTACGGCAAGGGCGCCAGCGCGGTGCCCGTGCTGCACGGCATCGACGCGAGCGTGCAGGACGGCGAATTCGTCGTCATCGTGGGCCCGTCGGGCTGCGGCAAGTCGACCCTGCTGCGCATGGTGGCAGGCCTGGAAGAGATCACCGAAGGCGAGGTGCAGATTGGCGAGCGCGTGGTCAACGAGCTCGAGCCCGCCGAGCGCGACATCGCCATGGTGTTCCAGAACTATGCGCTGTACCCGCACATGACGGTGTTTGACAACATGGCCTATGGCCTCAAGATTGCCCGCTTGCCGCGTGACGAGATTCGCGCCCGGGTGGACAAGGCCGCCGCCATCCTGGAGCTGGGTGCCCTGCTGCACCGCAAGCCGCGCGAACTCTCCGGGGGCCAGCGTCAGCGCGTGGCCATGGGGCGCGCCATCGTGCGCCAGCCGCAGGTGTTCCTGTTTGATGAACCGCTCTCCAACCTGGACGCCAAGCTGCGCGCCCAGACGCGGCTGGAAATCCAAAAATTGCACCGCGAACTGGGCATCACCTCGCTCTTTGTCACCCACGACCAGGTGGAAGCCATGACACTGGCCCAGCGCATGCTGGTGATGAACGGCGGTCGCATGGAACAGTTCGGCACGCCGCAGGCGGTCTACGAACAGCCGGCCAGCACCTTTGTGGCCAGCTTCATCGGCTCGCCCCCCATGAATTTGCTGCAGCAAGCACGCGGCGTGCCGCAAGGCCGGGTGCTGGGCGTGCGTCCCGAACACCTGCGGCTGTCAGCGCAGATCGACGGCAACGGCTGGGTGGCCCGCGTGGAAGCCCAGGAAATGCTCGGGGCCGAGCGGCTGCTGTACCTGCAAGTCGGGGACGAATCGATCATTGTGCGCGTGGACGAAGCGACCGCCGTGCCCCCCGTAGGCAGCGAGGTGCAAGTCACCCCGCGTGCGGACCGCTTGCACTGGTTTGACGCCGCCACAGGTTTGCGCTGCGAGGACCCGACCTGACCTGGGTTCGAGCCACCTGACCTGCCCCCGACTGAACGACCTGCCAACACGCCGATGTCCGTACCTCCCTTGCCC
>CANFMY010000212.1 GCA_947448375.1 Comamonadaceae bacterium | reverse complement strand
CCGGCCTTCTCGGCGCGCAGCAACCACTTGGCTTTTTGCAAGGCCTGGTTGCTGGACAAGCCCAGGGGTTTGTCCAGCAACAACACGCCGTGCACGGCACGACGCTGAATTCGTGTGCGGGCCGACCGAGTGGCGTGAGGAGGGGTTGAAACAGCAGGCATCACAGTCAATTGCCGTGTCGTGAAAGGCTTGCGCGGCTGACCCGCGCCCTCCCCTTCACGACCCGGCGTGGAGGGAGGTTCAGTCGTCCTTGGCGCGAGACGAGACCGCCTTGGCGATCAGGGCATTGAGATCGGCCGCGCGCTCGGGCGTGCGGTCGAACACAAAGTGCAGGGTGGGCACGGTGTGGATGTGCAGGCGCTTGAACAAGGCCGCACGCAGGAAACCGGCAGCCTGGTTCAAGCCTTCACTGGCCAGAGCGGGGTCACCACTCAGCACACTGAAAAACACCTTGGCGTGGGCATAGTCCGGGGTGACCTCCACCGATTGCAACGTGACCAGGCCCACACGCGGGTCTTTGACCTCGCGTGCGATGAGTTCGGCCAGATCGCGCTGGATCTGGTCGGCCACCTTGAAGCTGCGGTTGGGAGAGGTCGACTTGCGCATGAATACACATCGTGACGGGCCCTCCAGGGGCCTGACATCACAGGGTACGAGCCACTTCCTTGATCTCGAAGAACTCCAGCTGATCGCCTTCGACGATGTCGTTGTAGTTCTTGATGTTGAGACCGCACTCAAATCCTTCTTTGACTTCGCGGGCATCGTCCTTGAAGCGCTTGAGGCTGTCGAGTTCACCGGTGAAGATGACCACGTTGTCGCGCAGCAGACGCAACCTGGCGGAGCGACGCACCACACCCGAAGTGACCATACAGCCGGCAATGGAGCCGATCTTGCTGACACGGAACACCTGGCGGATTTCGGCGGTACCGATGACTTCTTCCTTCTTGTCCGGCGTCAACATGCCCGACATGGCGGCCTTGAGGTCGTCCACCGCGTCGTAAATGATGTTGTAGTAGCGGATCTCGACGCCATTGCCCTCGGCCAGCTTGCGTGCCCCAGCATCGGCTCGGGTATTGAAGCCGATGATGACTGCCTTGGAGGCAATGGCCAGGTTGACGTCGCTTTCGCTGATGCCACCCACCGCGGTGTACACCAACTGCACCTTGACCTCATCGGTCGAGAGCTTGAGCAGCGAGGCAGCCAGCGCTTCTTGCGAGCCCTGCACATCGGCCTTGACGATGATGGGCAGGGTCTTCACCTCGCCGGACGTCATTTCGCTGAACATGTTTTCCAGCTTGGCGGCTTGCTGCTTGGCCAGCTTGGTATTGCGGAACTTGCCGGCCCGGTAGGTGGCAATTTCGCGGGCACGGCGCTCATCGGCCATGACCATGAATTCGTCACCTGCTTGCGGCACTTCGGTCAGACCTTGAATTTCCACCGGGATGGAGGGACCGGCCGATTTGATCGGTCGACCATTTTCATCCAGCATGGCGCGTACACGACCAAACGTTTGTCCGGCCAGCACAACATCACCGGTGCTCAAGGTGCCTGACTGCACCAGCACGGTGGCCACAGGACCACGGCCCTTGTCGAGTTTGGCTTCGATCACCAGACCCTTGGCCATGGCATCCACCGGGGCCCTGAGTTCCAGCACTTCGGCTTGCAGCAACACCTGCTCCAGCAAGTTGTCAACGCCCTCGCCGGTTTTGGCCGACACGGACACGAAGGGCGAATCACCGCCGAATTCTTCCGGCACCACCTCTTCAGCCACCAGCTCGCCGCGAACGCGGTCGGGGTTGGCGTCAGGCTTGTCAATCTTGTTGATGGCCACGACAATGGGCACCCCAGCCGCTTTAGCGTGCTTGATGGCTTCCTTGGTCTGGGGCATCACGCCGTCGTCGGCCGCCACCACCAGGATGACGATGTCCGTGGCTTGCGCGCCACGGGCACGCATGGCCGTGAAGGCCTCGTGACCCGGGGTGTCCAGGAACGAGACCATGCCACGCGGTGTTTCCACATGATAGGCGCCGATGTGCTGCGTGATGCCGCCGGCTTCGCCCGCCGCCACTTTGGCGCGACGGATGTAATCCAGCAACGAGGTCTTGCCGTGGTCGACGTGACCCATGACGGTGACCACCGGGGCGCGCGGCAACGACTCGGACTGATGCAGCGAGGCTTCTTCCTCGGTGAAGGCTTCCGGATCATCCAGTGCGGCGATGATGGCCTTGTGGCCCATCTCCTCGACCACGATCATGGCGGTGTCCTGATCGAGGGGCTGGTTGATGGTGACCATTTGTCCCAGCTTCATCAGTTGCTTGATGACCTCGGAAGCCTTGATCGCCATCTTGTGCGCCAGTTCGGCCACCGTGATGGTTTCAGGGACGTGCACTTCGATGATCCGGGCTTCTGCCGGTGCGGCTTGCACCTGCACCTCGTCGCGGCCACGGTCCCTGCGGCCGCGAGGACCGGAGCGCCAGGCATTGCCACGCGAGCCCGCGCTGGTGTCGCCGCGGGTTTTGATTTCTTTCTTTTTGCCTTGATCGTCTGCCCAGCTCGAGGACAGCTTGGAGCTTTTGATCTCTTTGCCCTCTTTGGCGGCGGAACCGGGGCGTGCACCTGCGCCAGTGGTCGACCCAGCGGCCGGTGCTGCCGGCTTGTGCAAGGTGCCTTTGATGTTGCCTTTGGCATCCGTCACAGGCTTGGCTTCTTCAGGCTTCTTGGCCACCAGGACGCGCTTGGGCGCGTTCATCATGTTGCGGATGGCTTCGGCTTCGGCCAGCGCTTTGCGACGGCGCTCGTCCAGGTCGAGTGCGCGGGCGGCATCGGCGTCGGCCTGGGCCTTGGCTTCAGCGGCTTTGGATTCGGCTATCTTGCGTTGGGCTTGAGCCTGTTCATCCGCCAGGGCTGCTGCAGCGTCGGCCAGTCTGGCCTGCTCGGCAGCGGCGGCTGAAGGTGCCTCGGAGGCGTTCGGGCCTGTCGATTGCAAAGCGGCACGTGCAGCAGCCGCTTCTTGTTCGGCTCGGGCGCGTGCCTCGTCATGTGCACGATCACGGGCTTCTTGCTCTTCACGCAGTCGCCGCTTTTCGGTCAGCTCTTCTTCTTGACGGCGCAGCAACTCGGCCTGGCGACGAGCTTCTTCCTCGCGACGGGCCAGCTCGGCGTGGTCCACCTCCAGCGCAACTGGAGCGGCGTCCTGTGGTGCAGCCGCGGAGGAGGCTTCGGCTTCGGCTTCGTCTCGCTGAATGAAGGTGCGCTTCTTGCGCACTTCCACCTGAATGGTTCGCGCCTTGCCGGTGGCGTCAGCTTGTTTGATCTCGCTGGTGGACTTCTTGACCAGCGTGATTTTTTTGCGCTCGCCGGAGCTGGTGCCGTGGCTGGCTTGCAAATAGCTCAGGAGCTTTTGCTTGTCTGCATCGGTGAGTACATCGGTGGCGGAGCTTTTGCTCACGCCGGCCGACTTGAGCTGTTCAAGCAGGGTGTCGGTTGATTTTTTGAGTTCGGTTGCAAACTCGTTGACAGTCGTACTGGTCATCTGTGGTGTTCCTTTTCATGACCATCACGCCTGACCCGCGAACCAATGTTCGCGCGCCTTCAGGATGAGTGCCTTGGCCTCTTCTTCAGTTTGAGCGGTGATTTCCACCAACTCGTCGATGGCCAGGTCCGCCAGGTCATCACGGGTGTGAACCCCGGCATCTGCCAGTTTGGCAATGAGCGCGGGTGTCAGTCCCTCGAGGTCTCGCAAGTCTTGCGACACCTCTTCAACGCTTTCCTCGCGGGCGATTTCCATCGTCAGCAAGGCGTCTTTGGCACGGGCACGCAATTCGTTGACCGTGTCCTCGTCAAAGCTTTCAATGTCCAGCATTTCCTGCAGCGGCACATAGGCCACTTCTTCCAGGCTGGTGAAACCTTCTTCGATCAGGATGTCGGCCACTTCCTGGTCGACATCGAGTTTGTCCATGAACAGTTCGCGGATGCCTTCGGTTTCGTTGGCCTGCTTCTGGGCCGACTCGGCCGCGTCCATGATGTTGATCTTCCAGCCGGTGAGGTCCGAGGCCAGACGCACGTTCTGGCCGCCGCGGCCAATGGCGATGGCCAGGTTTTCGTCGTCCACCACCACGTCCATGGCGTGCTTCTCTTCATCCACGACGATGGAGCTCACGTTGGCCGGCGCCAGGGCGCCAATCACGAATTGGGCAGGGTCCTCGCTCCAGAGCACGATGTCCACGCGCTCGCCAGCGAGTTCGTTGGTGACGGCGTTGACTCGAGTGCCTCGCACGCCCACGCAGGTGCCGATGGGGTCCACACGCTTGTCGTGCGAAAGCACGGCGATCTTGGCGCGCGAGCCAGCGTCACGGGCGCACGATTTGATCTCGAGCAGGCCT
>CANFMY010000211.1 GCA_947448375.1 Comamonadaceae bacterium | reverse complement strand
TGCGGCCCCATCGTGCACGACGATCCTTTCCTGGCCGATGGCAAGGTGGAGTTTCTTGGCCAGGCCGTGGCCGTGGTGGTGGCGCGTGAGATGCTCTATGCGCGTGAGGCCGCCAGCAAAGCCCTCGTGAAGGTCAAGGAACTCAAGCCCATCCTCACCATCGAAGAGGCCATGGAGGCGGGCAGTTTTGTGATGCCCGCCAAGGGCATCACCCGTGGCAACGCAGCGGCAGCCATTGCCAATGCTCCGCACAAAATCCAGGGCACGGTGCGCACGGGACAACAAGAGCAGTTTTACCTGGAAGGTCAAATCACCTACGCGGTTCCACGCGAGGATGGTCAACTCACCCTTTATTGCTCCACCCAGCACCCGGATGGCAACCAGCGCGAAGCCGCTGCGGCCCTCAACCTCAGCACCCATGACGTCGAGGTGATCTGCCGTCGCATGGGCGGCGGCTTTGGCGGCAAGGAAGGCAATGCCAGCATCTTCAGCCAGAGCGCAGCCTTGGCAGCGTTCAAGCTCAAGAAGCCGGTCAAGCTGCGCGTCAACCGCGACGATGACATGATGATCACGGGCAAGCGCCACGATTTCCGCATCGACTACGAAGTGGGCTTTGACGACAACGGACGGGTGCAAGGAGCGAACATCACGCTGATGTCCCGCTGTGGCTACAGCGTTGACTACTCCGGTCCTGTCAACGACCGGGCCTGCCTGCACATCGACAACTGCTATCACATCCCCGCGCTCCAGCTCATCAGCCACCGCTGCAAGACCAACACCCAGAGTGCCACGGCGTTCCGGGGGTTTGGTGGTCCGCAGGGTATGTTCGGCATCGAGACGGTGATGGAGGAAATTGCCGCCACCCTCAACAAGGACCCGCTGGAGGTGCGCAAGCTCAACCTCTATCAGGACCCCGCCCTCAGCGGTACGCCCGACACCATGACGACCCAGTACAACCAGCTGATCGAGGACTGGGTGGGCGACAAGGTGGTGGCGCAGGTCGAGTCCCAATCCCACTATGACGAGCGGCGTGCGGCCGTGCAGGCCTTCAACGCCCAGAGCAAAACCCGCAAGCGTGGACTGGCCCTCGTGCCGCTCAAGTTCGGCATCAGCTTCACTGCGACCCACCTCAACCAGGGCGGCGCATTGCTGGTGATCTACATGGACGGATCGGTGAGCGTCAACCACGGTGGCACCGAAATGGGACAGGGTCTCAACACCAAGATGGCGCAGGTGTGCGCCGATGGCCTGGGGATCAGTGTCGACAAGGTGCGA
The DNA here is from genome assembly GCA_947448375.1 of Comamonadaceae bacterium. GTDB lineage: Bacteria > Pseudomonadota > Gammaproteobacteria > Burkholderiales > Burkholderiaceae_C > Limnohabitans. The sequence goes on along the minus strand of CANFMY010000211.1, from coordinate 3,158 downwards.
GTGACGGCCACCGACTCGCAGAAGGTGCCCAACGCGTCTGCCACCTCGGCCTCCAGCGGGGCGGACATCAACGGTGCCGCCATCATGAATGCCACGGCGCAAATGCGTGAGCGTTTGAAGCCGGTGGCTGCTCGCCTGCTGGGCTGTGCGGACGAGGATGTCACGTTCGCCGGTGACGCTGTGCACGGGGGCGGCCAATCAGTCCCGTGGGCCAAGCTCACGAATCAGGCCTGGCTGGACCGCGTGGGCCTGTCGGTCACGGGTTTCTACATGACACCCGAAATCAAGTACGACTTCACCACCTTGAACGGCCGCGCCTTTTATTACTACTGCTACGGAGCCGCGGTGACGGAAGTGGAAATCGATTCGCGCACTGGCGAGTGGTGGCTCAAGGCCGTGGACATCGTGCACGATGTGGGGCGAAGCATCAACCCGGCGATTGACAAGGGTCAGATCGAAGGCGCCTACATCCAGGGCATGGGTTGGCTCACCATGGAAGAGTGCATTTGGGACAAGAAGGGCAAGTTGCTCACGCATGGCCCCAGCACCTACAAGATTCCGGTGGCCGGCGATGTGCCCGAGCACTTCAACGTCACGCTGTTTGACGGCTACAACCTCAAGCCCACCCCCTTCCACAGCAAGGCCACCGGTGAGCCGCCCTTGATGCTGGCGCTCTCCAGTTTCTTTGCGTTGAAGGATGCCGTGGCCGCCGTGGGCCAGCACCAGGTCGTGGCACACATGGACGCGCCGGCCACGCCCGAGCGCATCCTGTTGGCGTGCGAGCGCGTGCGCGCAGCCCTCCACGCCTGAGTCGCCAACGGTTGATCTGACGACCTGACGGCGACTCGATCCATCGGTCATGCAAACCCAGCTGGCGCAACTGCAAGAGTCCCTGTGTCAGTCGGCCCTGGTGCTCGTGCTGGTGGACCATACCCAGGGCTCGGTGCCCCGTGAGGCCGGGGCCTGGATGGCGGTCACGCCCCAGCACATCATCAATACCATCGGGGGCGGTCACCTGGAGTTTCAGGCGATCGAGCAAGCGCGCGCCTTGTTGCGCAATCCCTCACGCGACCCCCTGGTCTTGCGTTATGCGCTGGGCCCCAGCCTGGGCCAGTGTTGTGGGGGTGTGGTGCACTTGCGCTTTGAACACTGCAGCGTGTCGACGCCTGAAGATGCCGCCCGGCGCGTGCAACGGTTGCGCGCGCACCATCCCCCCGTGGCACTGTTTGGCGGTGGTCATGTAGGTCGAGCCTTGATTCAGGTGCTCGCGCCCTTGCCCTACGCCATCACCTGGATTGACAGTCGCGACGAGATCTTTCCCCATCCCTTGCCCGCCCATGTGCAGACCGAGCATTCCGATCCGGTGCAGTCCGCGGTGGAGGATCTCGCGCCGGGCAGCCAGGTGCTGATCATGAGCTTCAGCCACGCCGAAGACCTGGAGGTGGTGGCCGCGTGTCTGCGGCGTCAGCGCCTGCACCAGGACCTGCCCTATGTGGGTTTGATTGGCAGCGCCACCAAATGGGCCACGTTCAGGCATCGCCTGGAGTCGAGGGGGTTCACACAGGCGGAGCTGGATCGGATCACCTGTCCTATCGGCATTGCCGGTATTGCCGGCAAAGAGCCCGAAGTGATTGCGGTGGCCGTGGCGGCGCAGTTGCTGCAGTCGAGATGGCCGACAGACCAGGCCACCTGAGGCCAGGGCGCTCAGGCCTGCTGGCTGACAATCGTGCCCGCGGTGGCGCTTGTCGGTTGGCGACTGTTCAGGGATGTCTTGCGCCGTTGACCAGTTCCCGGGCCAAAGCGTTGTGGCGCTCGATCAGGGGTTCGATCTCGACACGCGTCAAGCGCCCCTCTCGCACCAGCACCTCGCCATGCACGAGGGTCATGTCCGCCTGACCACTGCTGCACAGCAGCAGTGCTCCCACCGGGTCGTGCACCGCACCGCCGGCCAAGGCCAGCGTGTCGGTGCGATACAAGGCAAAGTCGGCGCAATAGCCGGGCGTGATCTGGCCAATGTCCGTGCGCCCCAGCACCTCGGCCCCGCCGCGTGTGGCCAGGCGCAGTGCGTCGCGAGGCGTCATGGCTTGCGGCCCGGTGTCGCAGCCCATCGGCTCCAGGCTGCGCCGCACACGGGCCAGCAGCATGGCTTGTCGTGCCTCGTTCAACAGGTGTCCGGCGTCGTTGCTGGCGCTGCCGTCCACCCCCAGCCCCACGGGCACGCCGATATCGAGCATCTCGCGCAAGGGCAGGATGCCACTGGCCAGTCGCATGTTGCTGCACGGGCAGTGGGCCACCCCGGTGCGAGTCTGGGCAAATCGCTTCATGCCGGTCGGATCAATCTTCACGCAGTGGGCATGCCAGACGTCATCGCCCAGCCAGCCCAGCGACTCGGCATATTCGGCTGGCGTGCAGTTGAACCGCTCGCGGGTGTAGGCCACATCGTGGTCGTTTTCGGCCAGGTGGGTGTGCAGCCGAACGCCATAGGAGCGCGCCAGTGCCGCCGACTCGCGCATGAGCGACGGGCTGACCGAGAAAGGCGAACAAGGCGCCACGGCAATTTGCAGCAAGGCTCCGCGCGAGGGGTCGTGCCAGGTTTCGATCAGACGGCGGGAGTCGCGCAGGATGTCCTCCTCGGATTCCACCACGTTGTCGGGCGGCAGTCCGCCCTCGCGTTGTCCCACGCTCATGCTGCCGCGCGTGGCCACAAAACGCAGTCCCACGCGTTGTGCGGCTTCGATGCTGTCGTCGAGCCGGATGCCATTGGGGTAAATGTAGTGGTGATCGCTGCTGGTGGTGCAACCACTCAGCAACAACTCGGCCATGGCCACCTGGTGCGACACCCTCACCATCTCGGGCGTCAGTCCACTCCAGATCGGGTAGAGCCCGCGCAGCCAGCTGAACAGTTCGGCGTTTTGCACCGCGGGCACGGCACGGGTGAGGCTTTGCACCATGTGGTGGTGCGTGTTGACCAGGCCGGGCAGCACCACATGCGAGCGCGCGTCGATCACCTCGTCGGCTTGCGCGATCCAGGGTGTCAGGTCTTCTCCGGCCGGGATGATGCGTTCAATGAAACCACCGCGGCACCACACCGAGGCACCCGCCCACTCGGCGGATTGATCGTCCTGGGTGGCCAGGCAGGACGCTTCGCGGATGAGCAG
>CANFMY010000210.1 GCA_947448375.1 Comamonadaceae bacterium | reverse complement strand
AGGCCTTCCAGGCCATCCCGGCCGAATCGATTGACTACGCCGTGATGGAGCGCGCGCCCGGCGCGGGCCTGCCCATCAAGATGGTGCCCCTCAACGCCGGCTGGAGCGACCTGGGCGCGTGGGACGCGGTGTGGAGTGTGCTGCCCAAGGATGCAGCGGGCAACGCCCATGTGGGCGATGTGCTCTTCACCGACAGCCGCAACACGCTGGTTCACGCCACGAGCCGGCTGGTGAGCCTGGTGGGGGTGGACGACTTGATCGTCATTGAAACCCCCGACGCGGTGCTGGTGGCCGACCGCACCCGCAGCCAGGATGTGAAGCACATCGTCAAGGCATTGAGCGACCAAGGCCGCGAGGAACACACCCTGCACCGCAAGGTGCACCGCCCCTGGGGCTGGTACGACAGCATTGACGAGGGCGGGCGTTTCAAGGTCAAGCGCATTCAGGTGAAGCCGGGCGCATCGCTCAGCCTGCAAAAGCACCACCACCGTGCCGAGCACTGGGTGGTGGTGACGGGCACGGCGGAAATCACCAACGGCGACAAGAAGCTGCTCTTGAGTGAAAACCAGTCCACCTACATCCCTTTGGGTGAGGTGCACCGCCTGGCCAACCCCGGGAGCATTCCCCTGGAGATCATCGAGGTGCAGTCCGGGTCATACCTGGGCGAGGACGACATCGTGCGCTTTGAAGACCACTACGGGCGAAAGAGTTAAGTGAAGCACCCCAAGATTTATGTGGCGGGCCACCGAGGCATGGTGGGCTCTGCCATCGTGCGCACCTTGCAGGACCAAGGCCACAGCAACATCGTGACGCGCACGCACGCCGAACTCGACCTGACTGACCAGGCTGCTGTGCGCGCCTTCTTCGCGTCCGAAAAGCCCGACCAGGTGTACCTGGCCGCCGCCAAAGTGGGCGGCATACACGCCAACAACACCTACCCGGCCGAGTTCATCTATCAAAACCTGATGATGCAAGCCAACGTGGTGGACGCAGCGTTTCGCCAGGGCGTTCGCCAGTTGTTGTTCCTGGGCTCGAGCTGCATCTACCCCAAGCTGGCTGCGCAACCCATGCGCGAGGATGCGCTGCTCACCGGGACCTTGGAGCCCACCAACGAGCCCTACGCCATCGCCAAGATTGCGGGTATCAAGCTGTGCGAAAGCTACAACCGCCAGTACGGCCCTGGCTCTGACGATGACCATGGCGTGGACTACCGCAGTGTGATGCCCACCAACCTCTATGGCCCCGGGGACAACTACCACCCGGAGAATTCACACGTCATTCCCGCCTTGATCCGGCGCTTTCATGAGGCCAAGGCTGGCGGCGTGGCGTCGGTCGCCATTTGGGGCACGGGCACACCGCGGCGCGAATTTTTATATGTGGATGACATGGCGGCTGCCAGCGTGCATGTGATGAACCTCAGCAAAGCGGTGTACGACCAGCACACCCAGCCCATGCTGAGCCACATCAACGTGGGCTACGGCGACGATGTAACCATTCGCGAGCTGGCACTTGCGGTGGGCGATACCGTGGGCTTTTCTGGCAACATCACCTTTGATACCACCAAGCCCGACGGCACGCCGCGCAAATGGATGGACAGCCAGCGCTTGCGTGACCTGGGGTGGCAACCTACCGTGGATTTGCGCGAAGGATTGAAGCGCGCGTACGCGGATTTTTTGAAACACCACACACCATGAGCCACACCAACAAAGTTGCACTGATCACCGGCATCACCGGGCAGGACGGGTCGTACCTGGCGGAGTTTTTGCTCGAGAAGGGCTACACGGTGCACGGCATCAAGCGTCGCGCCTCGCTGTTCAACACGCAGCGCGTGGACCACATCTACCAGGACCCGCACGTGGACAACGCGCACTTCAAGCTGCACTACGGCGACCTGAGCGACACCAGCAACCTGATTCGCATCATCCAGGAAACGCAGCCGGATGAAATTTACAACCTCGGCGCCATGAGCCACGTGGCGGTGTCGTTTGAGTCACCCGAGTACACGGCGGATGTGGACGCCATGGGCACCTTGCGCCTGCTGGAGGCGATCAGGATTTTGGGGCTGGAGAAGAAGACCAAGTTTTACCAAGCCTCCACGTCCGAGCTCTACGGTCTGGTGCAGGAAATTCCGCAAAAGGAAACCACGCCCTTCTACCCGCGCAGCCCTTATGCGGTAGCCAAGATGTACGCCTACTGGATCACGGTGAATTACCGCGAAGCGTATGGCATGTATGCGTGCAACGGCATTTTGTTCAACCACGAAAGTCCGCGCCGTGGCGAAACCTTTGTCACCCGCAAGATCACGCGCGGCCTGGCCAACATGGCGCAGGGTCTGGAGCAGTGCCTGTACCTGGGCAACCTGGACGCCCTGCGCGACTGGGGCCATGCCAAGGACTATGTGCGCATGCAGTGGCTGATGCTCCAACAAGATAAGCCGGAAGACTATGTGATTGCCACCGGCGTGCAGTACAGCGTGCGGCAGTTCATTGCGTGGAGCGCGGCCGAGTTGGGCGTTAGCTTGCGGTTTCAGGGCAAGGGCGTCGATGAGGTGGCGATTGTGTCGGCCATTGAGGGCAACAAGGCCCCGTCGCTCAAGGTGGGGGACATTGTGGTGCGCGTTGACCCGCGCTACTTCCGCCCCACCGAGGTGGAGACGCTGCTGGGCGACCCCTCAAAGGCCAAGGCCAAGCTGGGATGGGTGCCCGAAATTACCGTGCAGGAGATGTGCGCCGAGATGGTGGCGGCTGACTTGGCCGAGGCGCAGCGCAACGCGCTCTTGAAGTCGCACGGGTATGAAGTGAATGTGAGTGTGGAGTGAGGGGTTAGAGTATCTTCTCTTCTCCTCTCTTCTCTTCTCTTCTCTTCACTTCACTTCCCACTGCCACGCATGCGCCAGGATGATGTCCTACTCGGCGTATTGAGGTTGCCTAACCGGTAGAGTGCGCGCCCGGCGTGATTCGACCTGCTTGCTACATGGCTGGTTGGCTCACCCTCTTGGCGGGATCTCTCGGCCACACACAGCACCCCTGTGTCAACCTGCGGAAAAATGCCGTCAGGACAATCCATGACGGCTTTTTTGGGGTGTTTGGTGGTCTACTGGTTGACGCGGTGAAACTTTATATTCGGCTTTTAGGGGAAACTGTGGGGATAGCGGGTGATTAAGCGGTAAAGGGTTTAGCCATCGGCCAAAAAGCACGTACCCCAAAGATTGAATACCCACCCCTGCGCGTGGTGCGCATGAGCGATGTGGACTACGGCATCACGACTGCCGTTGTGGACGGGGTGGTGCAAATTCCCGTAACGGACATACCCAAAACCATTGCTGACTGTTTCAAGTTCAGAAACAAAATTGGTCTTGATGTTGCACTGGAGGCATTACGCGATGCATGGCAACACAAGAAAGTCACGATGGACGAACTTTGGAAAGCTGCAGAACACTGCCGAGTGGCCAACGTCATGCGTCCGTATCTGGAGAGCTTGGTGTGACGTCGAAGAAGATGGGCACGTGAGTTCGTGCGCAGTTGATTAAAAATAACATATTTGTTAATATTTGAGCATGGATTTCGAGATCAGCTACTACAGCAAAAGCGTTCAAACTCAGATTCTTGAGTTGCCCGATACCTTGGCCGCCCGCTTTATCGTGATGACTCGAAGAATGCAAGCGATTGGTCCCAATCTAGGAGAGCCCCACACCAAGGCGATGGGAGGCGGATTGTTTGAACTGCGACTGAAAGGGGCCGAGGGAATTGCCCGCGTGTTTTATTGCACGCTGATCGGTAAACGAATCGTCATGTTGCACAGCTTTGTAAAAAAGACTCAGCACACGCCCAAACGCGAACTGGAAGTGGCGCAAAGTCGTATGAAGGAAATCAAAAATGAAGACTCATGACCATGTTGTCAAAGCGCTCATGAAGCGACCCGGTGTCAAAGCCGAAGTCGATCGTATCGAGCGCGAAGAAGCGGTTTTGCTCGATGCCTTGCTCAAGGCCAGGCAAGAGGCAGGTTTGACTCAAGCCGATGTAGCCCAACGCATGGGCACGATGACGCCGGCTGTGGCGCGACTTGAGCGGTCACTGGCGACGGGGAAGCATTCACCTTCGATTGCCACTGTTCGCAAATACGTCAAGGCTTGTGGCAAGAAACTCATTTTCCAAGTGACTTGAGCCCAGGTCTCGTCACCCGTTCAACGAATCGCGATGAACCTTGAGATTACCCAATGAAAAAGGGCGCTCACTGAAATTCAGTGGACGCCCTTGAACTTTAATCTGGTGGAGATAGGTGGATTTGAACCGCCGACCTCGGGGTTATGAATCCCGCGCTCTCACCAACTGAGCTATATCTCCAGAGGTCTAGTTCCTTCTTCTGAAGGAAGACGGCATTATATCCGGCTTTTTACCCGCCCCAGCCACCCCAAGAACCTCTGGATGCAGCCCAAGT
>CANFMY010000209.1 GCA_947448375.1 Comamonadaceae bacterium | reverse complement strand
GCAGGCTTTGCGACCAGCGATGCAAGCGGTCCGCCAAGATGGCGTTGTCGTTGCCATTGCGAATCATGTCCATCATGCGCAGCTCGAGCGCACGGATCTTTTCACGCAGCATCTCTGCCTGACGTTCCTGCAGGCTGACCGCGCGCTGGCCGTGCGGACTGGTCAGACGCACGGCTGACAGCAGCTCGGCGTGACGAGCAAAAAAGTCCGGCGTGTTCACCAGAAAGTTGGCGATGTCGTCTTCGGTGATGGGGTTCATGGAGGAAGGGTTCATATCGGAATATCGATCTCGCCGTGAAAAACGGTGGTGGCGGGGCCACTCATGAAAACAGGCTGTGGCCAGGCCGCTGTCGGGGTGCCCGCGCCATCCCAGGCAATGGTGAGCATGCCCCCCTGGGTGTGCACCTGCACCTCGGGATCGAGCCGGCCCAGGCGAATACCGGCCACCACGGCGGCGCAGGCACCGGTGCCGCAGGCCAGCGTCTCGCCGGCACCGCGCTCAAACACGCGCAATCGCACGCGAGAGCGGCTCAGCGCCTGCACAAAGCCCACATTGACGCGGCGCGGAAACGCCGCATGGTGTTCGATCAGCGGTCCTTGGGTGAGCACCGGGGCGGTGTCGACATCGTCGACCCACTGCACCGCGTGCGGATTGCCCATCGACACCACGGCCACCTCGGGCATGCTGCCATCGGGCAAGGTCAATTGCCAGGTCTCCCATCCCACGTCCGGGTGGGGCACGCGGGTGGCCTGGGCAGGGTCGAAGGGCACGCGCGGCACCTCGAACACGGGCGCACCCATGTTCACCCGCACCTGACCATCGCTCAACTCATGCAGTTCGATGACGCCGCCGTGCACCTTGACGCGCACCGAGGTTTTGTCGGTCAGCCCCTGCTCGCGCACAAAGCGCACAAAGCAGCGCGCGCCGTTGCCACAGTGCTCCACCTCGCCGCCATCGGCGTTGTGGATGACGTACTCGAAATCCACACCCGACTGCGGCGCGGCGCGCACGCTTAAGATCTGATCCGCTCCGATACCAAAATGGCGGTCGGCCAACCAGCGGTACTGGGCCGTGCTCAGCCCCAGGCGACCGCGGGTTTCGTCCAGCACGATGAAATCGTTGCCGGCACCCTGCATCTTGGTGAATCGGATGTGCATGGGGCGTCATTATCGGGCCATGCGCCCACCTTGTCGCCCATGGGCGTGCCCACCATGGACAGCCACCTTCGGGCGAGGTGTAATTCCTCCACACAGCCGGCGTGCTCAACGCCTGCTGACGCCGTGCTCACGGTACTTTTTCAACTGTCCCTTGCTGCCTTCCAAACCGCCATGACCTCACCAACCTCCACCCCCCCTCGCATCACGCCCTGGACCCCCGAGCTCAAACCCCAACCCGCCGAACTGGTGAACACCATCCTGGCTCGGCGCCAGGGCCGCTTGCTCAACCTCGACCACGTGCTGCTGTGGAGCGAGCCGGTGGCGCGTGGCTGGAACACCTTCATGGGCAACGTGCGCACCGGACTGTCGGTGGAGCGCAAATGGCTGGAGCTGGGTATATGCACCGTGGCCCTGCTGACCGGTGCTCACTACGAGTACCACCACCACCGCCCGGACTTTCTGGCCGCCGGTGGCCAACCGAAGGAACTCGACGCCCTGGAGCGGGTGCTGGCAGCAGACCCCTGTCAGCGCGTTGACGACCCAGACCTGGGCACGGTGGAACGGCTCATCGTGCAATACGCCGCACAGATCACGCGTCAAATCCAGGTGGACGACGCCTTGTTCGCTGACTTGCAGCAGCACCTGGACACCACGGGTCTGGTCGAACTCACGATGTCCATCTCGGCCTACAACATGGTGGCCCGTGTGCTGATCGCCACCGGCATACAGCCCGAGGATTGAACGGCTTGGTCATAATGCGCCATGGTCCGCCCTTCACAACGCCTCCACGCCCCCCGCACCCCTGCTGCCACACGCCCTGCTGCAACGGTCTTGTTGCTGCGCGATGGTCCAGACGGCCCGGAAGTGCTGATGACGCGCCGCTCCATGACGGCGAGCTTCGCGCCCGGTGCCTACGTGTTTCCCGGGGGGGGTATCGATACCGCCGATGCGCAAGCCCATGCGCAAGCGCGTCGCCGCCCGGCTCAAAGCGACGAGCGTCTCACGCAAGCTATTGCGGCCATCCGCGAAAGCTTTGAGGAGCTCGGCATTCTGCTGGCCCGACGGGCCGATGGCTCGCACGCAGATGCCGGCGACATTGCGCGCCTGGACCGCCAGGCGCCCTTCATCGAGCAGTGCCGGGCTCACCAGCTGACGCTGGCTGCCGACGAGGTTTTTCTGCTCACCCACTGGATCACCGACCGCGATCTGCCGCGTCGCTTCGACGTGCCGTTTCTGGTGGCTCGCATGCCTGAAGGTCAAACGCCGGAGGCCGATGAGACAGAACAGTTCGAGCCCGTGTGGGTGCGGCCCGCCGACGCGCTGGAGCGGCATGCCAACGGACAGTTTTTCATCGTCTTCCCCACCATCCGCACGCTGCAACGTTTGAAATCCTTCGCCAGCGTCGACGCGGTGCTGGCCGGTTGCGCCAACGAGCAGCCCTGGTTCAGCAGCTGCCCGCGCGCCGGCTTTCTGGCCGGGCGTGAAGAGCGCTACATGGAGCACGAAAGCCCGTTTGGCGAACTCGCCCTCACCTGCCCCGATGGTCAGTTGCTGCACCACCTGGACTGGCAATCCGAACAACCCGTGCAGTTGCTGCGCAACGTGCAACGCCTGACCTGCCCCAACCCTGGTGTGATGACCGGCCCCGGTACCAACAGCTACCTGGTGGGAGACCCGGACAGTGGTTATGTGGTGATCGATCCTGGCCCCGACGATGCCGAACATCTGGAGCGGCTGTGGCGCGCGGCAGGCGGAAACGTTCAAGCCATCGTCTGCACCCATTCGCACCCGGATCATTCGCCGGGCGCCCAACCGCTGCAAGCCCTGTGCGAGCGCCACGGCCACAAGCCACCGGTGCTGGGACTGAGCTCGGCGCCTACCGCACGCAGCGCCAGTCATTTCGTGCCGGACCGCGAGCTGCTCGATGGCGAAACCCTCTCCCTGTCCGGCCCAGAGCACAGCCACACCCTGCGCGTGCTTCACACCCCGGGACATGCCGCCAACCACCTGTGCCTGGTGCTCGAAGAGGACGGCCTGCTCTTCAGCGGCGACCATGTGCTCAACGGCAGCACCACCGTGGTCGACCCGCCCGATGGCCACATGAGTGACTACCTTGACTCGCTCGACAAACTGCTGGGGGCGTGTGCGAGCGGTGGCATCGAGTTCATCCTGCCGGCGCATGGCTATGTGCTGGGCAACGAAGCTGGCAGCGCCTACGACGCTGCCGACGTCATCCGACGACTCAAGGGCCACCGTCTGCAACGCGAGGCCAAGATTCTGGGGGTGATGCGCGCTCTGCCCCACGGCAGCATGCAAGACTGGGTGGAGCGCGCGTATGACGACGTGCCGCCTCGTCTGTGGCCGGTGGCGATGCGCTCGTTGACCGCCCACGTGGAGCGGCTCAACGAAATCATGTGAAAAGTGTGAAGCCCGCCGATACGCCGGATTCTGTGCACGGGGTTGCCCCCGCGTGACCGCCATTCATCTGGGCCGGGGGTCGCCCACCCGGCTCGGTGCTACCTACCCGCCCACACCCCACGGAACCATGGGGGAGTGCCTTGCGGCACCTTGTGGGCCTACTTGGTATTGCTGCGCGCAGAGATTGCCCGTTTCACCCGCACGGGTTGCCCCGTGCGACTCGTCTCTGTTGCTCTGATCCTCACCTCACGGTGGAGAGGTGTTACCTCCTGCGCCGTCCTGTGCAGTCCGGACGTTCCTCCAGTGCGGTGTTTCCACCCAGTGCTTTCGCACCGGCCTTGCGGCTTGCACCAGCGACGGCCTGGCGAGCTTCACCCCCCGATTATCCCCCGGAGCGATAATCACGTCTCAATCCATGACCTGCCCGATCACCACGGGCCCCTCGCCATGATTCGACTCTCCGAGCTCAAGCTCCCGCTCGACACCTCTTTCGATCCGCCTGACGCGGCCTCACCCGCCCCCCTCGCCCCGCCGGCACTGTGGGATCTGATCGTCTCCACCCTGGGTGTACCCCCCACCGAGATTCAGCACTGGCAGGTGTTCAAGCGCAGCTTTGATGCGCGCAAGTCGCAGCTGCGTGTGGTGTACATCGTCGACGTGGCGCTGACCACGCCCGAAGCGGAAAGCCTCTGGCTGCAAGCCCATGCCCAGCGCCCCCACGTGCAGGCCACCCCCGACATGACTTGGCACCCACCGGTGCAAGCCCCGGCCTTCCCCCCTGGCGACGCTTCCACCCGAGTGGGTGACCGTCCGGTGGTGGTGGGCTTTGGCCCCTGCGGCTTGTTTGCTGCGCTGGTGCTGGCCCAAATGGGCTTCAG
>CANFMY010000208.1 GCA_947448375.1 Comamonadaceae bacterium | reverse complement strand
GTATGGTAGCACCAGAAACATGTCTTTACATTGGGTGCCGTACTCAAATGAGCACGATGTCATAGTCCTCCGGCCCCATGGCCGGCTCGTGCTGCAAGGAAATGGGCTTGCCGATGAACACGCTCAGACCGGCCAGGTGCTGGCTTTCCTCGTCCAGCAACAGGTCGATCACCGCGGGTGCGGCCACCACCCGGAATTCGGCGGGGTGAAACTGGCGTGCCTCGCGCAAGATTTCACGCAGGATGTCGTACGCCACGCTGCGCGGCGTCTTCACAATGCCTTTGCCTTGGCAGACTTCACAGGGCTTGCACAACTGGTGAGCCAGGGACTCCCGGGTGCGCTTGCGGGTCATCTCAACCAAGCCCAGCGGAGAGAAATCGCTCACCGAGGTTTTGACGCGGTCACGAGACAGGTGTTTGCGCAACTCCTGCAACACCGCCTCGCGGTGGTCTTCACGCACCATGTCGATGAAGTCGGCAATGATCACCCCGCCCAGGTTGCGCAACCGCAGTTGTCGCGCCAAGGCACCGGCTGCCTCCAGGTTGGTCTTGAAAATGGTTTCGTCAAAATTGCGCGCGCCGGTGAACGCGCCGGTGTTGATGTCCACCGTGGTCAGCGCCTCGGTCTGATCAATGATGAGATAGCCACCCGATTTCAAATCAACCCGACGCCCCAGCGCACGGGCCACATCATCGTCGATGCCAAAGAGGTCAAAGATGGGCCGCTCGCCTTTGTAGTGCTGCAACTTCGCCGCCGCGGCCGGCATGTACTCCAGCCCGAACTGACGCAAGCGCTCATGCTGCTCGCGCGAGTCGAGGCGAATCGTCTGGGTGGCGTCACTCACCAGGTCGCGCAACACGCGTTGCAGCAGGTCGAGGTCCTGGTGCAACATCGATTTGGGCGGCTTGACCGAAGCGGCTTCGCGAATGCGTTGCCAGGTTTTGCGCAGGTAGCGGATATCCTCCAGCAACTCCTGGTCGGTTGCATCCTCCCCGTTGGTGCGCAGAATGAACCCTCCTGTGGCGCCCTCGGGTTGATCTTCTCGCAGCAACGCCAGCAGCCGTTGCTTGAGGGCTTCCCGTTGATCCAGGGCGATCTTTTGCGACACGCCAATGTGGTTGTCTTGTGGCAAGTACACCAGCATGCGTCCGGCAATGCTGATCTGCGAGGACAACCGCGCGCCCTTGCTGCCAATCGGGTCCTTGATGACCTGGACCATCAGCGACTGACCTTCAAAGATCTGTTTCTCGATGGGCACGGGGGGGGTGTTGGCACCCTCCCCGTCCGCATGGCGCGAGGCCACACTGCTCCACAAATCGGCCACATGCAAAAAGGCCGCGCGCTCGAGACCGATGTCGACGAAAGCCGATTGCATGCCGGGCAAGACGCGCGAGACCTTGCCCAGGTAGACATTGCCCACCAGGCCTTTTTCAAGGGTTCGCTCCAGGTGCAACTCCTGCACCACGCCGTTTTCGACCACCGCCACACGGGTTTCCTGGGGGGCCCAATTGATGAGGATGTCCTGTTGCATGGCGTCAGACCTTGAAGCCGAAGTCCCGCAGCAAGGCGGCGGTTTCAAACAGCGGCAGCCCCATGATGCCAGAGTGGCTGCCCCGAATGTGCGCGATGAAACCCGCCGCCTGTCCCTGGATGGCATAAGCACCCGCCTTGCCCATGGGCTCGCCGGTGTTCACATAGGCGCGCAGACGTGCCGTGGTGACCGGGCCCAGCGTGACGGTGGAGACCTGCAGGCATTGCTGCTGACGACTGAGCGTGCCCACCGCCACGCAGGTGAGCACGCGGTGGGTCTGCCCTTGCAGGCCTTGCAACATGGCCAGGGCATGGGCGGGGGTATCGGGCTTGCCCAGTATCTGACGTCCCCGAGCCACGGTGGTGTCGGCGCACAGCACCACGCCAGCCGGCAAGCCCAGGCGCTTCAGGCGGCGCAGCGAGGCCTCGAGTTTGAGCCGGGTGACGCGTTGCACGTAGGTGCTGGGGGCTTCGCCAGGCAGCACAGCCTCCAGCGCCTCGGCGTCCTCGTGCGGTTCGGGCGTCATGAGTGTGGGCGTGAGGCCCAATTGCCCCAGCAACTGAAGCCTGCGAGGACTCTGGGAGGCAAGATACAAGGGTTTCATGGCGTCATTCGCGGTGGTAGGGATGTTTGGCCAGGATCGACCAGCCCCGGTAGAGTTGCTCCACCAACAGCACGCGCACCATGGCGTGCGGCAGTGTCAGGTCCGAGAGGCGGATGCGCTCAGTGGCTTCGCGACGCAACGCCGGGTCCAGCCCATCCGGGCCGCCGATCAAGAGCGCCACGTCCTGGCACTCGGATTGCCATTGCAGCATGCGTTGCGACAGCGCCAGGGTGGTGAGCGCGTCGCCACGTTCATCCAGCACCACCACCCGCGCCTGTTTGGGAATCGCCGCGCGCAAGCGCTCCGCTTCGGCAGCCATCAAGGCGGCTGCAGGCTTGCTCCCGCGGGGTTCGGCCTTGACGGCCTTGAGGCCCAGCTTCCACTCGGGTGGAAATCGCTTGGCGTAATCGTCCCAGGCCACCTGCGCCCAGTCAGGCATGCGCTGACCGACCGCCACCACCCACAGCTTCATGCGCCGGAGGATTTGCGAGCGCGCGACGCCGAGCTGCTGGCAGGGCTCTTGCGAGGCGCTGCGCCCGAGGCCGCAGGCTTGGCGGATCGCTTGACCGCGGGCTTGGCGGCGGGCTTGGTGGTGGACTTGGAGGATGAGGCGGGCCTTGCAGGTGCAGCGGACTTGCCGGCTGCAGAGGCGCTGCTCGAGCGTTGTGCGGCTGGCTGGCGAGACGGGCGGGATGTGCTGCTCGAAGCCCCCTTGGAGCCTGCGCTCGTCTGGCGTGAAGAGCCGGTTCCTGCACGAGGGGAAGACTTGCCAGACTTGGAGTTGGACTTGGTCTTGGCCTTGGACTCGGCTTGGCCTGCGGGTGGCTTCGAAGCGGCAGCCGGCATGGGCTTGGGCGCCCCCAGCTTCAAACGCACCGGTTTTTCGCCCCAGATTTCCTCCAGGTGGTAGTACTGTCGGATGGCGGGCTGCATCACGTGCACCACAGCCTGGCCGCAGTCGATGATGATCCATTCGCCGTTTTCTTCGCCCTCGATGCGCGGCTTGGGAAAACCTGCCTCACGCACCTTGTCGCGCACACTGGCGGCCAGGGCTTTGGTCTGACGGTTGGAGGTACCGCTCGCCATCATCACGCGCTCGAACAGCGGCGAGAGGTGTTCGGTGTTGAACACCACGATGTCCTGCGCTTTGACATCCTCCAGGCCATCGACGATGGCACGCTGGAGTTTCTGGACGTCTTTTTTAGCGGTGGTTTCGGTCATGAATGGTCGGCATACAAGCCGTGTTGTGCAATGTAATCACCGACCCCGGGCGGGACCAGCGTGTCAATCGGCAGACCCGAGCGGCAACGATGGCGGATCTCGGTGGCGCTCAAATCGGACAGGGGCATGCGTAGGTGCTCAATCGTCCCCCAGGCTGGATTGTGCCACTGCCCTGCGGTGGGCTCGCGTTCGGCAACGGCCAATGTGGCCAGTTGCAGGATATCCTGCCAGCCGTGCCAACGCTCAAAGCTGCGAGCCTGGTCGGCCCCGATCACCAAAAACAGTCGCGCTTGGGGACGTGCCTGCCCAAGCGCCTGCAAGGTGTCCAGGGTGTAGGTCGGTCCCGGGCGACGCAATTCGGCATCGTCCACCACCACGCCGGGCAGGTGTGCAAAAGCAAGATGGGTCATGGCCAGGCGATCCGCCGCCGGGGACAGCCCGGTGGACTTGTGCCAGGCCTGCCCGGTCGGGAAGATACGCAGTTCAGACAGACCGAGGTCTCGCAAGGCCGATTCCGCCAGCGCGCGATGGGCCAGATGGGGCGGGTCGAAGGCCCCGCCCATGACACCGATGCGCTCAGTCACGGCCTGGGGCCGCAAGCCAGTCTCGGCGCACAATGAAATCGGTGTAGAGCTGGGCTTCAGGGGATCCGGGCTCGGGCTGGTGCTGGTACGCCCACGACGAGAGTGGCGGCATCGATAACAGGATGGACTCGGTACGCCCGCCGGACTGCAGGCCAAAGTGCGTGCCTCGGTCCCAGACCAGGTTGAATTCCACGTACCGACCCCGCCGGTACAACTGGTGCGACCGTTCCCGCTCGCCATAAGGCATGTCCATGCGACGCTGCACGATGGGCAGATAGGCCGGCAGCAAGCCATTGCCCACCGCCTGCAGCATCTCGAAGCTCTTGGCCATGCCCAGCTCGGAGAAGTCGTCGAAAAACACCCCGCCCACGCCGCGCTGTTCGTTGCGATGCTTGAGGCAGAAGTAATCGTCACACCAGGTCTTGAAGCGCGGGTACAAGCCCTCGCCAAACGGCTGCAAGGCGTCACGGCACACGGTGTGAAAGTGCACCGCATCCTCGACAAAGCCATAGTACGGCGTGAGGTCCATGCCCCCCCCGAACCAGGCCACCAGCTCGCCCTGGGCACTCACCACCGAGAGCATGCGCACGTTCATGTGAACCGTGGGCGCATAAGGGTTGCGGGGATGAAACACCAGCG
>CANFMY010000207.1 GCA_947448375.1 Comamonadaceae bacterium | reverse complement strand
GCTAGCGAATGACGTAGGTCTCAGTCAAATTAGAAACCGAAGCGGTATCCCATTGCCAGGGTGTTGTAACTACCAACATAGGTAGCACCACCGCCATAGCGCAGTGTCTTATCGTCAGTTGTCGTGTATCGAGCATAGACCGCTGAAGTGGCTTTGTCGTCCAAAAAGTAGTCGTATCCCAAGGTGGTGTAGGAGGCGGAACTTCCGTTTGCCCCGACAGCAGGCGTTTTATCTTTGAATGTGCCGACAGTGCCAGAGAACTGATTTTGACCCGTCACATACACAGCACTCAAAGCCGTATGGGAGCGCTGAGCCGTATCGCCACCGTCGGCCTTTTGGCTATCCATCAAGGCCATCAACTTGAGGCCACTGCCCATGTTGTAACTCGCACCCAACGAATTCAGCAAATATTGCTTGGTAGCACCCAGGTTTGCAAAAGAATCGTTGTTATTGTTTCCGGTTGCAAGCGGTACAACGTCATTTTTCAGGTTGGCAAAACCAACCGAAAGGGGGCCATTGTTGTAGCTCAAGCCAAATTCGGTTACGCCAGAAGTGTTTTGTCCGTTTACGGTACTGTTGGAGTTCTTGGCTGAAAACAGCGCCGATGCCTTGAAACCATTGATACTGGGCGTCGTGTACTTGGCACTGTTGTCATAACGGACCACACCGTTGGTGTAAGAGCCAAATCCACTGCCGATTGCTGTGCCATAAGGTTGATAAAACAGGGTGTTGAAGAACGTAGCGGTATTCACTCGACCCGCCTGAATCGTACCGAAGCCACCCGTCAGACCAGCTTGAACTTCACCATTCGCAAAGGATCCGGTATTTGCGGATTGAATACCCGGATTGAAAAAGTCAGTTTCCACCGTAAAAATGGCCTTGATTCCGTTCTTCAGGGCCATATCGCCATTGATCACAATTCGGGACAGATCAGAAAATGAACCATCGACTTTTCGGGTTGTCAGCGAGGGGGTTTTGTCACTGACGTAGCCCACGTCGAACACACCCCCGATGGTCACGTCCGCATGCGCACAAACCGCAGCAGAAGCCATGACGACCAAGAGACACGTCTGGTTAATTTGCTTGAATTGATGTTTCATAAACACTTTCTGATTGATGGATCTTGAGCTCGTGCAGTCATGCAAGGCGACAGTGCATGTGCAAAATTCAGGCCAATGCAGACACAATTTCGCCAAGGAAATTGCACATCGATTGGGCGTTCGGCTGACACGCCACCCTCAATCTCTTCATGTTGGTGCGATCACGAACCGACTCTGCTTGCCTTCGGTGCACAGCAGACAGGTGCAACTCGCTACTGAAAGCTTGTCACCTCAACTCCACTATCATTGAGTTCATCAAAGACAGCACCCCATGGCCTGGCACGCGAACCTCCGTCTGAACTACACCCACGAACGCAGCCGCACCGTGGCCCGCTACCAGCACGAGGGGCCGTTGCGCATTTTGCAAAGCTTGTACCCGGAAGGTGATGCCATCTGCCACAACGTCCTGGTGCATCCGCCCGGGGGATTTGTGGGTGGCGATGTGATGGACATTCGCATCACCGTGGGCACGCATGCCCACGGCTTGGTCACCACACCCGGTGCGACCCGCTATTACCGAACAGAGCAAGACACGGCCACCAACTCGGTTCATGCCCGACTGGAAGAAGGCGCCAGGCTGGAGTGGCTGCCACTCGAGTCGCTGGCTTACCCGGGCTGCGATGCCCTCAACCATCTGGCGTTTGAGTTGGCCCCCACGGCTGAACTGATGGCCTGGGACGTCACGGCCCTGGGGCTGGAGCAGGCCAACGCGCCGTTCACCACCGGGCGTTTTCTACAGCACATGGAAATTCCGGGCGTCTGGCTAGAGCGTGGACTGATCGATGCCCAGGACCAGCGTCTGCTGAACAGCCCCCTGGCGCTGGCCGGGCAGCGCTGCCTCGCCACTTTCGTGTTTGCCTCTGGGTCTGCCCTGGCGGGCCCACGTGCCGAAGCCGCCCTGGAGGCCGCTCGCGCCCTGATTGACCACAGCCCGCTGAAACATCAGGCCGGGGTCACGCTGGCAGGCCCTCAGGTGATGGTGCTGCGGGTGCTCGCCCCCATGGTCGAGCCCGCCATGCAGCTGTTGCGCCCGGTCTGGGCGGCTTGGCGGCACACGCTGTGGGGACTGACAGGTCAATCGCCACGCTTGTGGAACTTGTAGACAGCGAATCGATTCCGCTTCAGATCGACACGAGCTGTCGAATGTTCTTGTCGGCCATTTCGCTCGCGGGCCCCTGCGCGATCACCTCGCCGCGCTCCATCACCACGTACTGGTCGGCCAGCTCTTGGGCAAAGTCGTAATACTGCTCGCACAGCAGAATGGCCATGCGCTGTCCTTGCATGCCCACATCGGCCAGTCGCCGGATAACGCGTCCGATGTCCTTGATGATGCTCGGTTGAATGCCCTCGGTGGGCTCATCGAGGACCAGCACCTTGGGCTGGAAGGCGAGCGCACGCGCAATGGCGAGTTGCTGCTGCTGACCGCCCGAGAGGTCGCCTCCGCGCCGATGCAGCATCTGGTGCAGCACCGGGAAAAGCTCGAACAACTCCTGTGGAATCGGGGTGCCGGCTGGGCAGGTGGCCAAGCCCATGCGCAGGTTGTCCTCCACGGTGAGTCGGGCGAATATCTCGCGTCCTTGTGGCACATAGCCAATGCCCAACGCAGCCCGCTCGTAGGGCTTTGCTGTCGAGATGTCCTGCGTTCCCATCATGACCTGGCCGCTTCGGATCGGCACCAAGCCCATGATGCTTTTGAGCAGCGTGGTTTTCCCCACGCCATTGCGCCCCAGTAACACGGTCACCTCGCCCACTTGGGTGGAGACCGACACGTCCCGCAGGATATGTGAGCCCCCGTAGTACTGGTGAACCTGGTTGACACTCAACATATCAGCGCCCCAAATAAACTTCAATGACTCGCTCATCGGCCTGCACCTGGTCGAGCGTTCCCTGGGCCAGCACCGAGCCGTCGCACAGCACCGTGACGATGTCCGAGATGGTGCGCACAAAACTCATGTCGTGCTCCACCACCATGAGCGAGTGCTTGCCCTTGAGGCTCAGAAACAACTCGGCAGTGCGCTCGGTTTCATGGTCGGTCATGCCGGCCACGGGTTCGTCCAGCAGCAGCAACTTCGGGTCTTGCATCAGCAGCATGCCGATTTCCAGCCACTGTTTCTGGCCATGGCTGAGGTTGCCGGCGGTCCTGAGCGCATCGGGCAGGAGGTGGATCGTGGTCAGCACGTCATGCAGCCGGTCGGTCTGTGCCGAGTCGAGCTTGAAGCGCATCGAGGCGCCCACACGCTTGTCCGTCTTGAGTGCTAGCTCGAGGTTCTCCACCACACTCAGGTGCTCGAACACCGTGGGCTTTTGAAATTTTCGGCCAATGCCCAGCTGTGCAATCTCCGGCTCGTTGTGGCGCAGCAAGTTGATGGTGGAACCGAAGAACACGGTGCCCGAGTCGGGGCGCGTCTTGCCGGTGATGATGTCCATCATCGTGGTCTTGCCTGCCCCGTTGGGGCCAATGATGCAGCGCAACTCTCCGGGGGCAATGTCGAGCGACAGGTTGTTGATGGCCTTGAAGCCATCAAAACTCACACAGACGTCTTCCAGGTACAGGATGCGCCCGTGCGACACGTCCACTTCCTGCCGGTCTTTGAGCACACGACCGTAACTGGCCGTGCCGCCCGCCCCACCCGAGGCACGCCGGGCCGCTTCGTCCTCGAAGCGGGCCACGCGCTCGGCACCTTGATTCATCAGGTCGGGTGTCATCGCGAGGCTCCTTTACCCAGACGGGACTTCAGCAGTCCGATCACACCATGGGGCAGGAACAAGGTGACGGCAATGAACAAAGCGCCCAGACAGTACAACCAGAATTCCGGCGCCACCACCGTGAGCCAACTCTTGGCACCATTGACCAGGAAGGCCCCCACGATCGGTCCCACCAGCGTGGCACGCCCGCCCACGGCCGCCCACACGGCCATCTCGATCGAGTTGGCCGGGCTCATCTCGCCCGGATTGATGATGCCCACCTGCGGGACATACAAGGCCCCGGCCACTGCGCACATCACCGCCGAAATCACCCAGATGCTCAGCTTGTAGGGCAAGGGCGAATAGCCTGAGAACATCACGCGGCTTTCGGCATCGCGGATGGCCTGCAGCACGCGCCCGTACTTGCTGCTGACCAGCCAGCGCGCCATCAGGAAAAAGCCCAGCAACGTGACACCGGTGAGCACAAAGAGCACCATGCGCATGCTGGGGGTGGCAATGGGCATGCCCAGAATTCGCTTGAAGTCGGTGAAGCCGTTGTTGCCCCCAAAGCCAGTCTCGTTGCGGAAGAACAAGAGCATGGCGGCAAACGTCATGGCCTGGGTGATGATCGAGAAGTACACCCCCTTGATGCGCGAACGAAAGGCAAAGTAGCCGAACACCCCCGCCAGCACGCCAGGCACCAGCACCACCAGCAGCAAGGTGGCGACAAAGCTGTCCGAGAACCACCAGTGCCAGGGCAGTTGCTTCCAGTCCAGAAACACCATGAAGTCCGGCAGATCGCTCTGGTATTGGCCATCTCGACCAATCTGGCGCATGAGGTACATGCCCATCATGTAGCCGCCCAGGGCGAAGAACAAGCCATGCCCGAGGGACAGAATGCCGGTGTAACCCCAGATCAGGTCCAGCGCCAACGCGCAGATGGC
>CANFMY010000206.1 GCA_947448375.1 Comamonadaceae bacterium | reverse complement strand
GGGGCACGGCCTGCGGCACAACACTGCCCGCAAACTCGATCCAGGCCCACTCGTAGGCATTGCGCGACACCGGGGCTTGCCAGTCGGCCGCCACTTTCAACTTGGCCAGTGCGCGCTTGACGCACAGGGTCCGCCCATCGGAAACCTCCACACGCCAGATATCGGACGACACACCACCGGTCAGCGGCGTCAATTGCCTGGGGACCTCCTGTTTCACCAGACCGGTGCGATCCAGAAAGACGTCCAGTTCGGGGACGTTCATGCCCGCCCCGTGAGTGCCGACAAGCCGCGATAAGGAGCGCCACACGCCTCCTCGATGCGCAACAACTGGTTGTATTTGGCAACTGTGCTGGACGTTCGCAACGAACCAATCTTGATTTGTCCGGCCCCCGTGCCCACCGCCAGGTCCGACATGAAAGCGTCTTCCGTCTCGCCTGAACGGGCCGACACAATGGTGGCATAGCCGGCCGACTTGGCCTGCGCGATGAGTGCAATCGTGCCCGACAAGGTGCCGTTTTGGTTGGCTTTGACCAGGACCCCATTGGCCACGTTCTCGCGCACACCGCGCGCCAGGCGAAGCGGATGGGTGGTGAAGAGATCATCGCCCACCAACTGCACACGATGACCCACGCGACGCGTCAGTTCAGCCCAGGCCGACCAATCCTCTTCGCCCAACCCATCCTCGATCGACACGACGGGGTAGTGCTGCACCCAGTCGGCCAGCATCTCGACCATGTCGGTTGAGCTGGCGTGTCGCCCTTCGCGTCTGAGCGCGTAGCCGCCGTGCGGATCTTGCAAAGCTGTGGCCGCCACATCGATGGCTATCACAACATCCTCACCCGGCTTGAGACCGGCTCGCTCGATGAGTCGCATCATCATGTCCAGGGCATCGCGTCCGCTGGCCAGCCCCGGACTGATGCCGCCCTCATCAGCCAGCAAGGTGGGCAACCCGCGTGCACGAGCTTCTTCTGTCGCGGCATTGCGTACCCGCGACAGAACATGGATGGCATCCGCGACCGAACTGGCGCGCGCCGGCATGGCCAGAAAGTCCTGCACATCCATGCCTCGACCCGCATGCAATCC
This sequence comes from Comamonadaceae bacterium, assembly GCA_947448375.1. Classification (GTDB taxonomy): domain Bacteria; phylum Pseudomonadota; class Gammaproteobacteria; order Burkholderiales; family Burkholderiaceae_C; genus Limnohabitans. The sequence goes on along the minus strand of CANFMY010000206.1, from coordinate 3,675 downwards.
GCCACTGAGGATGTTCACCATCGGCACAGGCATGCTCAACGCTGGCTGTCCGGCGATGGACTGCACACGCTCATACAAGGACTGCCCCAATGCCGCGGCACTGGCTCGGGCCGCAGCAATTGACACGGCCAGGATGGCATTGGCGCCCAGGCGAGACAACTGCGGTGTGCCGTCCAGGGTGGTCAGCGAGCGGTCCAGCGCACATTGATCCAGCGCATCGTGTCCTGTCAAGGCAGCTGCAATGGCTCCGTTGACGTGCCCGACCGCCTGCAACACCGACAAACCGGCATAGAAGTTGGGGTCACCGTCACGCAACTCGTGAGCCTCAGCGCTTCCCGTGGAGGCCCCTGACGGGACCGAGGCGCGCCCACTGTGACCGCCCTTCAATGTCACATCCGCCTCGACGGTGGGTCTTCCTCGGGAGTCCAGAATTTGTCGAGCGCGAACGCTGTCGATGAGCAGTGTCATGGTGTGTGATGGAAGAAAATGATCAACACCACCGCGCATCCCGGGTAAGGACTTCCCTCCCAAGATGAGGTGCACGGGAAAATCGTGCGACAGCCATGGCGTTCATTGATTACCATTTTGCATTATCCAGGCCTGCCCTCCATGAGTACCATCACCCGCATGACGGACATCGAGTCCAACGAACTCAACCTGCAGCGCGAAAAATCCGCTCACATTGTCAAGGCCGCACGCTCGGCCACGCTGGCCAACATTCTGGCCCCGTTGCTGTGCATTCCCATGTTCCAGGACGAGGTACAGATTTTGAATCTGGTGCTCTGGCTGGTCTACATGTTCGTGGCCGTTGCCGTTCGCAGCTGGATCGTCTACTCACAAGCCAACGAATCGACCGCCATTGTTGACCCTGAGCGAGACCTGCGGCGCATGACATTTGCGGTAGGCATCGTCGGATTGGGGTGGGGGCTGGGCTGGCCCCTGATGGCACCCGAACTGTCCCTGGTCAACCGAATGATTTATGTCTACATGACAACGGCCGCCATGATTTCCAGCATGTTTGCCTACAGCGTGAACCGTCAGACGTTTTATGCGTTCACCCTGCCCATCATGATCCCGGCTCTGAGCACGCTGCTGTGGCCCACCCATATTTTCCCCTGGCCTTTTTCAGTGGGGTTGGCCGCCTTGTATCTCGTGGTGCTGGGCATTGCCAAGAATTTTTCGAAAGTTTTTGAGGACTCGATTCGACTGCGTTTTCGCAACGAAAGTCTGTATCAGGAACTCGCCAGGGAACGCGATCAATCAGTGGCGGCGAACGTGGCGAAATCCAAATTCATCGCACTCGCCAGTCACGATCTGCGCCAGCCCTTGCATGCGGTCAACATCAACCTGGAACTCTTCAACGGGCAGCAGTTGCCCCCCCAAGAAAGCCGGTTGCTGCAGCGCATCAAAAGCAGCATTGCCGCACTCAACGACATGTTTGACGGCTTGCTGAACATGAGCAAGCTGGATGCTTACATGACGAAGGAAATTCAGCAGGACTTTCTGCTGAGCGATTTGGCGGAATCCGTGCGGGAGATTGTGCAATCCAAGGCCGATAGCAAGAACCTGGCGTTCTTCATTGAAGCTCCCCCCCTGGTAGTGCGAGGCGATAGGCTGCTGTTGCAGCAGATTGTGCTGAACCTGTCGCTCAATGCGCTGCAATACACCGAGCGCGGCAGCGTCTCCATCGAGTTTTTCACCCATGTCGATCAGCTGGCATTTCGCGTGATCGACTCAGGCGTGGGCATTTCCGTGGAAGATCAGCAACACATTTTCAATGAGTTTTATCGAGCCGACCGAACACGCGGCGCACACGACGGTTTGGGGCTTGGGCTCACCATTGTGAAACGACTGTGCAACCTGATTGGCGCCAAGGTCGATGTCCAATCGAACTCAGGCCGGGGCTCGGTGTTCACGGTCAGCACAGGGTGCCCGACATCCCAGGCTCTGAGCGCATCCCGTTCGGCCACCACGCTACCCGATCCGTCCGGTGACGACCCCCATCGTCTGCAAGGGAAATGCATTGCCATTTTCGAGGATGACGAGACCATCCTCGAGGCCTACCGGCAGACCCTGTCCGCGCGAGGAATCCGGATCGTGGTGCTATCCGAGCACGAGCAGGCATTGCAAGATCAGCTTGAATCCATCAACCACATCGATTGCATCCTGAGCGATTACCGCCTGCAACTCACCACTGGCGACCTGCTGATCGAAAAGCTGCGCGAGAACTACAACCGCGAAATTCCTGCCGTCATCGTGACGGGCGATACCTCGCCCGATCAAATCCACGTCTTTGCCGAATTGAACGTTCGCGTTCTGCACAAACCCGTGACATTCCAGAAAATCGTGAGCACGATCGAGGAAGTGATTGCCGGCTGATGCAGGACTTACCCCCGGCCTCCACCACCAGCGGCGTTGATTGCTGGAAAAAGCTGGACACGGGGCCACTTGCCATAGCGCACAAGTGACGTCATCGAATGGGGTCACTGACTATACTGATCACGATGACTGCGGACACACTTTTCAACAAGATCTGGCAACGCCATGTCATCCAGGAAGTGGCTGAGGGCGTGGCGCTGCTGCACATCGACCGGCATTTCATCCACGACCTGGAGGCGGGCCCAAGACTGCACGATTTGAGCTATGCGGGTCATCGGGTTGCGCGACCTGATCTGACCTTCGCAACCCCCGATCACGCCATTTCAAGCGCTCCCGATCGCACCCTGGACACCCACCCCACCGGCGGGCGCCTGTTGCGCGACATGCGCCGAGGCGCCGCCGACACCGGGATCCGTCTGTTTGACCTGGACTCAGGCCACCAAGGCATTGTGCATGTGGTGGGACCGGAGCAAGGCCTGACGTTGCCGGGCTCGCTCATCGTGTGTGGTGACAGCCATACCTGCACCCACGGCGGATTTGGCGCCCTGGCCTTTGGCATTGGTTCGAGCGAAGTCGGCCATGTGCTGGCCACGCAGACCTTGCGGCAACGCAAACCCAAAACCATGCGCCTGCGATTTGAAGGCCCATTGCCTGTCGGCGTGACGGCCAAGGACATGATTTTGTATGCCATCGGGCAACTGGGCACCTCGGCAGGCCGAGGGTATGCCGTGGAGTACGCGGGGTCGGCCGTGCGCGCGCTGTCGCTGGATGCTCGACTCACCCTGTGCAACCTCTCCATCGAGATGGGTGCCAAGATGGGCATGGTGGCGCCCGATGACATGTTGTATGACTACCTTCGAGGCAAGCCGTTTGCACCGCATGGCGAACTGTTCGAGCAAGCCGTGGCACACTGGCGCACCCTGCCCACCGACGAAGGTGCCGTGTTTGATCGCGAGGTTGTGCTGGATGCGAGCCAGATCAGTCCCCAACTGACCTGGGGAACCAGCCCGCAAGACGTCATCTCGGTGTCTGACTGCATTCCCAACCCAAGCGATGCCGCTGACCCGGCCCAACGCGATTCGATGCAACGCGCGCTGGACTACATGGGCTTGGAACCCGGCCAGCGCATCGCCGGCACGCCGGTGGACTGGGTGTTCATTGGCTCATGTGCCAACAGCCGTATTTCGGATTTGCGCGATGCAGCCGCGGTCATACAAGGACGACGCGTCGCGCCGGGCGTCACGGCCTGGGTGGTGCCTGGCTCGGAGCAAGTCAGGCACCAAGCGCAGGAAGAAG
>CANFMY010000205.1 GCA_947448375.1 Comamonadaceae bacterium | reverse complement strand
GTAGCGGGACTGGTACTGCCGTCCGTCTTGTTGCCAGGTCAACTCACCGCTCACGGTATAGCCAAACCCCTTGATCTTGCCCAGGACGTCAAACTGCAAGCGGGCAGAACCGGGTAACTTGACCGGCGGCTGAGCCTTACTTTCTGATGCATTAGGGCGTAGTGAAGGCTCGCTTTCGACGTTGGCTTGGGCCAAGGTCCAGCTCGTTGAAGCTGGCTCAGCGGCGGGCAACAGCTCGGCCTCGGCGAATGCGGGTGATGCTTCGGTGGAGAAAGTCGGTGCCACTGGTGCCGCCGGTGCCAGGTGCGCAACCCGCACACTGAGGCTGCCAGGCGCAGACGAGACGCGATGGTGAGAGACCGGTGCGAGTGGGGCAAGCGGGCCCGCATCGCCGCCAGGGGTGGTGGGCAAGTGTGTCGGGGCCAGTGAAGTTACATCCCCCGGGCTGCTCACGGCGGGCCGGGGCGCACCCAGTAACGCCAGGTGCAGACCTGCCACGCACAGGCTTGTGTAAACCAGATGACGGCGAGGGGGGGAGGTGCGGATCAGTCGTGACATGGACTTGGGGGGTAAATGCTCAACGGGACGAACAGCCAACGGTTGACTCAAGTGTCCCACGAAGCCGCTTTGTAGAATGGTCCGCATCTACCCGCCCCGTGCTGGCCGACACTGGCGCGGCACCACACGCAGGGGGCAAACCCAATCGAAAGACTGTGCGATGAAACTTGCCACCTACAAGGATGGTTCCCGTGACGGCCAGCTGGTTGTCGTCTCCCGCGACCTCACCCAGGCGCACTACGCCAGTGGCATTGCCCATCGCCTGCAGCAGGTGCTGGATGACTGGAATTTTCTCTCGCCCCAGTTGCAGGATCTCTCCGAAACCCTCAACCATGGCAAGGCGCGTCATGCTTTTCCGTTCGAGCCGCAGCGCTGCATGGCCCCCCTGCCGCGTGCCTACCAGTGGGCGGACGGCTCGGCGTACATCAACCATGTGGAACTGGTGCGTGCGGCCAGCGCCACCCAGGTGCCCGACAGCTACTACACCGAACCCCTGATGTACCAGGGCGGCAGCGACGATTTCCTGGGCCCCACCGACCCCATTGTGTGCCGCAGCGAAGACTGGGGCATCGACTTCGAGGCCGAGATGGCCGTGATCACGGGCGATGTGCCCATGGCCGCCACGCCCGAGCAGGCGCTGGACGGCATTCGCCTGGTGATGCTCGCCAACGACGTGTCCTTGCGCAACCTGGTCTCCGACGAATTGGCCAAGTACTTTGGTTTTTTGCAGAGCAAACCTGCCACGGCCTTCAGCCCGGTGGCGGTCACCCTGGACGAACTGGGCTCGGCCTGGGACCACGGCCGTGTGCACCTGACCATGCAAACCTCCTGGAACGGACGCAAGGTGGGCATGTGCGACGCGGGCAAGGACATGACGTTTCATTTCGGCCAATTGATTTCGCATTTGTGCAAAACCCGCCATGTGCGCGCGGGCAGCATCATCGGCAGCGGCACGGTCAGCAACCGAGGCATTGAAACCCAGGGCCGCCAGGAGTGGCCCAAGGGGTACAGCTGCATTGCCGAGAAGCGCACCATGGAAACCCTGCTCGACGGCGCACCCTCCACCGGCTTCATGCGTTACGGCGACACCGTGCGCATCGAGATGAAGGGGCAGGACGGCCAGAGCGTTTTTGGGGCCATTGAACAGGCCGTCAAGCCTCCTGCCTGACGCCTTCCCAGCTGACCCCACCCGCCTGACGCCTTCGCCCGTGTTCAGTGCGGGTGCTGGCGTTCCTGTTGGGTTTGACACCCCACACAACGCTCGGCTTCGGGGCTGGCTTGCAACCGCGCCAGCGCAATGGATTGACCGCAATCGATGCAGTGGCCGTAGGTGCCTTCGCGCACGCGCACCAGGGCTGCTTGCACGGCATTGAGTTCGGCACTTTCGTGTTCGTCAATGGCAAACGCCAGGTCACGCTCGGTGATGGTTTGCGCATGCTCGTCGTCGCTGGGAGCAAACTGCTCGACAGCCGCCTCCACGCGACCCACGGCGCCACCGCGCTGTTGCGCAATGCGCGCCATCAAGTCGTGGCGCATGTCGAGCAAGCGCAGACGCAAAGCGTTGAGGTCGTCGGGTTTCATGAGGACTCCTGGATTCACCGGAGTCCATCATCTCGCGTTAGCCTGTGGGTGTCTTTGACATCCATCAAGGCGTTGAAGCCTGGGGCGTTGGCCCATGTGTCAGGCATCCGGTGGTCGTCAGCCGCCCAGGGATTGCCAATCGACGGAACCCGAACCGCGTCTTCAAGCTCAGTGTTTGTGTGTGGTCGTCGCGGTCATGGCGCGAACCGGCACTTGCACTTCTAGTAGCGACTTCTGGCCCTTGGCGTCTTCAAAGGTCAGGGTGAGTGGAATGTTGGATTTGTCGGCGAGCGGATTTTTCAAGTCCATCAGCATCACGTGGTAGCCGCCTGGCCTGAGCTCCACCGCCTTGCCAGCTGGCAACTCGAGCACAGGGACTGCCGACATGCGCATCACGTCCTTGTCCATCTTCATTTCATGAATCTCGGTGATGCCTGCAACCGGAGTGCTGGCGGCGACGAGTTTCGCGCTGTCTTTGGCCGTGATGACCATGAAGGCACCCGTCGCCTTTTGGCCGTGTACGGTGGCACGGGCCCATGCGTTGGTCACGGCCACGTTTTGTGCGAACGTGCTGAGGGTCCACAAGCCAGTGAATGCCGCAGCGATGAGGTGTTTCGAAAATTTCATGAAAACTCCTTGGAATTAATGGTGGTGTTCGTGCGAGGGTGCGAGCTGTACATCCAGCAAGGCCGCAGGCGATTTCAAGCCGCGTGTGCTTGTGCCATGGGCTGGAACCTCTGACCAGTCATTTTGACCGCTCTCACAAGTCTGCAAGACCTTGACCCACAGGGGGCCCGCCCGATCAGGTAGACGACCCATGAAGGCGAACTCATCGAATTGATCGTCGGGCAAAGCAGCCTCTTGGCTGGCCGCCGTCCAGCGCAACTCCACCACATCCTCGGTCACGGTTTTGCCATGACTGAGGTAGGGCGTCGCCAGCTTGGCTTTGCGTGTGGCAAGGGTCCAACCCGCTTTCGGCTGTGGCTTGGCGCCTTGAAAGCCAGCGGGCACCTGCACGCTGATGCCCTTGGTTGAAGAGCCATTGCAACCGTGGCCCACGCGCAGGCTGGCTTTGTAGTAGCTCCCGGCGATGGCTGTGGGCTCAGACAAAACGATATGTGCCAACACAGGCTGCCATGCGCCGATGAGGCATGAACCCATCAGGAATGCGACAAGATGTTGCTTCTTCAATTGTTCAGCTCCAGAAAAAACAGGCCTGCATCGACTGTCAAAGCAGGCTGGGGTTAGTCGAATTTGGCCTCTACGCCAACATAAACAGATCGGCCGTCACCGGGGTAGTAGCGGCGGCCATCGCCAGCAATGGCTGGAGCGGCGGTGTAGTTGGAGCCGATGTTGGTTGTTGCGGCATATTTTTTATCGGTCAGGTTGCGCGCATCCAGGAACCAGGACCATGTTGCGTCAATCGCCTGCCCCGCCTTGAACCCCAAGATGAAATAGCTGTCGTTGTATACCGTGTTGGCGTAATCCATGGGCGCCTTGCGAGGCACCCATTCAAACTTCGGTCCGAGATAGGTCCTCGACTTGCCGTTGACTGGCATGCCAAATCGATACAACACCTCTCCCCGCACAATGACGGGAGGAAAACCTGGCAGTGCGTTGTTGCCGACGGTCGCGTTATCCACAAATTTGTAATCACTGGCTAAAAGTGCGATGCGCGTATCCACCTGTTTGTTGTACAGATGGCTCAAGCCCAGTTCTATACCTTGGTGCAAAGTTTTGGGTACGTTGGTGGTGGTGAACGTTGTGCAAGTCGGGTTGGTGCACGAGGTGAGAAATTCGTTTTTCAAATTCGCGCGATAGTACGTTGCATCCCAACCAACCTGATGATTGCCATATACCCCTTCGCCACGCGCACCCATTTCAAAGGTGGTGCCTGTTTGTGGTTGAAAAGCCGTCGTCGAATTGCCTGCTGTTCCAAATATCGGCGCTTCAAAGTTTCGGCTCAGGCTGGCAAATACTTGTTGAGAAGGCGCTAAGTCATGGGTGACGCCCAAACGAGGACTCCATTGGTGAAAGGAGTAGTCATAGTTATTGGCAATGGCCGCAGACGTACTTGTCGCCACATCGATCACTTTGCGATTGGCATGGTCGTATTGCAACGCGCCTGTCCACGTCGTGCGTTCGGAAGACTTGAATTTGTCCTCAATAAAGAAACTGCTGTTCTTTGATTGCTGGTCATAATCTGACCTGGGGGCGCTGGTGGCAATACCTTGGTTATTGGTATCTTTTGTTGTGCCTTTGGTCGAGCCGACGCTTGGCAAATACGCAACGCTCATCTGGTGCTGCTCCAACAGGCGTGTGGCTTTGAAATGCCCTCCCCCTGTTTTTGCGTTCTGCTCAACGATAGTGCCAATCGGATGCCATAGGCTGTAGTTCATCGCATAGGCGGCGAACTCATAAATCGTATTGCCATCTCTCACTGTGGTTTTGTTTGCAACGCGCTGGGCATCCACATCGCGACGATTGTTGGCATCAACTCGATGGGTGTAAACGCCTGCAAGAGAACTGCCGGCAACACTGGCGGTGCGCGTGACAGTGCTGACAGTGCTGGCCGCTATGGACGGATCTGTATTCAGTTCAGCCTGGGTCAAATAACCCGGAAGCTGGGTACGACTCCGAACCGCCGCCACATAAAAACGTGACTCCATATCCTGG
>CANFMY010000204.1 GCA_947448375.1 Comamonadaceae bacterium | reverse complement strand
GCGGCCGGATACGCCAGCACCCGCGTGCCGCCTTTGGGAAACACGGGCTTGTCCTGTTCGTCGCGTTGCGCCAGCATGCAGTTGGCCAGATCGCGGCATAGCACGTCAAAGTCGGTGCGCTCTTGCAGCGCCGGGGTGTAAAGCAGGACCAGATGGGGCATGGGCTGTCTCGCAAAGGGGTGAGAAGGGGGATGGGCGCGGGGTGCGTTCAGGTCATGGGCGGGGCGTGGTCAGGGCTTAGTCAGGGCTAAGGCCATGGGTGTCATCCTGCTTCACGGATGTCACAACCGGCTGAACGCCTGGTAATTCTGCGCCGAACTCGCCTGCGCGGCCGGCACCCGGGCGCCATCTTGCGGCGTCACCGGGAACACGGCATTCAACTGTCCGGTGCCCGACGCGCCAAAGTAAGGCGTGATGATCTCGGCGGGCTCGCGATAGGCCGACCAGCCCAGGGTGCCCAGCATCATCGCGGTGTCGTGCATGAAACCTTCGCCATGGCCTTTGGTGGCGTACTCGGGCAACATCTCGCAGAAGGTGTCCCACTCGCCGCGCTGCCACATGCCCAGCACGTGCTGATCGAGTTGTTCCAGAAACGGGCTCCAGATCTTGAACGCATAGTCAGGCGCCAACCCGTTTTGCGCAAAGCGGTGCGAAAGCGAACCGCTGGCCAGAAAGGCCACGGTGCCGTCGTAGTGCTGTTCGACGGCCTGACGCATTGCCCAGCCCAGCCGCGCACTGTCATTGAGGTAATGCGCCATGCACAGGGCGGAGACCGACACCACCTTGAAGTGTTGGTCGGGGTTCATGTAACGCAGCGGCACCAGCGTGGCGTACTCGGGCGCCAGCGTGGTGGCCTCATGCGCCAGGGTTTCCACGCCGTGCTCGTTGCACGCCCTCGCCAGCAACTGCCCCAGGGCCGGGTTGCCGGGGGACTCGAACCCCATGTTGCTGATGAAGTGGGGCAACTCGTTGCTGGTGTAGGTGCCCTTGAAGTGCGGCGCGCAGTTGATGTGGTAGTTCGCATTGACCAGCCAGTGGGTGTCAAACACCACCAGCGTGTCGACGCCGGCCGCGCGACAGCGCCGGCTGATTTCGCGGTGGCCCTCGATCGCGTCCTCGCGCGTGCCGTGGCGCGGCCCGTCGAGCTCGCTCAGGTACATGCTGGGCACGTGGGTGATTTTGGCCACGAGTGCAACGCGTCCCATGATCAGACTCCCCAGTGCGGAATGTGGTGACTGCCCAGCGACACCGCCACGTTCTTGGGTTCGCAAAACACCTCGTAACTCCAGGTGCCGCCTTCGCGCCCGGTGCCACTGGCCTTGGTGCCGCCAAACGGTTGGCGCAGGTCGCGCACGTTCTGGCTGTTGACGAAGCACATGCCGGCCTCGACGGCCGCCGCCACGCGGTGCGCGCGGCCCAGGTTCTCGGTCCACACGTAGCTGGAGAGGCCGTATTGAATGTCGTTGGCCAACTCGATCGCGTGGGCCTCGTCCTTGAACGGAATCAGGCACGCCACCGGGCCGAAGATTTCTTCCTGCGCGATGCGCATGCGGTTGTCCACGTCGGCAAACACGGTGGGCCACACGTAGTTGCCGCGTCGCACGCGCTCGGGCAACTCGGGCGCATAGCTCGGGCGGTCCAGTCCGCCGCACACCAGCGTGGCGCCTTCCCGGGGACCGAGTTCGATGTAGCTGCGCACCTTGGCCAGGTGGGCGGTGCTGATCATCGGGCCGACGATGGTGGTTTCATCCAGCGGATCGCCCACGGTGATGCGCTTGGCGCGTGCGGTGAAGCGGTCCACAAACGTGTTGTAGATCGATTGCTGGACCAGGATGCGGCTGCCCGCGGTGCAGCGCTCGCCGTTGTTGGAGAAGATCATGAACACCGCGGCGTCCAGCGCACGGTCGAGGTCGGCGTCTTCGAAGATGACGAACGGCGATTTGCCGCCCAGCTCCGTGCTGAATTTTTTCAGCCCCGCCGCGCGCACGATGCGGTCGCCCGTGGCCGTGGAGCCGGTGAAGGAGATGGCGCGCACATCGGGATGCGCCACCAGCGGCTCCCCCGCCTCGCGCCCGTAGCCTTGTACCAGGTTCAGCACGCCCGGGGGCACGCCCGCTTCGAGTGCCAACTCGCCCAGGCGGGAGGCCGTCATGGGCGAGAGCTCGCTCATCTTGAGCACCGCCGTGTTGCCAAACGCCAGACAGGGGGCGACCTTCCAGGTGGCCGTCATGAACGGCACGTTCCAGGGGCTGATGAGCGCGCACACGCCCACCGGGTGAAACAGCGTGTAGTTCAGGTGGGTGGGGGTGGGATAGGTGTGGCCGTCCACGCGCGTGCACATCTCGGCAAAGTAGGTGAAGTTGTCGCTGGCACGCGGCACCAGCTGCTTGCCGGTTTGCGCGATCACCTGGCCGCAGTCGTTGGTTTCGGTCTGGGCAATCTCGGGCACATGGCGCGTGATCAGCTCGCCGAGTTGGCGCATGACCTTGGCGCGCTCTGCCGCCGGGGTGCTGGCCCAGCCCGGGAATGCCGCCTTGGCCGCGGCCACGGCCGCGTTGACCTCATCGCTGCCGCCGCGGGCGATCTGGCCGATCACCTCTTGCGTGGCCGGGTTGATGTTGTCGAAATAATCCTGACCGGCAACGCGCTGGCCATTGATGAGGTGGTCGATGTTCATGACGTGGTTTCCAGTTGCGGGGGCGACGCGGGCGCGGGCCCTTCCAGTTGAATCAGCTCATCGAGCAAGCCATAGAGTTGGGCCAGCTTGCTCTTGCCCAGCGACTGCTCCAGCCAGACGTAGTGGGCTTCGATGGTGCGCGACAGCGTGTCGACCAGACGCAAGCCTTGCTCGGTCGGGCGCACCACGCTGCGACGTTGGTCCAGGCGGTCGCGCTCGCGGGTGAGCAGGCCGTCACGCTCCATGCGCGACAACACGCCGGTGAGACTGGGGCCCAGCAAAAACGCTTCACGGGCGATGCGCCCGGTTTCCACGCCCTGGCCGCCCTGGCTGTGGTCTTCACCCAGCACACGCAGCACGCGCCACTGCTGATCGCTCAAGGATTGCTGTCGCAGGCTGGGGCGGGTGTGCGCCATCACCGCCTCGCGCGCTTGCAAGAGCAGGCGGGGCAGGTTGCGGTGACTGAACGTGGGGGCCATGCCCAATTATTTAACTTGTTAAATTGTTGTCAAGGGGGGCGACCCGGGCCGCCGCGCCGCGCGCGCGAACAGACCGGCACCCAAAGACTGTTGATTTGTCCAGTATCATGGGGCATGGCCAAGGACAAAACCCTCTACACCTGCTCCGCTTGCGGGGGCAGCACGCCCCGATGGCTGGGGCGCTGCCCGCAGTGCGGCGAGTGGAACACGCTGATCGAGTCCGTGCCCAGCGCCGCGGGGGCGGGCAAGCATCGCTTCAGCGCCATGGCGGGCCTGGCGCCGAGCTCCACCGTGGCGGTGCTGGCCGACATCGAGGCCGCCGATGTGGCGCGCACGCCCACCGGACAGGAAGAACTCGATCGCGTCCTGGGCGGAGGCATCGTGGCGGGCGCCGTGGTGCTGATCGGGGGGGACCCGGGCATCGGCAAATCCACCCTGCTGCTGCAGGCGCTGGATGGCTTGCAACGGGGCGGGTATTCCACGCTGTACGTCACCGGCGAGGAGTCAGGCGCCCAGGTGGCGTTGCGCTCACAACGTCTGGGGCTGGCGCAAAGTCAGGTGCAGGTGCTGGCCGAGACCCAGCTCGAGACCATCCTGGCAACCGTCGAGAAATTACAACCCGCGGTGCTGGTGATGGACTCGATTCAAACCGTGTACACCGAACAGCTCACCAGTGCGCCGGGTTCCGTGGCGCAGGTGCGCGAGTGCGCGGCCCACCTCACCCGCATGGCCAAGGCGCGGGGCGTCACCGTCGTGCTGGTCGGGCATGTGACCAAGGAGGGCGCTTTGGCGGGGCCGCGCGTGCTCGAACACATGGTCGACACCGTGCTGTACTTCGAGGGCGACACACATTCCAGTTACCGGCTGGTGCGCGCCATCAAGAACCGCTTTGGCGCCGTCAACGAAATCGGCGTCTTCGCGATGACCGAGAAAGGCCTGCGGGGGGTGAGCAACCCCAGTGCCATCTTCCTGAGCCAGCACGCCGAGCCGGTGCCGGGCAGTTGCGTGCTGGTCACACTCGAGGGCACGCGCCCACTGCTGGTGGAGGTGCAGGCACTGGTCGACACCGGCGGGCCAAGCCCCAGGCGATTGTCGGTGGGGTTGGAGCGCGACCGTCTGGCCATGTTGCTGGCGGTGTTGCACCGGCATGCCGGCGTGGCGTGCATGGACCAGGATGTGTTTGTCAACGCCGTGGGCGGTGTGCGCATCAGCGAACCGGCGGCGGACCTGGCGGTGCTGCTGGCGATCCAGAGCAGCTTGCGGGGGCGGGCCTTGCCCCGGGGCTTCATCGCCTTTGGCGAGGTCGGGCTGGCGGGCGAAGTGCGGCCTGCACCACGGGGGCAGGAGCGCTTGCGGGAAGCCGCCAAGCTCGGCTTTTCTGTGGCCCTGGTGCCCAAGGCCAACATGCCGAAAAAGCCGATCGAGGGGCTCACGCTGTGGCCCATCGAGCGCATCGACGAGGCCATCGCCCGAGTGCGTGAACTCGACTGAGCCCGGCCTCGAACCGGACACACCGCGCTCGTCGACCGATCCCGGCCAGGGGTGAGGGGCTGATTGGATGGCGGCCCCGCCGCCGCGCCCGCCTGCGCGACAATCACCCCATGAATGTTTCGAAATGGATGATCCCCATCGCCGCGGTGCTCGGCCTGGTCGGGGCGTATCAGG
>CANFMY010000203.1 GCA_947448375.1 Comamonadaceae bacterium | reverse complement strand
TAGGGAAACGTGTTGCCCGGTCCTTTGTCGGTGAGCACCAGGTTGAAGACCGAGGTGTAGAAATCGATCATCTTGTCGATGTCGATACAGGCGATGCCCATGTGGGCCAGTCGGGGTGAGAAATTCGCGGCCATGACCATTCCTTCCGTTGAGTTACAGCTTGATCACCAGTTTGCCCCGGCTGGCACCGGCATCCAGCAGCGCATGTGCCTCCTGGATTTGGGACAACTTCAGCACCTGTGCGGGTGGTGCCTTCATGCGTCCCTGCGCCATCTGGTCGATGGCGTCTTGCATGAAGGCCCGTCGCACCGGCGGATCCTCGTCCAAGGTGTGCATGGAAAAGGTTCGCAAGCCCGGACTGCGAGGCAGCAAGGTGCGCATCTCCTTGAAAACATCTTGCGTGGGCATGCCGGTCATGACGTTGATGGACACCACCTGGCCCATCGGTGCCAGGCTGCGCAAACACGCGATCAGCATGTCGCCGCCCAGCTGGTCAACGGCCAGATCCACACCCCTGCCCTGTGTGGCCTGCATCACCTGTGCGGGTAACGAGTTCGAATCGCCTTTGACGAGAGTGTGAACACCATGCTGCAGCGCAAACGCCTCTTTCTCCGCCGCCGTGGTTCCAATGACCTGCGCGCCTTGCAAACGAGCGAACTGTGCCAGGGTCGACCCCACCGCGCCAGACACACCCGGGATGAGAATGGCCTTGACCGGCCTTCCTCCCTGGCAGGCCCACAAGGCATTCACCAGTTGCAAATTGGGCAAACTGACGGCGTCCACCGGATCGATGGCATCGGGCAACACAAACAGCGCCGCCTCGGGCACACAGATGTATTCGGCATAGCAGCCCCCGCGTACCGGCAACTCACGCGCACTCACCAGCACCCGTCGGCCCTGGAGGGCGGATGAGGTCCCATCGCCCACAACGTCGACCACGCCCACCATCTCCGTGCCCGGAATGGCAGGCAACGGCGGCATCCATTTGTAGGTGCCCTTGCGCACCAGCACGTCCGGACGCCCCACGCCAATCACTTCCGCTTTGACACGAATTTCTCCCGGGCCAGGCAGGGGCGTGGGGAGGTCCACCTCGGTGAGCACCTCGGGCCCACCCGGTTGGAAGATTTGAATAGTCCGCATCTCAGCGTTGGCCGTCGTGCACCGAGACCTTGTCCTTCGTGAGGCCGCCCAGGCGAGAGTGGATACGCCCCCCTGTGCCCATCACCAGGGCAAACAGAATCTCGTTGGGGCGGGGCGCATCTTGAATGCCGATTTCAACACTGTTGTAGTGGCTGCGCACATAGCAGGCGTGGATGTAGTGCAAGGGAACCATGAGTCGATAACCGGTTGCCGCCACGGCCTTGTTGGCCGGCACGATGGCTTTGGGCTCGCCCAGCACAGCGCGCATGGCCCAACCACCGGCTTCGTGCCACACCGCCGCATGCTCCAACTCTCCGTTCACCCCGACGATGGCGGCCTTGCTGTACACCTCGACCTGCTCCTTGCCCAGGGTGTCCACAAGCTCTTGTGCGAGCAAAGTGCCCAACGAACGCAACTCGGCCATAAAGGGCATCAGGTCGGGCTCGTAGCGCCCGGCATAGGGGTTCTCGATGACGGCGCAAGCGGATGCCAACTTGAGCGGTTTGTCTGCGACGGGCCCACCTTCATGAAAAATGCTTTCAATGGTCAGGCTGCGCTTGCGAATCTTGATCAAACTCATGGGGGTCTCTTTCATTGTTTGGGGATCTTGGCGTCAGACACCACCTGGGTCCACTTCTGCAACTCGGCACTGACCATGGCTCGCATGTCGTCCGGGGTACTGCCCTTGGCTTCTCCGCCCATGTCCTCCAGGCGGGATTTGACGGCACTGACTTGCAGGGCCTTGTGCACTTCCTGATTCAGCCGGTCGATGATCGGACGCGGTGTGCCCGCCGGCGCCATCAATCCCGCCCATGAGCGAACGTCATAGCCGGCCACGCCCTGCTCGACCACCGTGGGCAGATCGGGCAAGCCTGACCAGCGTTGTGCCCCTGTGGTGCCCAGGGCACGCAGCTTGCCTGCCTTGATGTTGGCCATCACAGCGGTGGGCGGCGCGATGATGAAGCTCACATCGTTGGCCAGCATGGCGGTGATGGAAGCGGCGTCACCTCGATAAGGCACATGCAGCATGTTCACCTTGGCCATTTTGGCCAGCAACTCGCCTGCCAGATGGTGGGTGGACCCGATGCCCGCAGTGCCATAGGTCAGCGCTTGAGGGTCCTTTTGTGCCGCAGCAATGAGGTCGGCGCATGATTTGAACTTGGAGTCAGCCGAGGTCACCACCAAAAACGGAAAGAAGGTGATGGTGGAGACCATCTCGAAATCCGCCACGGTCTTGTAGGGCAGATTGGCATACAGCGCACCCGCCACCACGTGCCCCCCTGTGGCCAGCAGCAAGGTGTAACCGTCCGGCTTGGCTCTGGCCACAGCTGCTGAAGCGATCGTGCCCCCGGCACCGGTCTGGGCTTCCACCACCATCGACTGCCCCAGACCTTTGGTCATTTCGGTTCCCAGCGTGCGGGCAATGTTGTCGGCATTGCCGCCCGGGGCGAACCCTTGCAGGATTTTGATGGGACGCTCCGGGTAGGTTTGTGCCCAGGCTGGCAGGGCTGCCGCCATCCACGACAGGGAGCACGCCGCCCCCAGCCACTGTCTGCGCTTCATGTTGTCTCCTTGTATAGGTGCCCGCGCCAGGGCCAACCTCGTGGGGTCGGCTTGCTCTGAAGGGCGTGGTGTATCAGGCCTGCTCGACGATGGGATTGCGCAAGACGCCAATACCCTCGATCTCCACCTCGCACACATCGCCCGGCTTCATGAACAAGGGGGGCTTGCGGCTCCAGCCCACGCCGGCGGGGGTGCCAGTGGCAATCACGTCGCCCGGGCTCAGGGTGAAGATGGTGGAGGCATAGCTGATCAGTGTGGGGATACTGAAAATCATGTGACCGGTGTGACTCGACTGCTCCACCTTGCCATTCAAGCGCGTTTCGAGTTTGAGCTGGCGATTGGGCGCAATTTCATCGGCGGTGACCATCCACGGGCCAAAGCCCCCGGTGGATTCAAAGTTTTTGCCCGAGGCGATTTGCTTGGCATGAAACTGCCACTCGCGCACGCTGCCGTCGTTGTAGATCGAATAACCCGCCACATGCTTGAATGCATCTGCCTCGGCAATATTGCGCCCACCCTCGCCAATGATGACGGCCAGCTCGCCTTCCCAATCCAGCGACTCGGACACACGCGGGCGCACAATCGGCTGGTTGTGTGCCGTTTGCGAACGCCACACACGCAGGAAGATGGGAGGCTGCTCTGACAACTCACGGTGCATGCCGGCCGCCAGCACCTCCTGATGGTGATCCATGTAGTTGCGCACCGCGCAAATGATTTTTTCCGGGCGCGGAATCACGGGCAGAAAAGTGATGGCGTCGAGTCGGGCATCCGCAGACTGGCCCTGCACATCCTTGGCCGCCTGGAGATACGCACCACTGCCGATGTAGTCAGCCAGGGTGGGGTACTGCGGCATGCGCTTGCCCAAGTCCACCACCCCATCGCCCACCACGGCACCCCAGGTCTCACGGCCTTCATTCATAAAAGATAACAGTTTCATGCTTTGCTCCCAAAAAGAGGTTGATTAAATGTTCAAGGCCGTCAGCACGTTGTGCTGCGTACTCGAGATGTGATCCGCCAGCAGCTGGCGTGCCGTGGGGATATCGCGTTTGATGACCGCATCCATGATGCGCTTGTGCTCGGCGGCTTTGCGCCGGTTGGTCTTGCGGTGACGCGCTGAAAACTGACGGTAGCGCTCGGCCTGGTCGAACAGGCTGGCACACCATTGCAACAGGCGCGGTGATTCACACGCGCCGAGCATGGCCAGATGAAACGCCCGGTGAGTGGTCACCCAGGCCTCATCCAGCACCACCGGGCCGTCCGACAAGGCTCGCTCCATTTTGTCGAGCTTGTAGTGCGCGGCCACAATCGTCGCCTCCCACTCGGCGTCCCCCCTTTGCATGGCGCTTTCCAGCGCTTGCACATCCAGCAGGAGGCGCATGCGCGTGATGTCGTTCAGATCGGAGCGCGAAATCTCGGCCACCCGAAACCCTTTTCGCTCGTCGGCACGAATCAAGCCTTCCTGGCTCAACTTGCTCAGCGCCTCGCGCAGAGGACTGCTGGAGAAACCATAGCGCGCCTGCAACTCGTCGAGTTTGAGCTTGTGCCCCGGCTCGAATACACCCAGGGTGACATCCCGCCGCAGACTGAGCAGAGCCTGCTCGGTCAGTGGGGCAGCGGCGTCCGCACCCATGGGAAAGATTGATTGCATGGAATGAATTTTGTGCATTATTTTGACTTTGCGCATAGGTGTTTACCCGCCAAGCAAGTCCTGACGATCACTACAATCCTCCGAGCGCTCAACCCTTGCCCCCTAACCCACTCACACGCCTGCGCTCCCCATGTCCTCCCCCCGCCTGCCGATCGCCCTGCTTCAAATGCGCTCGGGCACCGAGCCCGAGGCCAATGTGGCGTATGTCTGCGAGCAGGTGCACCAAGCCGCTCGACGGGGAGCGCGGTTGGTGGTGACGCCTGAAATGACCACCGCACTGGATCGCCGCCCCGGCAGGTTGCTGGCACGCGCTCGGGCGCAGCATGAAGACGAGAGCGTGACAGCCTTGTGTGCCCTGGCCCGCGAATGCCAGGTGGACCTGCTGATTGGTTCCATGGCTGTCAAAGCAAGCGCGGACCGACTGGCCAACCGCAGCCTGTACGTCAGTGATGCGGGTGAGGTGATCGCGCATTACGACAAGATTCACCTCTTCGATGCCGACCTGGGTGAAGGCCAGCGCTACGAAGAATCCACACGCTTTGTGGCCGGAACGCAAGCAGTCCTGGTACCGCGCTCCACCTACACCGTGGGCATGACCGTGTGCTACGACATGCGCTTTCCCGCGCTCTACCGTGACCTGGCCCTGGCTGGCGCCGACCTCCTGAGCGTGCCCTCCTCCTTCACGGTGCC
>CANFMY010000202.1 GCA_947448375.1 Comamonadaceae bacterium | reverse complement strand
CGTGCTGAACCTATTCGACACGGGTGTAATTGCCTGTTGAAGGCGGTGAGCATATCGCTCTTATGGAGAGATAAAAATTTCTCGTTCTAATAATCTATTAAAAAATTTCAGTATCGACTGCGACTGGCTGTATACAAATTTTCACAGGGTTAACAAGCCCTCAGACAAGCAAAATAAAAGAATTATTTAGCACTGTTATTTTTGTTGCAGAAGTACTTTAGGATCTAATTGTGAAAATGTTGAGGGTACAGACTTTCTTAAAAAATATCTAATACTTAAGAATCTACAACACACATAATCGCGTCAGAGACGTCCTTCCAGACGTCATGAGGCCTTTCAGCCCATCACCCACCCCCCATCCACCACCACCACCTGCCCGGTCACAAACCGCCCCCAGTCACTGGCGAGAAACAACACCGGTCCCACGACATCCTCTGGCGTGGCCAACCGGCGCAACGGGGTTTGTGACGCAATCAGTTCCCTCACCTCTTCCCGCGTGGCACGCGCATTCTCGGTCGGCAACACCAAGCCTGGTGCCACACAGTTCACCCGTATCCCCAGGGGGCCCAACTCTGCAGCCAGATTGCGGCTGAACCCCACCAGAGCCGACTTGGCCGTGGTGTAGTCGTGGTACGGCACCGACGGACGCTGCACCAGATCGCTGGTCAAGTTGATGATGGAGCCCTTGGCCCGCTTGCGCATCAACGGCAGAGCCGCCTGGCAGACTTCAAAGCAACTGCGCACAGCGCCGTCCAATTGCGACTGGTAGTGCGCCCACTGCAGTTCCCAGAATCGGTCGCGGTGTTCCGGATCAAAGCGATAGGGACGCAAGGCGTTGTTGACCACCACGTCCAGTCGCCCCGCTTCGCGCTCGATGCGTTCCATCATGGCGTGCACGGCTTGGCTGTTGCCCACGTCGCAGGGCAACGCCCAGCCATCGCCGCCCAGCGCCTGGCACTCCTGTGCCACTGCTTCGGCAGCGTTCTGGTTACTCAAATAGTTGACCACCACCAGCGCGCCTTCCCGCGCGCAACCTCGTGCGATGGCTGCGCCAATGCCGCGTCCAGCGCCGGTGACCAACACCACCTGCCCAGCCAAGGCGCCTGGTCGTTCGCTCATGATCGCCCCGGCAGCAAATCCTGGCCGACCACATCGGTCATGCGCAGGTCACGCGTGATCAAGCCCAGTTGGCGGTACACCTGCGCGCCCTTTTGCAAGGTGTCGACATCGATCGCACCCAGGCCGCGCTGCTGCGTGAGGGGCGACACGCTGGAGGCGTTGCGCAGTTTGATGATCTCCAGGTTGATAACCGGGTTTTGCCCGTCGATAGCCACCTGGGTGGCCAGTTGCGCGGCTTCTTGCGGTGACTGAATCATCCACTGCATGCTGTCCCGATAGCCCTGCAGAAAACGGCGCAACATCGCCTTGCGCTGCTGATACGTGTCCTCGCGCACCACAAACACATCGCTGGACATATTCAGGTGCTGGCGCACTTCCATCACCTGCACCGCGCCCAGTCCGCGCTGTCGGCCCACCGCCAGTCCGGTGTCGGTGGCGGCGGTGGCATCGACCTGCCCCTGCATCAAGGGGGCGAAGTTGAGCAGTCCGGTCACCACCACGGTCACGTCCGACTCTTTCAAACCCGCTTGGTGCAACAAGACTTGCAGGTTCTGACGCGTCCCGCTCGAGAGGCTGTATACCCCGATGCGCTTGCCCTTCAGGTCAGCGGGTTGTCGTATCGAACTGGTCGAGAGCGACACCACATTGAAGACGTTTTGCGGGTAGATGTCGTAGATCACGCGCAGCTTCTCGCCCTTGTCGAGCGCAGCAAACAGCGAGCCAGGGTCGGTGAAGGCCACATCGGCCTGACCACTCAACAGATTGCGCAGGGCGTCACCCCCGCCTGCCCCCGGCACATAACTCAAGGCAATGCCACGGGCCTTGAAGAAGCCCTTGTGCTCATCGACCAGGAGGTTGGTGATTTCGGTGATGGGCTTGCTCCAGCCGGCCACCACGCATGTGTCCAAGGCTGGCTGCGCTGGCACGTTCACGCCCCAGAGCGAAAGCACCGCTGTTCCGGTCCGGGTTAACCAATGTCGTCGTTGCATCTTCAGTCCTTTCACCATCCAATCAGCCCGTCACACAGAAAGATCCTGCACCGAGGCACGCACCGGCAGCGCGAGGCGTCGCAGCAACCCGCGTTCGCACTGCACCGCCGCCTGGTACACCCCCCAACCCATGAACGTGATCAACACCAGCACCGCAAACATCAGCGGCGTGTCCATGGAACCTTGCGCTGCGATGATGAGTGCCCCCAACCCTTTGCCGGCCCCCATGAACTCGCCCACCACGGCGCCCACCAGTGACAGCACCACCGCCACCCGAAACCCCGCCAATATCGTGGGCAGGCCGGCGGGTAACTTGAGCCGCCACAAGGTCTGCCAGCGTGACGCTCGCAACAGCCGGAACAACTCCTGCTGCTGGGCATCCACTTGCTGCAAGGCCGTGATAGTGTTTTCCAGCAAGGGGAAAAAGCAGATCAAGGCGGTGACCACCACCGTGGGCCACCAGCCAAACCCCAACCACATGATGAAGAGAGGCACCAGCGCCAGCTTGGGTACCACCTGACTCACCACCACATACGGCATCAGCACGGCACGCCAGCGCGGAAACTCGCCCAGCAGCACACCGCCCACCACCCCCATCACACAGCCCAGGGCCAGACCGGCCAGCATCTCGAACAAGGTCACGACCACGTGGGGCCACAAAAAACCACTGGCCAGGCCTTGCCACAGCGACTGTGCAATGCGCGAGGGCGGCGGCAACACCAGGAGCGACCACCCCTGCACCACGGCCAACACTTCCCACAGCCCGAGCAGCAGCGCCGCGAGTAACCAGGACCCCAAACGGGTGGACTTCAGCATGACACCTGGCCCTTCTCAGGGCTTGCAGCCAAGAACGCCACTGCATCCTGCGCAGAGGCGTCGACCACTTCGGGCGCTTGACCCACGTCCATGGCCTGGCGCAGGCGTGCGCACAAGGCGTTGAACTGCGCGCCATAGCGCAGCGCTCGCCTGCGTGGACGATCGAGCGGGATGGGCACATCCGCCACTACCTGCCCCTGCGACATCACGGCCACGCGGTCGGCCAGCACCACGGCCTCGGCCATGTCATGGGTGACAAACAGCACCGAGGTGCGGCGGGCCTGGCACAGCTGTGCCAACTCGTCTTGCAGCTCCTCACGGGTGATGGCGTCCAACGCGGCAAAGGGCTCATCCATGAGCAGCAGCGTGGGTTCGGTGACCAAGGCCCGCGCAATGGCCACACGGCTTTGCTGTCCACCGGACAAGCGGGCGGGCGATTGCGCCAACCAGGGTGTCAACCCCATCTGCGCCAGCAGCGCTTGCGCGCGCGCCACATCCGCAGCTTGCACCGGTCGATGCAAACGAATAGGCAACAACACGTTGTCTTGCACACTCAGCCAGTTGAGCAAGGTGGGCGACTGGAAGACAAACCCCATGGACGGGGTGGGACCGGTGAGCAACTGTCCCTGCAGCCGTAGCTCCCCCGCATCGGGGCGCAGCAAGCCGGCAGCCAGCTTGAGCCAGGTGGTTTTGCCGCAACCGCTGCGACCCACCAGGCAATGGAACTCGCCGTGCGGCAATGTCCAGTCCACGCCTTGCACCACCGCAGGCCAGCCGGGGTAGGTGTAGGCCACTTGGCGCAATTCGAGAAACGCCATCGTCTCAATCCCGGTACGGCGCGAACGCATCGCTGTGCAGCAAAGCGGTGGAGTCGACTTCCACGATGCGCACCAGATCGAGCAGACTGAACCGACCATCATGGTGCCAACCCGCCTGCGGCGCTGTCATGCTGCCCAAGGCGCACACGCGCGTCACGCCCACCTCACCAAGCGATGCCGCAAGACCCAGCAGGCGCTCGGGCGTCGTGGCCACGCCCACCGTTTGCAACCAGGCGCGGCGCGGTTCGATGAGCGCGGGCACTTGCTGCAACTCATCCACCGCCATCACTTCCACGCTGCGCAACAAGGCACTGGGGGAGAGTTCACGCGCCTGTTCGGTGTAAAGCACGCGCCATTCGTCGGCCTCGCTGCCCAGCACGGTGTAGTCCTGCTTCGGGTCCGACCACGCGCGTGATTGAATCCAGGCCGACACATCCAGGGCCTCGGACAGGGCCGGTGCTGGTCGGGGGTAGCGGTGTTGCAGGGCCGACAGTTCAACCGCCAGCAGATCGCACCACTCACGCGGGCTCACACGGCCACCTCGTTCCACATAAAAAGCCTGAGGCGAGTAGCAACCCATTTGCTCGTGGCGCACCACGTCCAGGGCCGCGAGCCTGGCACACTGGGCTGCCTCGCGCACCCCCAGCGCTTGTCGCGACACCAGGCCCAGGCTGAGTTTGTGCCCATGCAATTGCAAGGGCGTTCCCACGGGCACACGGCTGCGCACATCGGCCATGGTGGCATCCGAGCCATACGCCAGTACATGGTCCGCCAGGCCCAACACCTGCTGCTCGGTGGCCACTTCACCCCCGGGCCACCAGACGACGGCCATGCAGTCTTTCAAGCGGGGTTCCACCTCGGCCAGGGTCTGGGCAAACCAGCCGGCCATCAGCGGTTCGGCACGCGCCACCTTGCCCACACTGCCGGCCTTCACCAACAAGCTGCTGATCAGACTCCACAGCGGCAGACCCGGCACATTGCCCGCCCACACATGCACCAGCACATCAGGGCCCAAGGCCCGTGCCCAGCCACCGCTGGGTCGTGGCTGGAATTCGTCCAGCAGCTTGGGGTTGTCCAGGTCCTCGGCGACAAAGCGGTGCAACTGCATGGCCCGGTAGGTCTTGAAGGTGGCGTTGAGTCCCTGACGCACCATCTCGGCATCCCAGCCCGTGAGGCGGGGCATGACATGGTCCGCGCGTTGACGCATCGGATCGTTCGGGTCGAGCCAGCGCTGCACAGCGCGGTCAATCGCCTGGATGAGGGTTGACACCGGCAATGTCTTGAGTTGTCCGCGCGCTGCCTGACGGACACGTG
>CANFMY010000201.1 GCA_947448375.1 Comamonadaceae bacterium | reverse complement strand
GTAGATGCACTGCAGCTCTTGCACGCCCGAGGAGCGCAATTTTTTCAGCAGGGTGTCGGTCAACTCTTCGTTGGCTTTGGCAATGATCTCGCCGGTCTCGGTGTCGACGATGTTGCGCGCCACCACGCGGCCGACGAGGAAGTCCTCGGGCACGCTGATGTGGGTGGTGCCCGTCTGCTCGAGCTCGCGGGTGTGACGCGCGGTGACGCGCTTGTCCTTGGCGACGATCACCTTGCCCGATTTGTCGGTGATGTCAAAACGGGCCACTTCGCCACGCAGACGCTCAGCCACAAATTCCATCTGCGCGCCGCTGTCCATCAGACGGAAGTTGTCGTTGACGAAGAAGTTCGCCAGGATGGACTCGGGGTTCAGGCCGATGGCCTTGAGCAGGATCGTGACCGGCATCTTGCGGCGACGGTCCACGCGGAAGTACAGGATGTCCTTCGGGTCGAATTCGAAGTCCAGCCAGGAGCCGCGGTAAGGAATGATGCGGGCGCTGAACAGCAGTTTGCCCGAGCTGTGGGTCTTGCCCTTGTCGTGCTCGAAGAACACACCGGGCGAACGGTGCAACTGAGACACGATCACGCGCTCGGTACCGTTGATGATGAACGAGCCCTTCTCGGTCATGAGCGGCACTTCGCCCATGTAAACCTCTTGCTCTTTGACTTCCTTGACCACCTTGGATTGGGAGGTGGAGGACTCACGGTCGTAAATGATGAGTTGCACGCGGGCACGCACGGCCGAGGAGAACGTCAGGCCACGGGTCTGGCACTCGCGCACGTCGAACGCTGGCTTGGCCAGGTTGTACTCGATGAACTTCATCTCGACAAAACCATTGTGCGAGACGATGGGGAAAGCCGCTTCAAACGCCGCCTGCAAGCCCTCGGGCGTGCGTTGGCGTGGTGCGTTGTCAGACTGCAGGAACGCGGTGTACGCGTCCTTTTGCATTTGCAGCAGATAGGGAACTTCCAGCACGCTGTCGCGGCTGCCGAAACTCTTGCGGATGCGCTTGCGTTCGGTATATGAATAGGCCATGAGTTCTCCGGGCATGAATTCTCTCGGCGACTGATATCCCGCGGGGTCTTAAATCCCACGGTACAGCTTGGCGGCTGGCCACTACCAGCCTTGGCTGACGACCACGCATTGCACGCGGCCCGATCCAAGGTTCTTCTGCAGTCAGATCAGAAGACACTTGAAAGTAAAAGCACGCTTCACTTTCAGGTGTGCTCTGCAGCACACAAGGCCAGCGATCAAAATGACCACCAGCCCCGCTGTCAATCGCGTCAGGGCCGAGCGAGCGGGAGTCAGTTTGCCGCGAGAAGTGCAGCCGTACTGCAGTACGGCGAGCATCGCAACGGCAAAATGGCCCCGCGCAGCAGGCCCAAACCGATTTACTTGAGCTCGACCTTGGCGCCGGCTTCTTCCAGTTTCTTCTTGGCGGCTTCAGCGTCGGCCTTGGAAACACCTTCCTTGACGGGCTTCGGAGCACCGTCCACCAGGTCTTTGGCTTCCTTGAGGCCCAGACCGGTGATTTCGCGCACGGCCTTGATGACCGACACCTTGTTGGCGCCAGCTTCGGTCAGCACCACGTTGAATTCGGTCTTCTCTTCAGCGGCAGCAGCGCCACCACCGCCGCCACCTGCGGCAGCCGGAGCGGCCATGGCGGCAGCGCTCACACCAAACTTCTCTTCGATGGCTTTCACCAGGTCGTTGAGTTCGAGGACCGTCATGCTGTCCAGAGCGGTCAAAAATGCGTCTTTATCGAATGCCATGTTGATTCCTTCGTTTCCTAACAGTGCCATCGTCAGGCGATGGCGAATTGAACACTGCGCTGCTCGCCATCAGGCGGCAGCGGCTTCGCCTTTCTTGGCCGCCAAAGCACCCAGCACCACGGCGGTGCGGGACATCGGCGACATCAGCAAGCCACACAACTGGGCCAGCAACACTTCCTTGGAAGGAATGTTGGCCAGTTGCTTGACGCCATTGACGTCCAGGGCCTTGCCTGCGAATGCGCCACCGCGAATGACCAACTTGTCGTTGGTTTTCGCGAAGTCAGCCACCACCTTGGCGGCGGCAACGGCATCGGCAGAAAAGCCATAGATCAGCGGGCCGGTCATCTGGTCTGCCACCACTTCGAACTGGCTACCGGCGACAGCACGGCGGGCCAGCGTGTTTTTCAACACGCTAAGCGTCACGCCCTTGCTGCGCGCATCGGAGCGCAGTTTGATCATGTCGGCGACCGTGATGCCGCGGTATTCCGCCATCACCAGCGTTTGAGCTTGAGCGGCGAGGCCCGTCACCTCAGAGATGACGGCTTCTTTCTCACTGCGATTCAGACTCAAGGTCTACTCCTTTTGAATGTGTCTCGGGGCTTTCGCCCGTCGACACGCCTGTGTTTCAGCGACCAGACTGTCAAGGAACGGATTCCGTGAGCAGCGGGATCGCCATCTGCGCTGGCTGGAGGATTAAGTGCCCGAAGGCACGCCAGCGGTCTTGGATGGCCCGAACAATCACATGGATCGATCGGCCCACCACTCCAACCGGCCACTTGCGCGGCCAGCCGAATACAACGGGCGCTTAGGCGCCCAGGGTTTGCATGTCCACGCGCACGCCCACACCCATGGTGGACGACACGGCCAGCTTGCGCAGGTAAACACCTTTGCTGGAAGCGGGCTTGGACTTGTTGAGTGCATCGATCAGCGCCGCCAGGTTGCCCTGCAGCTTGTCGCTCTCGAACGAGCGGCGACCGATGGTGGCGTGGATGATGCCGGCCTTGTCGACGCGGTATTGCACCTGACCTGCCTTGGCGTTCTTGACCGCGGTGGCCACATCGGGCGTCACGGTCCCCACCTTGGGGTTGGGCATCAGGCCACGGGGACCGAGGATCTGACCCAGGGTACCGACCACGCGCATCGCGTCGGGGGCAGCAATCACCACGTCGAAGGGCATGTCGCCAGCCTTCACACGGGCAGCCAGATCGTCCATGCCCACCACGTCGGCGCCAGCGGCCTTGGCTTCGTCTGCCTTGGCGCCTTGGGCGAACACGGCCACGCGAGCCGTCTTGCCGGTGCCGTTGGGCAGCACGACGGCGCCACGAACGACTTGGTCCGACTTCTTGGCGTCGATGCCGAGTTGCACGGCCACATCGATGGACTCATCGAACTTGGCGGTGGCGCACTCTTTGACGATGCTGATGGCGTCGCTCAGGGGGTACAGCTTGTTGCTGTCCACTTTGCCCTCGAGGGCTTTTTGTTTTTTGGTGATCTTGGCCATGCTCAGACTCCTTCGACCGTCACGCCCATGGAGCGTGCCGAACCGGCGATGGTGCGAACTGCAGCGTCGAGATCGGCTGCGGTCATGTCTTTCATCTTGGTCTTGGCGATCTCTTCGAGCTGAGCGCGGGTGATCTTGCCAACCTTGTCAACGTGCGGCTTGGACGAGCCCTTGTCGAGCTTGATGGCCTTCTTGATCAAGGTGGTCGCCGGCGGCGTCTTGATGATGAAGGTGAAGGACTTGTCTGCAAACGCGGTGATGACCACCGGCAGGGGCAGACCGGGCTCGACGCCTTGGGTCTGGGCGTTGAACGCCTTGCAGAATTCCATGATGTTCAGCCCGCGCTGGCCCAGTGCGGGACCGATCGGGGGCGACGGGTTGGCCTTACCAGCTGGCACTTGCAGCTTGATGAAGCCGACGATTTTCTTCGCCATGCTTTTTCTCCTTGCGGGTTCAAACGTCGTGGGCCTTCAGGCCACCGGACTCCCCGGGGTAACGACTCTGCTCACACCACCAGGCACCGAGTCGGAAAGTGCCTGCCTGAAACTTCCGGTTGGCTCAGGTTTTTTCGACCTGGCCAAACTCCAGCTCGACCGGTGTGGCGCGACCGAAAATGGTCACCGACACACGAACCTTGCTCTTTTCGTAGTTGACTTCTTCGACCGTGCCGTTGAAGTCGGTGAACGGGCCTTCCTTCACGCGAACCAGTTCGCCCGTGATGAATTCGACCTTGTGACGCGGCTTGTCCGAGCCTTCACGCATCTGGCTGACGATTTTTTGCACTTCGTCTTGCGAGATGGGTGCGGGACGGTTCTTGGCGCCACCCACAAAACCCGTGACCTTGCTGGTGTGCTTGACCAGGTGCCAGGTGTCGTCGTCCATGATCATTTCCACCAGCACGTAGCCGGGAAAGAAACGACGCTCGGTGGTACGGCGCTGGCCATTGCGCATCTCGACCACCTCTTCAGTGGGCACGAGGATGCGACCAAACTTGTTTTCCATGCCGGAGCGCGCAATGCGCTCGGCGATGTTGCGCTCGACCGCCTTCTCCATGCCCGAGTAGGCATGCACCACGTACCAGCGCAGGTCCGGGTTGGCGGCCGGCGCCAGGATGTCGGCGTTGTCAGGGGTATCAGTCATTATTTTTTCCAGCCCAGAATCAGGTCGTAGAACACCCACTCCAGGGTCTTGTCGGTGAACCACAGAAACAGCGCCATGATGACCACAAAGCCAAACACGTAGGCCGTCATCTGCAAGGATTCCTTGCGAGTGGGCCACACCACCTTCTGCACTTCGCGCCAGGCGTCGCGCCCAAAGCCCACCAGCTGACGTCCTTGCAAGGACGTCAGGAACACGACCACGGCCGCGATCAGGCAACCCAGCAAGGCAGCCCACTGCAACAACGCACCGCGTTGACCCAGCAGGTAAAACGCCACCAGCGCGGCCAGCACCAGCGCAATGGCCGCACCCAGCTTGGCCTTGTCGGCAGCAGTGTTCACGGTTTCAACATCAGCGGTGGCCATGGGGGCAAAATTCCGTTCTAAACCAGCAAAATTTGAATGTCTGTCAAGACACGTAAGCCCGCCAAGGGTTTGGCGGGCTTTGAGTCCACTCGAACACCTGCATCAGGGTCGGGTGGCAGGGGCAGAGGGAATCGAACCCCCAACCTTCGGTTTTGGAGACCGACGCTCTGCCAATTGAGCTATACCCCTACAGGCATTACTCCATGATCTTGGCAACGACGCCGGCGCCGACGGTCTTGCCGCCTTCGCGAATGGCAAAGCGCAGACCCTCTTCCATCGCAATCGGGTGGATCAGCTTGACCGT
>CANFMY010000200.1 GCA_947448375.1 Comamonadaceae bacterium | reverse complement strand
CGCCTTGTTGCGTGGCGTTCCAGTAGGGTTCGGTGGCAGCGTCCACCATGGCAGAGGTGAGGGGGCGGTCTTGTGAGGGGGTGGCCATGGTGTCAGGCCCTTTCCATGATGAGGGTGCCACTGCCATGACGCGAGCCCAGCAGCCCGCCGGTGCCATGCGCCAGCGCGAGTTGGCAGTTGGGAACCTGCACGGCGGAATGGGCCTGACCACGCAGTTGGCGCACGGCTTCGATCACCTTGGTGATGCCGCCGCGGTTGGCCGGGTGGTTGTTGCACAGACCGCCGCCGTCGGTGTTGAAGGGCAGCTTGCCCACACCGGAGATCAGGTTGCCATCGGCCACAAACTGGCCGCCCCGGCCCTTGGCACAAAAGCCCAGGTCCTCGAGTTGCATCAGCACGGTGATGGTGAAGCTGTCGTAAATGGAGGCGTACTGGATGTCGGTGGGTTTGACACCGGCCTCTTCAAAGGCGATGGGGCCGGAGATGGCCGCACCCGAATAGGTCAGATCCACACGCCCGCCGTTCTGGCCCTTGATGGTTTCACCGGCGCCCAGCAGGTTGACCACGGGTTGCTTGAGGCTTTTGGCAATGTCGGGATGGGTGATGACGAGTGCGCCGCCCCCGTCGCTCACCACGCAGCAGTCGAGTTTGCGCAGCGGGTCGGAGATCATGGGCGAGTCCAGCACGTCCTGCACGGTGACCACGTCGCGCAGCATGGCGTGCGGGTTGTGCTGGGCGTGGTGTGACGCCGCCACCTTGATCCAGGCCAGTTGTTCGGCGGTGGTGCCGAATTCATGCATGTGACGTGCCGCGGCCAGCGCGTACATGTTGACGGTGACTGCGCCATAGGGCAGTTCCCAGGGCGTGTCGGGTGTGAGGGGGTTGACGTTGCGCGGTACCAGCCCGCTGCTGCCCTCGCTGCGGGGACGTCCAGCCAGGGTGACGAGGGCCACCTTGCATTTGCCCGCCGCGATGGCCTGTGCCGCGTGCGAGACGTGCAGCAGGTAGGACGAGCCGCCCGTGTCTGTGCTGTCCACATGCTTGAGCTGGAGGCCCAGGTAGTCGGCCATGTTGTTGCCGCCCATGCCGGGTGCATCGCCAGCGCAGAAATATCCATCGACATCCTGCAGCGTCAGGCCGGCGTCGGCCAGGGCGCCGCGCGCACATTCGGCATGCAGCTGGGCCACGGTTTTATCGGGTGCCTTGCGGGTGGGGTGTTCATAAATGCCTGCGATGCAGGCCTTGCGTTTGATCGTCATGTTGACAAGCCATTCGAAGGGGTGACCAACTATAAGTGAGACCAGACCTGGCCGTCTCAGGGGCAGGGCGGTCCACCTATCGTCTAGGTGACTGCACGGACAGCGCAAACGGCCCGAGCGGGCCACAATGCCCGTCAGCGTTCTCAGTGCAGCCCGTTGCGCTGGACAACCCGCCCCATCACGACCTTGCCACCGAGAGAGAAAACCATGTCTGCATCCGACAGCGAAAGCGTGGGCGTTCTGCGCCACGACAAACAAGGCCACGTCGGGGTGGTCACCTTCGACAACCCCACCAAGTTCAATGCCGTCAACTACGACATGTGGTGTGCGCTGCCGCGTGTCATGTCGGAATTTGCAGCGGACCCCGACATCCGGGTGGTGATGCTCACCGGCGCGGGTCACAAGGCGTTTGTGTCGGGCGCCGACATCTCGCAGTTCAAGGACCGACGCGAGGGCGATGCGGCCGATGCCTACAACCAGGCCACGGCAGCGGGCTACGCCGCTGTGCTGAATTGTCCCAAGCCCACCGTGGCCAAAATTCGTGGCATTTGCATGGGGGGCGGTTTGGGCCTGGCCCTCAATTGCGACATTCGCATCTGCTCGGACGATGTGCGTTTTCGCATGCCTGCTGCGCGTCTGGGACTGGGTTATGCTTATGAAGGCATCCAACGGTTTGTCGATGTGCTGGGCATGGCCAACACCGCCGATCTGTTTTTCAGTGCGCGCATTTTTGGCGGCGCCGACGCCTTGCAAATGGGTCTGGTCAAACAGGTGATCGCGGTGCAGGATTTTGATGCGGAGGTGGACGCCTACGTCAAGACCATCGGCGAAAACGCGCCGCTCACCCTGGCCGCGGCCAAGCGCTGCCTGCTGGAAATCAGCAAGAACCCAGACCAGCGGGACCTGGCCCTGGCTCGGTCCATGGTTCTGGCCTGCTTTGCCAGCAACGATTACAAGGAAGGCCGCGAGGCGTTTGCACACAAGCGCACCCCGCAATTCCAGGGCCGGTGATCTGAAACGTGTGGCACAGAGATCTGTGTCGCGCCCCCCCCCCGTCTTTTGAGGAGAAGTCATGCAACTGTTTTTTTCACCCAACTCGCCCTATGTCCGCAAGGTGCTCGTCACGGCCCACGAAATGGGACTGGGGCAGCAACTGGAGTTTGTCGATTGCGCCGCTCACCCGGTCAATCGTGATGCCCGCATCATTGCCCACAACCCCTTGGGCAAGGTCCCCACGCTGGTGACCCCCGAGGGACTGGCTTTGTACGACAGCCGTGTCATCTGCGAGTACCTCAACGCCCAGGGCGGCGGCAGCCTGTTTCCCGCCAACGGCCCGCACCGGTGGCAGGCGCTGGCCTGGCAGGCCCTGGCCGATGGCCTGCTCGACGCTGCCTTGCTGGTCCGTTATGAAAACAACGCACGTCCCGAGGCCATCCGCTGGTCCGACTGGATCGACGGGCAGATGGACAAGATCCACACCTGCCTGAAGGAGTTGGAGCGCCAGGGTCACCAGGCGCGAGCCGGCTTCGACATCGGTCACCTCACCGTCGGGTGTGCCCTGTGGTACCTCGATCTGCGCTTCCCCGAGCTGGAGTGGCGCAAGCTGTTCCCGTCTCTGGCCGGCTGGATGGCGCCCTATATGCAACGGGAGTCCATGCAGCAGAGCTGGCGTTTGCCGCAAGCCTGATCCTGGCGGTCAAATGGGGATATCCGGTACGATCTCAGCCATGCAACCATTCCATCTCGCTTTTCCAGTGACCTCCCTGGCCAAGGCCAGGGCCTTTTACGGTGATCTGCTGGGCTGCCCCGAAGGGCGTTCCTCGGACGATTGGGTCGATTTCAATTTTTATGGCCACCAGATCGTGGCGCACCTGAGCCCGGATGAAGCCGGGCACCACAACACCAGCGCGGTGGACGGCGACAACGTGCCCGTGCGTCACTTCGGCATGGTGCTCTCGATGGACGACTGGGGCGCGCTGGCCGACAAGCTGCAAAAGGCCCAGACGACATTCATCATCGAGCCGCACATCCGCTTCAAGGGTGAAGTGGGCGAGCAGGCCACCATGTTCTTTCTGGACCCTTGCGGCAACGCCATTGAGTTCAAGGCCTTTGCCGATCCGTCTCGTTTGTTCGCCAAGTGATGGCGGGTCGTTCCCGCATGACCTTGCAGTAAACCCGTGGTCGGGGAGACCTTCATGAACTTCATCAGGCGTGTCTGGCTGTCGGCGTTGGTGCTGCTAGCCTGCGGGGGCTGGTTCGGTGTTGGGGCGCAGTCAACGGTGGCGCCGGACTACGCCGCCCCGGTGGCCCCAGGCGCGTCCCCTTCACCCAATAACTCCCGGGCGCCATCGGCCTTTCAGGTGGGGACGGCCTTTGCCGTGGCCGATGGCTATTGGCTCACCGCCTGGCACGTGGTGGACGGCAAGGACTTTGTGTTGCTGGGTCCCATCGAGCGCGGTCGCTGGGTACGTGCTGAGGTGGTCAAGACCGACCCGCGACTTGATCTGGTCTTGCTGAAGGCGCGCATCAACCGACCAGCGCTTGCGATTGCGCGCTGGCAGGACGTTCCGGTGGGCCTGGAGGTCAGCGTCATTGGCTTTCCGCAGCCTCGCGTGCAGGGCTTGAGCAAGAAAATCACCCAGGGCATCATCAACGGCAACCGCAGCGATCGCAACGAGTCGATCGACACGGGCTATTTCCAGTTGAGTGCCGAGGTGGCGATGGGCAATTCAGGGGGGCCGGTTCTGGCGCCCGATGGCTCGGTGGTGGGCATGGTGCAGAAGAAAGTGAATGTGCAACGGGTGGCCGAGCGTACCCAGGACGTGCTGGTGAATGTGAGCTTTGCGCTCAAGTCCGCGCAATTGCTCGACTTTCTCAAAGAGTCACCCGCCCAGCCCGCGGGTCATGCCCTGAGCCTGGAGACGGTGCTGCGCCCTTACCAGTTGTTTGCCCAGACCGAGGGCTCGGTGCTGGCCGTGGTGGCACGACAAGCGTCATCGCGCTCGCCCGCGGATGCCGCGATACAACCCTGAGTGAGCCAAGGCGGTTGGGGGTTGGCCTCGGCGCAAGGATGATGTGCGAATATCCCTTATGGTTTTCCCTTGAATCAGAACTTCATGGGCCTTCGGCGTGTTGCATCGCCGTGTTTGACATTACCATCTCGCCACTGCCGCATGGTGCGGCATGAGGAACCTGGCACCCATGGCTGACTTTGTTTTGGAAACCCGTGATCTCGTCAAGGAGTTCAAAGGCTTCGTGGCGGTCAACCAAGTGAGTCTGGGCGTTCAGCGCGGGCACATCCACGCACTGATCGGGCCCAACGGTGCGGGCAAGACGACCGTGTTCAATTTGCTCACCAAGTTTCTGATTCCCACCAGTGGCAGCATCCTGTTCAATGGTCACGACATCACGCATGAAAAACCGGCCCAGGTGGCCCGCCGTGGCATCGTGCGCTCGTTTCAGATTTCGGCCACTTTTCCGCACCTGAGCGTGTTGCAAAACGTTCGCATCGCCTTGCAGCGTGCCACCGGCACGTCATTGCATTTCTGGCGCTCCGAGTCTTCACTCAATGCGCTGAACGACCAGGCCATGGCGCTGCTGGAGACGGTCGGGCTGTCGGCCTTTGCCCATTCGCTGGCGGTGGAGTTGGCCTACGGCCGCAAGCGTGCCCTGGAAATCGCCACCACGCTGGCCACCGAGCCCGAGTTGATGTTGCTCGACGAACCCACGCAGGGCATGGGCCACGAGGACGTCGACCGTGTCACGCAACTGATCAAAAAGGTCAGCGCCAACCGCACCATCCTGATGGTCGAGCACAACATGAATGTGGTGTCGAGCATTGCCGACACCATCAGCGTGCTG
>CANFMY010000199.1 GCA_947448375.1 Comamonadaceae bacterium | reverse complement strand
GCCACGCAACAAGGCGTCCTGAAATTGCGCCGTTGCTTGTCCTGCCACGAGCCGCATTGGTATCCGCGCCCCGTGTGCCCGTTCTGCCAGGGTGACACCGAGTGGATCGACGCTGCCGGCACCGGCACCATCTACAGCGTGAGCGTCACCCGCAAGGCGGGTCCCATCGCCTTCGCCATTGCCTATGTCGAACTCGACGAAGGTCCGCGCATGCTGACCAACATCGTGGATTGCGACCTCGACGCCCTTCACATCGGCCAACGCGTGAAGGTCTGCTTCAAACCCATGGAAAGCGGCCACCAGCTGCCCATGTTCACCCCACTGTGAGAACGTCATGACCACTGCCCTGCCCTCGTCCCTGCCCACCGCCCGTCTGGGGCATTCCACGCTGGATGTCACACGCATGGGACTGGGACTGATGTCGCTGTCCGGCCTCTACGGCGCGTCGAGTGATGACAACGGCATCGCCGTTATCCACCACGCGCTGGACCGTGGCATCAATTTCCTGGACTCGGCCGACATGTACGGCTGGGGTCACAACGAGCAACTCCTCGGACGCGCCTTGAAGGGGCGTCGGCGTGACCAGATCATCGTGGCGTCCAAGTTTGGTCAGACCCAGCAGCAAGGCGGCGGCAATGGCGTGAACGGCCGGCCCGAGTATGTGCAATCGGCGTGCGAAGCCAGCTTGCAGCGCCTGGGGCTGGAGACGATCGACCTGTATTACGTGCACCGCATCGACCCCTCGGTCCCCATTGAAGACACGGTGGGCGCCATGTCCCGACTCATCGAGCAAGGCAAGGTGCGCGCCATCGGTCTGTGCGAGGCCAGCCCGGCGACTGTTCGGCGTGCCCACGCAGTGCACCCGCTCACCGCCGTCCAGACGGAGTACTCGTTGCTGTATCGCCAGGATGCCGAAGAAACGCTGAACACCACGCGTGAGCTGGGCATCTCCTTTGTCGCGTACTCGCCCCTGGGGCGCAGCCTGCTCACCGCCTCGGTGCAATCGGCCGAGGAGGTGGCCAACGATCGACGCAAGGACCATCCCCGCTTCTCGGCCGAGAACCTGGCACGCAACAATGCCCTGGTCGCTCTGGTGCAAGCAGCCGCGCAACGCAAGGGTTGCACGCCCGGACAGCTGGCCCTGGCCTGGCTGCTGGCGCAAGGCGAGGACATCGTCGTCATTCCGGGCACCAAGCAGACCGCCCGCGTGGACGACAACCTGCGCGGGTTGAGCGTCACCCTGAGCTCCGACGAGGTGAGTGCCTTGTCCCAGGCCATTCCCCCCGGAGCCGCAGCGGGCACGCGTTATCCCGCCGGTGGCATGAAGGGTGTCTATCTGTGACGTTGAGTTCGATCGGCGTCTGGTGGAACGCCGATCAACCCCGCATCACCCTCAAATCTTGGCCACCACCCGCCCGATCACGCCACCCTGCTTGAGCTGATCGAGCACACCCGAGACTTCTTCCAGCGAGCACAGCGCCGTGGGAATCGACTGGAGCTTGCCGCTCTTGGCCAGGTCCACCACTTCGCGCAACTCTTGCAACGAGCCCACGTAAGAGCCTTGCACCGTCAAGGCGCGTTGTGCCAGCGGAACCAGCGAGATCGGCACCTCGCCGCCGTACAGGCCCACCACCACGTAGCGACCTCCCTTGCGCAACACGGCCAGGCCCAGGGTGGCCGTCGGCTCGGCCCCCACAAAGTCGGCCACGCCCCAGATGCCGCCGGGCAAGGCCATCAGCTTTTCCTGCGTCTCGGGCTTGGACGGGTCCAGCACCTCCTTGGCGCCCACGGCGCGGGCAGCGTCCCACTTGCGGCTGTCGATATCGCACACGGCGATGTTCTCGTGGCCCAGGGCACGCAACATGGACACCGCCATCAGGCCCAAGCCACCCGCGCCCATCAGCACGATCCAGTCCTGGGGTGAACAGGGCATGAGTTTGCGTACCGCGCTGTAGGTGGTCAGTCCCGAGCAGGCCAGGATGGGGGCGTACTGCGGGTCCAGCCCGGTGACGTCAATCAGGTACTTGGGGTGCGGCACGATCATGTGGTCCGCATAGCCGCCCGACTTCTGAATGCCCAGAAAACGCGGCGTGGGGCACCAGTTGTCCATGCCCTCCTGGCAGCGCGCGCATTGGCCGCATCCGGTCCAGGGGTAGACCAGGCGGTCTTGTCCAATCGGCACGTTCTGCGCCTCGGGGCCGGCGGACAGCACGGTGCCCAGGGGTTCGTGTCCCATCGTCACCGGGGGTTTCATGCCGCGCTGGGACATGTGGAATTTCTTTCCGCCGCCCAGATCGAAATAACCATCGCGGATGTGCACGTCGGAATGGCACACGCCGCAATACTTGACCCGAACCAGCACTTCGGTGCCTTGGGGCGTGGGGGTGTCCCGTAGCGCTTTTTGCAGGGGCTTGCCCCATTCGGTCACGTCGTAGCTGTACATGCGAGAAATCTCCGATCAACGTTGAAGTCGGGGGAATTCTGCGGGCCGGGGTGGGTTTTGGCAAGCCCGCGTGCGCCACCGCCTCGGGAGCGACAGGGCCTGGCTGTCCCCTGCGCAACAACGCCTCGGTCACCCTGTCGCCACGACAACCGATTTACCCCGACAATGCTTCTCATGATGAATGGTGCAGAAAGTCTGGTTCGCACCCTGGTTCACAACCAGGTGGATGTGTGTTTCACCAATCCCGGCACATCCGAGATGCATTTTGTGGCGGCCCTTGACAAGGTGCCGGGCATCCGCTGTGTGCTGGGGCTGTTTGAAGGTCTGGTCACCGGAGCCGCGGATGGCTACTACCGCATGGCCCAGCGTCCCGCCGCCACGCTGCTGCACCTCGGTCCGGGCCTGGGCAATGGCCTGGCCAACCTGCACAACGCGCGCAAGGCGAACTCGGGCATTGTCAACATTGTGGGCGAGCACGCGATGCACCACCTGGCCTATGACGCCCCGCTCACCGCTGACATCGAAGGCGTGGCTCGCCCCATGTCCCACTGGGTTCATACCAGCCGCTCCTCTCAGGGGGTGGCGCAAGACGGAGCGCAAGCCATCACCCAGGCCCGCACGGCACCGGGTCGCATCGCCACCCTGATTCTGCCGGCCGACACCGCCTGGAACCCGGGCAGCGACGTGTGCACCGCCGAGGTCCCTGCGGCCCGTGCCGCTTTTGACGCCGAGGCATTGGAGACGGCAGCGCGCGCTCTGGAGTCCATGGCGCCTCATGCGGGACGCTGTGCCATTTTGCTGGGCGGCATGGGAGGACTGGACACCGCGCTGACCTGGGCCGGTCGAATCGCTGCCCGCACCGGCTGTGCCGTGCTGGGTGAATACAACGTGCCGCGCACCGAGCGGGGTGCCGGTCGAGTGAAGGCCCGACGCGTGCCCTATGCGGTCGACCCCGCCGTGGCCATGCTGAAGGAGTTTGACACCTTCATCCTGGTGGGCAGCAAGGTACCCGTGGCCTTCTTCGCCTATCCCGACAAGCCCAGTGTGCTGGTGCAGCCCGATGCGCACATCATCCCCTTGGCCACCGTGGAGCAGGACATCAACGGCGCGCTGGAGGCACTGGCCGACCGTCTGGGCGCACGCCACCAGGCACCGCAGGGCGTGGCCGAGGCGTTGAACGCATCCTCCCTGCACAGCCTGCCGACAGGTCGGCCGGAGCCGGCCGGCATCGGCCAGGTGCTGGCGGCGCTGCTACCCGAACATGCCATCGTGGTGGACGAATCGGTGTCCACGGGTCGTGGCTTTGAGGTCCCCACATCGAGTGCACGTCCGCACGACTGGATCAACGTCATGGGCGGCTCGATCGGTTTTGGTCTGCCCGCCGCCGTCGGGGCCGCCATCGCGGCACCGGATCGGCCCGTCATCGTGCTGGAAGGTGACGGCAGTGCCATGTACACCGAGCAGGCCCTGTGGACCATGGCCCGTGAGGGGCTCAACGTCAAGGTGCTGATTTTCGCCAACCGGGCCTATCAAATTTTGCGGGGTGAGCTCCAGGCGGTAGGAGCCGGCACGCCCGGCGAGCGCGCACGCGACATGCTCACGCTGGACCGCCCTCACCTGGACTGGGTATCGCTGGCCAAAGGGCATGGCGTGCCCGGGCGACAGGTGGACACGCTGGAAGGTCTGGCCACCGCGCTCTCCCATGCCCTGGCCACACCGGGTCCCGTGCTGATTGAAGTCTTGATGTGAAGCAGGTTTTTTATGGCTGGAAGATGGTGGCCGCGGCCGCCGGTATCCAGTTCATCCAGTCCATGATGCTGCACCAGGCCTTTGGGGCCTACCTGTCGGTGCTGATCGAGGAAAAGGGCTGGAGCAAGACCTCGGTCTCGGGGGCCTCGGCCCTGCAGTCCATGGAAGCCGCCATCATCGGCCCGGTGCTGGGCTGGTTCATCGATCGCTTTGGCTCTCAGATGCTGATCAAAATTGGCATCGTGCTGTTTGGCATCGGCTTCATCTGCCTGAGCCAGATCGACACCCTCGGGGGCTTGTACGGCGCGGTGGTGGTGATCGCCATTGGTTCGTCCATGTGCGGCTACTTTCCCCTCAATTGCGCCATCATCCAGTGGTTCGAGAAAAAACGGGCGCGTGCCATTTCGCTGGTGGGACTGGGCATGGCCGTGGGGGGCATCTTTGTGCCCCTGGTGGCCTGGGGCATGCAGGAGTTCGGATGGCGCACCACCGCTCTCAGTTGCGGCGTGCTGGCCATCCTGGTGGGGTACCCGATTGCCATGGTCTTTCGCCGGCGTCCCGAGGACCACGGCGAGGTGGTGGATGGCCATGGCCACGCGGCGTCCACCCAAGCGGGTGCCAGCGAACTCAAGGTGGATGACGACCCCGGGCATGAATTCACTGCCCGCGAAGCCCTGCGCACCCGTTCCTTCTGGCTGGTCTCTGCCGGCCATGGTCTGGCCTTGCTGGTGGTGTCGGCCGTGAACACGCACGCCATCAACCACATGCGCATTTCGCTCTCGTACACGGTGGCACAAGCCTCGTTCTTCATCACCCTGATGACGTTGGCGCAAGTGGCCGGTGTGCTCGCCGGCGGCGTGTTTGGCGACAAGGTGAACAAGACCCGTGTCTCGGCCTTGTGCATGCTCATGCACGCCAGCGGCTTGTTGATGCTGACCTACGCCACCCACTCGATCTGGCTGGT
>CANFMY010000198.1 GCA_947448375.1 Comamonadaceae bacterium | reverse complement strand
GGCTTGAGTTCCTTGACCTTCACGAGGGCTTTGCTGGCGGCCTCACGCGCATAGAGCATCTCACGCGCCACCACCACGGCCACGGCCTGGCCAAGAAACTCCACCTTGCCATCGGCCAGGAAAGGATCGTCGTGCACGATGGGGCCGCAATTATTTTCGCCGGGGATATCGCGGGCGGTGAACACCGCCACCACGCCATGCTCCTTGAGGATGGCCGCGCGGTCGATGCCTTCGCCGATCAACTCGCCATGCGCCACGGGCGACATCACCAGCGCCGCATAGAGGGTTCCCGCCAACTCGGGGATGTCATCGGTGTAGGTGGCCCCGCCCGTCACATGCAGGTGAGCGGATTCGTGCACCACGTCGGTGCCTTGCTGGACATGGGAAACAGGCAGCAGATTTTTCAGATTCACAGGCGCATTCATCATCGTCTCCGTTACTGTTCAATGAACTCGAGCACCAGGTTGCGAGCCACCAGCGAGCGATACGCCCAGGTGGCACGCAAACCATCACGCGCGGTGAAGCTGGCCGCAATGGCCGCGTCGAGGTCGGCCGCCCGCACATCACCCGGCGTCTTGCCTTCCAAAACGGCTTCCAGCTTGGGCGCACGGCACGGTGCCGGTGCGAGGCCGTTGTAGGCCAGTTTCACACCGGACAACTTGCCACCTTGCAGCCGGTAGGTGATGGCCGAGCACGTGGCGGAAATGTCCTGCTCGAACCGCTTGCTGACCTTGTGGGCACGGAACACCTGCCCTGCCGCCGGCTTGGGCAACTCGATCGCCTCGATGAATTCGCCCGGCTGCAACTGATTCGTCTTCTGCCCGGTGTAGAACTGATCGAGCGACAGTGTGCGTGTCTTGTCGCCACGGCGCAGCACCAGCGTGGCCCCCAAGGCCATCAGGCACGGCATCGAGTCGCCGATGGGAGAGCCGTTGGCGATATTGCCCGCCAGGGTGGCGGTGGAGCGAATAGGGGGCGAGCCAAAGCGGCGCAACACCTCGGCGAAGTCGGGGTACACCGATGCCACCAGGGTCAGCACCCGCTCGAGCGACACCGCGGCACCGATGCGCCAGCCTTGAGTGGTTTCATCAATGCGCTGCAGCTCCTGCACCAACCCCAGGTACACGATGTGCTCAGGCCGAGAGAACTGCTTGTTGACCTGCAAGCCGATCTCGGTGCTGCCCGCCAGCAAGGTGGCCTGCGGGTGCTCGACCAGGTAATGCGCCACCTCGGCCAGCGTGGCCGGGGAGACGAACTCGTTGCCCTTGCGGGTGCGCACCACCGGTTGCACGATGATGTCCCCCTCCAGGCTCAGCGTGGGCTTGGTGTCGCGACGAATTTCCTTGAGCAGCGCGACGTCGGCGCTGTCATCCAGCTTGAGGGCTGCACCGGGCTGACACGCTTGTTGAGCGGCATCGACGATGGGCTTGTACCCCGTGCAGCGGCACAGGTTGCCACTCAGGGTGTCGTTGATGGTCTGGCGATCGGGTTGGGCATTGCGCTGCACCAGGTTCACCAGGCTCATCACAATGCCCGGCGTGCAAAAACCGCACTGGGAGCCGTGGCAGCCCACCATGGCCTGTTGCACCGGGTGGAGGCTACCGTCTGCGCGCTGCAGACTCTCGACCGTTTTCAACGACTTGCCATCCAGCGTGGGCAGCAATTGCAGGCAACTGTTGACGGCCACATAGTCCACGCCATTGCTGGTTTCATTGAGGGTGCCCACCATGACCACGCAGGCGCCGCAATCGCCTTCGGCACACCCTTCCTTGGTGCCGGTGCGGTGCATTTGTTCGCGCAAATAGTCCAGCACCGTGGTGGTGCGCCGCTCGCCGCGCGCCTCGACGATTTGCCCGTCAAGCACGAAACGAACTGTGTTGGTGACCTGGGTCATGATGAATAAAAATTCCAAAAAATAGGGGGCTTCACAAAATTGTATACATAATCAACCCTGCGCAACGAACCATAATACCCCCGGTTCTCGTCTGTTCGGACCCTGACACAGCCGCTTCTTGGCTCGCCCACGCCCCAATTGGGTGCGAGCAGCATGGCACCGAACTTGCACGGGTTTTCTGTCTCCTTGTCCCTGTCCCTTCTGGAGTTGTCCACATGAGCAAACGTACCTTTTTGCAAGCAGGCGCCGCGGCAGCCTTGACCCTGGCTTGTGGCCTGGCCACGGCCCAGGTCACCCCCATCAAATTCCAGTTGGACTGGCGCTTCGAGGGCCCCTCCGCCCTCTTTCTGGTGCCCGTGGCCAAGGGTTACTTCAAGGACGCCAAGCTGGACGTCACGGTCGATGCCGGCAACGGCTCCGGCGGTGCGGTGACCCGCGTCGCCTCCGGCACCTACGACCTGGGCTTTGCCGACCTGGCCGCGTTGATGGAATTCCACGCCAACAACCCGGACGCACCCAACAAGCCGGTCGCCATCATGGTGGTTTACAACAACACGCCGGCCTCGGTCATGGCCCTCAAAAAATCCGGCATCAAGACGCCCGCCGACCTGGCTGGCAAAAAGCTGGGCGCTCCGGTGTTTGACGCGGGTCGCCGCGCCTTCCCCATCTTTGCCAAGGCCAATGGCGTGAGCAACGTGGCCTGGACCGCCATGGACCCGCCGCTGCGCGAGACCATGCTGGTGCGCGGCGATGTCGACGCCATCACCGGCTTCACCTTCACCTCCTTGCTCAACATCGAAGCGCGTGGCGTCAAGGCTGAAGACGTGGTCGTGTTGCAGTACCCCGACTATGGCGTCAAGTTGTACGGCAACGTCATCATCGCCACCCCCAAGATCCTGAAGGAAAATCCGGCAGCGGTGAAGGCCTTCCTCAGCGCCTTCACCAAGGGCGTGAAGGACGTGATCACCCAACCCGCCGCGGCCATCGAGGCAGTGAAGGCGCGTGACGGCATCATCAACACCGAACTGGAAACGCGCCGCCTCAAGCTGGCCATCGACACCGTGATCAACAGTGCCGACGCCCGTGCCGAGGGCTTTGGTCAGCTCAAGGGCCCGCGCCTGGCGCTGATGGCCAGCCAGGTGTCGGACGCCTTCAACACCAAGACCCGCATCAACCCGGATGAAGTATGGAACGGTTCGTTCCTGCCCAGCGCCAAAGAGCTCGACATCCTGCCCAAAAAATAATGTCTGAGCACTTCGTCGATTTCCAACACGTCTGGCTGGCCTACAACGACGAGCTGCTCGCCCAAGGGCAGTTTGCGGTGGAGGACATTTCGCTGCAAGTACGCCAGGGCGAGTTCATCGCCATCGTGGGGCCCTCGGGCTGCGGCAAATCCACCTTCATGAAGCTCACCACCGGACTCAAGCGTCCGAGCAAGGGCAACATTCATGTGGACGGTCAGCCGGTCAACGGCCCTCTGAAAATCAGCGGCATGGCGTTTCAGGCGCCGTCGCTGCTGCCGTGGCGCACCACCCTGGACAACGTGCTGCTGCCGCTGGAAATCGTCGAGCCCTACCGCTCGCAGTTCAAGTCGCGCAAGGCTGAGTTCGAAGCCCGCGCCATTGAGCTGCTGAGGAGCGTGGGCCTGCACGGCTATGAGCGCAAATTCCCCTGGCAACTCTCGGGGGGCATGCAGCAGCGCGCCAGCATCTGCCGCGCCCTCATCCACGAGCCCAAGATGCTGCTGCTCGATGAGCCGTTTGGTGCGCTCGATGCGTTCACGCGAGAAGAGCTGTGGTGCACGCTGCGCGACCTGTGGACCGAGAAGCGATTCAACGTGATCCTGGTCACCCACGATCTGCGCGAGTCGGTGTTCCTGGCCGACACCGTGTATGTGATGAGCAAGAGCCCCGGCCGCTTTGTGGTGCGCCGAGACATCGACCTGCCGCGTCCGCGCGACCTGGAAATCACCTACACCGCCCAATTCACCGACATCGTCCACGAATTGCGCGGACACATCGGCGCCATGCGGCGCTCCGGCACCCCCTTGCAGCAGTGAGCCTCATGAATTCCAAACAGATCGAACGCTGGTCCCCCTGGCTGCTCCTGGTGGTCACCCTTCTGGTGTGGCAGCTGCTGTGCCAGCTCTTCAAGGTATCCGAGTTTGTGTTCCCCAGCCCCTTGCGCATCGGGGAGCAGCTGATCGAGTTTCGCGGCGTGATTGCCGCGCACGCCTGGCGTACTTACTGGGTCACCATGGCGGGCTTTGGTCTGGCCATCGTGGTGGGCGTGCTGCTGGGGTTTGTGATCGGCAGTTCGCGCCTGGCTTACGCCGCCGTGTACCCGCTCATGACCGCCTTCAATGCCCTGCCCAAAGCGGCCTTTGTGCCCATCCTGGTGGTGTGGTTTGGCATTGGTATCGGGCCGGCGATTCTGACGGCCTTCCTGATCAGCTTCTTTCCCATCATGGTCAACATCGCCACCGGTCTGGCCACGCTGGAGCCTGAGCTGGAAGATGTGCTTCGGGTGCTGGGCGCCAAGCGCTGGGATGTGCTGGTCAAGGTGGGGCTGCCACGCTCCATGCCCTACTTCTACGGCTCACTCAAGGTGGCCATCACCCTGGCCTTTGTGGGCACCACCGTGTCCGAGATGACCGCCGCCAACGAGGGCATTGGCTATCTGCTGATCTCGGCCGGTTCGGCCATGCAGATGGGCCTGGCCTTTGGGGGTCTGGTGGTGGTGGGCGCCATGGCCATGGTGATGTACGAGCTCTTCAGTTATGTCGAAAAGCACACGACGGGTTGGGCCCATCGCGGCAGCCAGGGCGAATGACATTGAAATTGAATACCTAATGACGACTTTTTATCCCGCTGTTTTTTCTATTTTCTTAGAGGGAAGTTGCCAGATGTCGTCTGTACACCTTATGGGTCATACTCATTGGGTTTAGTCCAGGCGAAACCCTCGATTCCCCTACCCACTGCCCATCTATTTATGTCCCATCACTCAAACGATCCGGCAACGACACACGCCTCTGGTGCCCCCAATGGTAAAGACATCGTCTTCCTGATCTTCATGGTCTTTGTCGTGATTGCGGTCATCTGGTTGGGGCGATTAGATTTCAAGGAAGGCCAACACATCGAGCACGCCAAGAGCAACGGCGAAGCCTGGGTGACCTGGTTGACCGAAGCAGGCACCAAACGCATGGACGCCAGCTACGAACCCAAAGCCTGCGCAGGTGGCGTCAAGCCCGAAAAACCGGCCGAGGGCGCCGATGCCGACAGCAAAGTGGC
>CANFMY010000197.1 GCA_947448375.1 Comamonadaceae bacterium | reverse complement strand
GCCACCGCCTCGTTGGGATAGCAAGCGACAAAGACGGCCTCGGGCTTGGCAGCGCGAACCGCACGGATGATGGAGGAGAAGTCGGTGTTGTTGGGCGGGTAGTTTTGGTCGTACACCACGTTCCAACCGGACTTTTTGATGAGGTCGCGAGCACCGTTGGCCAG
Organism: Comamonadaceae bacterium; assembly: GCA_947448375.1. Taxonomy (GTDB): domain Bacteria; phylum Pseudomonadota; class Gammaproteobacteria; order Burkholderiales; family Burkholderiaceae_C; genus Limnohabitans. The sequence goes on along the minus strand of CANFMY010000197.1, from coordinate 5,154 downwards.
GTTTTGCTGGAATTCGGCGTCGGCCGCGAAAATGGCGATGGTTTTGGCTCCGGCCTTCTTGCCCAACTCCAGGAAGCCTTCAGACCAACCGCGCGCATCGTTCCAGGGCGCGTTGTTGAACCACATGTCGTGCTGAACCTTGGCGTTCACCTGGAAGGAGAAGTTGCCCATCAGCATGAGGCCACGCTCCTTGACCAGCGGCATGATGGGCGCGGTCACGTTGGTGGCATACGGGGCGATCAGCAGATCCACCTTGTCGACATCGATCAGCTTGGTGTAGATGCCCGGGGTGTTGGCGCCGTTGCTCTGATCGTCGTAGGCGATCAACTCCACCTTGCGTCCAAGCAGTCCACCTTTGGCGTTGACATCATCGACCCACATGCGCAGGGCCAGCAACCCGGCTTGACCACCGGCACCCAGGCCACCCGTTTGCGGCATGCTCATGCCGATTTTGATCGGGGTGCCCTGCGCGATGGCCGTCGAGGGCAGGTTGGCGGAAAAAATGGCAATGCCGGCGGTGCCCAAAATCTGACGACGCGTTTTATTCATGCTGATCTCCTCTGTAGGTGGTCCGACTCCGATTGAGTGTTCGAACCATACCCTGTTTTGTTCAAGACGATATTAGGACAAATACGATGCCTTCACAGCAACAATCCCCCCTGAGGTTGTAAGCCCAAAGCGCTTTGACCATAGGCCGCAGCGTGGACGTCCCAGGTCAGGGCAATGTGCGATGACGCAGCGTGGATATCACGGAATTGCCTCTGAAGCGGCAATTCCATTTTGAGGCCGCCCGCACCGGCGGCGGGCATCAAGGCATCAACGGCCCGCACGGCCAGGCTTGTCGCAAAAGCGACGTTTCGCTTCCAGCGCAGCTTGGTTTCCATGCTCGGAAACTCGCCGGCATGCACATTGGCTTCCAGCGTTTGCCAGTCGCGACGCAACACGGTCTCGGCAAACTCGACACAGGAGGCCGCCTCGGCGATGCGCGCCTGCACCGACGACAACTCGGCCACGCGGGTACCGGTGTAGGTGCCGGCTCGCGCACGCATGGTGCTGGTGAACTGCTCCACCGCCGCCTTGGCGGTGGCCACCGGAACGCTGGAGAGGATGTAGGCAAATGCCGCAAATGTCGGCATGGAGAACAAGGGGTTCTTGTACAGCTGGGCGCCAGGCAAGTTTTGACCCGTTGCAAAAATTTCAGCCGATACCGAGCGGTGTGCGGGCACGAAGGCATCCTGGACCTGGACATCATGGCTCCCCGTCGCCGTGAGGCCATAAGAGCTCCAGTTGTCCAGGCTCTTGAAGTCCGACTGGGGCACCAGGAAGAACCGACGCTCGGGAGCCCCGCCCGCACGTTCGGTCATGGCCCCCACCAGCATCCAGGTGGACGCATCCACGCCACTGCCAAACGGCCACAAGCCACTCAGTCGATAGCCCCCCTCCACCGGAGTGGCCTTGCCGCAGGGAAACGCAAGGCCCGTGGCGGCCAGCGCATGGGGGTCATCACCCCAGATGTCTTCCTGGGCCTGCATGTCGAACTGACCCAGATTCCAGGAATGCGAGGCCAGGTTGGAATAGACCCAGGCAGTGGAGCCGCAACCGCGAGCCAACTCGAACACCACGTTCATCAAGTCGTCCAGCCCCAGCTCCGAGCCCCCGAAACGCGCCGGTTGCATCAGGCGCATGAGTCCGCTGCTGTGCAACTCGGCGATGGTATCTGGGTGGACATGCCGCAGGCGCTCGGACTCGGGGGCACGAGCCAGCAGACGCGGCACCAGGTCGGCGGCGGCCTGCCGGGCTTGTGCCGGGGTCAACACGGGTGACGGGGGTACTGCGGTTCTGCGTGCTGCAAGCTGGTGAATGGTCATCTCGTCGCTCCCGTGAATAAATGCAAAAAGTCTAACGTGTGCGTCAGGCTTGCACAATCGCATGAGCCCCTATTGCACCCTGAAATCCTTCACGCAGGCAGCTTGGGGGTCACCTTGGCGACGAGCGCGCCGACACACGGTGCCAAACGGATTTGCAAAGTCGCTCGATCCCCTATCATGCGCTGACAACACCACCTATGGAGACATCTGATGAGTGCATCGCCTCGCTGGAAGCAACGCCCCCCCGGCTCCACCTGGGGAGACTTTGGCCCTGACGACCAGGCCGGTCGCATGAACCTGTTGACGCCAGAGACGGTGCTGAAAGCCGTGGCCGAAGTGCGCACCGGGCAAACCTTCAACCTGAGCCTGCCCCTGGACTTTCCCGGCGGCAATGTGCTCAACCCCCGGCGCATGCCGCCCGTGCTGAGACCCACGGCGCGCGAAGGCACGCCCATGCTCAATTACCAACTGCGCTCGCATGACCCCAGTTGCACCGACGTGCTGTGCGACGACCTCGTCATCATGCACTTGCAATACAGCTCGCAATGGGACAGTCTGGCGCACGTGGGCAGTCTGTTCGATGCCGATGGCGACGGCATCCCCGAGCCCGTGTACTACAACGGCTTTCGTGCGGGTCAGGATGTGATCGGTCCGACCCATCCGGGCGGAGCCGGCATTTTCGATTTTCCGGGTATTCCCCGCAGCTCCACCACGCAAGTCAAGAAGCTGGGCATTGAAAACATGTCCGAGCGCTGCGTGCAAGGACGTGGCGTGATGATCGACCTGCATGCGCACGTGGGCCGTGAACGCGTGAACATCGATTACGACCACCTGATGGACATCCTGCGTCAGGACAACGTGACCGTGGAGACGGGCGACATGGTGTGCCTGCACACCGGTTTTGCCGACATGTTGCTGGAGATGAACCGTGAGCCCGATGGCAAGTTGCTCTCACGCAGTTGTGCCGTGCTGGAAGGCCGTGACACCAAGCTGCTGCAATGGATCACGGACACCGGCCTGGTGGCCCTGATTGCCGACAACTACGCGGTGGAAGCACACCCGCCCACGCCCCAGGAAGGCACCTGTGCTTTCCTGCCACTGCACCAGCATTGCCTCTTCAAACTGGGCGTGCACCTGGGCGAGATCTGGCACCTCTCAACGCTGGCCAACTGGCTGCGCGAGCACCAGCGGTCCCGCTTCTTGCTGACAGCACCGCCGTTGCGGCTGCCCGGCGCAGTGGGATCACCCGCTACGCCCATCGCCACGGTTTGAGTGTCTGCCACGCGTAAGGTGGCAACAGCTGTGTCGAACGCTGCGTATCACCTGCTGCGTATCACCTGCTGCGTGTCACCTGCTGCGTGAAACCGCAAGAGTGGCAACGCTGGCGTGCCACCCGCTGACCCCTCTTCAGGCGGGGACGGCTTCAGGGGCTGTGATCCCCATGCTGTCGAGGGCGTGTGCGAGGTGTTGCACGCTGCGTGTCACGTTGTGCAACTTTTCCAATCCGAAGAGCCCGATGCGGAAGGTCATGAAGTCAGCCGGTTCGTCGCATTGCAAGGGCACGCCCGCGGCCGTTTGCAAGCCGAGGGCCAGGAACTTTTTGCTGTTGTGAATGTCGGTGTCGGTGGTGTAACTTACCACCACGCCGGGTGCCTTGAAGCCCTCGGCCGCCACGCTCTTGAATCCGCGAGACTCGAGCAAGGCCCGAACCTGGCGACCAATCTCGAACTGTTCCTGACGCACCTTGTCAAAACCGTAGGCCCGGGTTTCCATCATCACGTCGCGCAGACGCGTCAAGGCATCGGTGGGCATGGTGGTGTGGTAGGCATGACCACCCTTTTCATAGGTTTCCATGATGTTGAGCCATTTTTTCAGGTCGCAGGCAAAGCTCGTGCTTTGCGTCGACTCGATGGCACTGCGGGCGCGTTCGCTCAGCATGACCATGGCGCAACACGGCGAGCCGCTCCAGCCTTTTTGCGGTGCACTGATGAGCACATCCACGCCCGTGGCCGCCATGTCCACCCAGGCAGCACCCGAGGCGATGCAATCCAGCACCATCAGACCGCCCACCTCATGCACGGCGTCAGAGACGGCACGCAGATAGTCGTCAGGCAGGATCATGCCGGCAGCGGTTTCCACGTGGGGCGCAAACACCACATCGGGGCGGTGCTGGCGAATGGCTTGCACCACCTCGCCGACCGGGCACGGTGTCCAGGCGGCTTGTGCATCGGTGCCCACCCGACGAGCCTTCATCACGATGCTTTCAGCGGGGATGTGTCCCATCTCGAAAATCTGGGTCCAGCGGTAGCTGAACCAGCCATTGCGAATCACCATCGCTCGGCGACCCGTGACGAATTGCCGCGCGACCGACTCCATGCCGAAGGTGCCACTGCCGGGGACCAGCACGGCGCTGTGCGCGTGGTAGACCTCTTTCAGGATACCGGAGATGTCCGTCATCACGCCTTGAAAACGCTGGGACATGTGGTTGAGCGCCCGGTCGGTGTACACCACCGAAAACTCCAGCAGTCCATCCGGGTCGATATGAGGAACGAGTCCAGCCATGTCTATTCTCCTGTCGCACACGCGTTGCACAGACCCGGCCAAGATAGCCAGGGCGAACCGGCGATCATATCGGTGTTCACCGGTGGCGGCAAACGACCCCGTGGCATGTCCTGCCCTGGCCCCACCGGGCAGTATCAGTTCGACAACAATCGGCCCTGAATCGGCTATCTATCGGCTATCAATCGGCCTTCAGGTTGGCTTTGCGCGCCGCTTCGGACCATTTGAGCACCTCGGCGTTGACAAAGTCACCCCACTCGCGGGCCCCGCGCATGTCGGGCACCATGCCGCGGTCGATGATGAGTTCGCGGATCTTGGGGTCGCTCAGCACCTTGTGCGTGTCATCGCTGATCTTGTCGATGACGGCCTGGGGGGTGCCCTTGGGCGCCACCAGGCCAGCCCATCCCACCCCTTCAAAGCCTGGGAAGCTCTCGGCTACGGTGGGCAGGTCAGGCATTTGCGGCACCCGTTGCAGGGTGGAGATGGCCAGCGGACGGATCTTGCCCGACTTGATGTGCGGCATGGTGGCCGCCAGGCTGTCGACCAGCAAGGACACCTGCCCGCCCAGCAAATCCGTCACCGCTGCGGCGCTGCCTTTGTAGGTCACACCCACCAGATCAACCTTGGCGTAGGACTTGAACAGTTCTCCGGTGAGGTGCTGCGTGTTGTTCACCCCGCCGTAGCCGATGTTGTACTTGCCAGGTTCCTTGCGCGCGGCGTCCACCAG
>CANFMY010000196.1 GCA_947448375.1 Comamonadaceae bacterium | reverse complement strand
CACACCAATGAGGAGCAACATGGGGCCCCAGCTGACCAGCAGCGTCATGAGAAGCGAGCCTTCCTCGCGCGGCTTGACGTCGAACTTCACGCCATTGGCAATCAAGTCGCCCACCAGACCGCGGTCGAGGTAGGTGGCATTGGTGCGCAGCTTGCGGTCATCGTGCGTGATGGCCACGATCTCGGTACCGCCCTGTCCTTCCTGGATGGTGGCGGTCTTGATGCGCTTGCCGCGCACCTCTTCGAGGAAATCGGAATACGCTACGTAGCCGGCACCGGAAGGACCGCGCGCGTCAAACTGCTTGAACACGGTGAACAGCACCAAGGCAATCACCAGCCAAACTGCGACTTTGGAAAACCATTGGTTATTCAATGCAGACTCCAAACAAGGTTACCCGCAGGTAACCGCAAACGGGCTCTGGGGCCCACATTTTCGAGACTTGTGCCATGGAAGGCATATGCATGACATTCTAGGCGTTTCAAGGGCCGACAACGCGGCTGCTGAAACCATAAGTCATCCAGGCAACAAGGTTATCGACCTGTTTCAGCGCCCTTTGAGCCCCCGACCCACCAGAAATGTCTCGGAAGACTTGTCGCGGCTGGCTTTGGGCTTGATCGGTTTGACCTGGACAAACGTTTCCTTGAACAGCTTGGCCAGCTGGCTGTAGCCGCTGCCATGGAACACCTTGGTCACCAGAGCGCCCTGAGGTTTGAGGTGGCTCACGGAAAAAGCTACCGCCAGTTCCACCAGATGGCTGATACGGGCCGAATCCGCCGAGGCGATGCCCGACAGGTTGGGCGCCATGTCGGAAATGACCAGATCCACCTGGCGCCCCTGCAGCGCGGCACTCACCTGCTCCAGCACGGCATCCTCGCGGAAATCTCCCTGGATGAATTGCACCCCTTCGACGGGCTCCATCGGCAGGAGATCCACACCGATCAGAATACCGTCCAAGTCTCCCACGGCCGCCCCCTGGGGGGACAGGCGGCGGCGAGCGTACTGGCTCCAGGCACCCGGGGTACAGCCCAGGTCCACGATGACATGCCCCGGGCGGATCAGCCCCAGTTGCTCGTCGATTTCCTTGAGTTTGAAGGCCGCACGGGCGCGATAGCCCTCTTTCTGGGCCATTTTGACGTAGGGGTCGTTGACGTGGTCGTTGAGCCACGACTTGTTGACCTTTTTGCTTTTGGTTTGAATCTTCACTCGGGAATCTGCCTAGGCAGGGATAATACTCGCATGTCTGCCATTCAACTCACGCCCGCTCAGCGCAAGGAGCACCGCGCGTTGGCGCACCACCTCGAACCCGTTGTCATGATCGGGCAGGACGGCCTGACCGACGCCGTTCAACGCGAGATCGATGCCGCCCTCAACGCCCATGGCCTGATCAAGGTGCGCGTGCTGGGCGATGATCGCACCGCCCGTGACGCCCTGTTCCAGACCCTGGCCGACCGGCTGGATGCCGCGCCCATCCAGCACATCGGCAAGTTGCTGGTGCTGTGGCGCCCCAAGCCGGTCAAGGAAAAGGCGCTGGACGAAGAGCGCAAGCCCGGGCCGCGTGACTTCAAGGTGCTGAAGTACAGCAGCCGCGGCGGCCAGCGACCCCAGGTCAAAACGGTGCGGGTGCTGGGCAATCAGCGCCTGACCTCTGGCGGCCAGATCAAACGGGCCAAGCCCAAACAGACCTCCGTCAAGAAAAAACAGCTGGGCTGACCTGCTGCGCATGAGCCGCCCCACCCTTTCAGTCATTCTCATCACCAAGAACGAGGCCGAGCTCGTGGGCCAGTGCCTCGAGTCGGTGAAATGGGCCGACGAGATCATCGTGCTGGATTCGGGCAGCACGGACGCCACGGTCGAGATTTGCCAGCGCTACACCGACCGGGTGACGGTGACGGATTGGCCCGGTTTTGGGCCGCAAAAAAACCGGGCGCTGGCGATGGCCACGGGCGACTGGGTGTTGTCGATCGATGCGGACGAAGAGGTGACGCCGGCGTTGGCGCAGGAAATGCAAGCCGTGCTGCAAGCGCCTCAGGCGCAGGGTTACACCTTGCCTCGCCTGAGCAGCTACTGCGGTCGCGACATGCGCCACTCTGGCTGGTGGCCTGATCCGGTGCTGCGTTTGTTCAAGCGCGGAGCGGGCTCGTTCACGCCAGCTCGCGTGCACGAACGGGTGGTGCTGGAGGGCGCTGTGGCCGCACTGCAGCACACCTTGCTGCATCACAGTTTTCGATCGCTGGACCAGGTGCTGCACAAGGTCAATCACTATTCCCGGGAAGGTGCCCTGGCATTGCTGGCACAGGGCCGCCGAGCCAGCCTGTCCACGGCCATTGGCCATGGGCTGTGGTCGTTCTTTCGCACCTACGTTCTCAAGCGGGGGTTTCTGGATGGTCGGGAGGGTTTCATCCTGGCCGTGTCCAACGCTGAAGGCACCTACTACCGGTACCTGAAGCTGATGTACCTGCAGGACCAGGCGCCGCGTTCATGAAGACTTCTGTCATCGTGACCACCTACAACCGCCCGGATGCGTTGCAGGCGGTGCTGCGAGGCCTGGCCGCGCAAATCGATCAAGCGTTTGAAGTGCTGGTGGCGGACGATGGCTCCACGCCAGATACGGCTCAGCTGATTCAAACCCTGGCCCGCGACTACCCGGTGCCCTTGCACCACGTCTGGCAGGAAGACCAGGGGTTCCGTGCCGGCGCCGCCCGTAACCGCGCCTGCGCACAGGCCACCGGAGACTACTGGATTTTTCTGGATGGCGATTGCGTGCCCCTGCCCGACCTTGTCAGCGAACACAAGCGGCTGGCGCAGCCTGGGTGCTTTGTGGCCGGCAATCGCATCTTGATGAGCGACGCCTTCACCCGCCAAGCGCTGGCGCACCAACTCCCGCTGCACACACGCCACCGCGGCCAGTGGCTGGTGGATCGTCTGCTGGGGCGCATCAACCGCTGGTTGCCCCTGCTGCACGTGGCCGACGGTGCCTGGCGACTGCGCTCGCCTGCACGGTGGCAAGGTGCGCGCACCTGCAACCTGGCTGTATGGCGTGACGACTGTGTGGCGATCAATGGCTTTGATGAAAGCTACGCCGGCTGGGGGCACGAAGACGCGGACCTCGCTGTGCGCCTCATCCGTCGGGGTGTGCGACGCAAGGACGGTCGGTTTGCCACGGCGGTGCTGCATTTGTGGCACCAGGAGAGTGATCGATCCCGGCTGCAAGACAACGTGCAGCGTCTTCAAGACATCCTGTCGAGTGGGCGTATCCAGGCGCAACAAGGTTTGAACCAGTACGCCCGAACTGCTCGATGAGTGACCTGGCCAACGCATTTGCACCACACTGACGTCATGACCCGGCCCATCCCCATCCTGATGTACCACCAGATCGACGCGTCGCCGGCGAAAGGCACGCCGCTCAGGGGGTTGACCGTCACGCCCCAGCGTTTTGCACGCCAGATGGGTTTGCTGCGACTGCTGGGCTACCGAGGGCTCAGCATGACCGCGCTGGAGCCGTACCTGAAGGGAGACCAATCTGGCAAGGTGGTGGGCATCACGTTTGACGACGGGTACCAAAACAACCTGGAACATGCACTGCCTGTGCTGCAGCGCAACGGCTTCAGCGCCACCTGCTACGCGGTGAGTGACCCGTTTGAGGGACGCAATGCATGGGATGACGCCATTGGTGTGCCCTCCAAGCGCCTGCTCACCCCGGCCCAGATGCGCGAATGGGTGCAAGCCGGCATGGACCTGGGCGCCCACACACGGCACCACGCCGACCTGACCACGCTGGACCGGGCCCAGGCCTGGGACGAAATGGCTGGTTGTCAACAACGCTTGCAAGACATCACGGGGCAAGAAGTCAGGCATTTCTGTTATCCCTATGGGCGCTACACCGCCGAGCACGCCGCCATGGCCCGAGAGGCGGGCTTCATCACCAGCACCACCACCCGTCGTGGCCGGGCGCTGCCGAGCGATGATCTCTTCGAGTTGCCTCGCGTGCTGATCGCCCACAGCAACCACCTGTTGCTGTTTTGGGCCAAAACCTTGCACACCTACGAGGACCGCTACCGATGAGCCCCCCGCAGCGACTGCGGATCGCTGTTCTCAACCGGCACTTCGGCTACCGATTTGGCGGGGCCGAGCGGTACGCCGCGGCCATTGCGGAAGCACTCGCGAGCACGCACGAGGTGCACGTCTTTGCCCAGGACATCGAGCACCACCACCCTGGCATCACCTATCACCCGGTGTCACGCCCCTTCAAGAGGCCGCGCTGGGTCAACCAACTGTGGTTTGCCCTGCAGACCTGGCGCATGACCCGACGTGGCTTTGACGTGGTGCACTCGCATGAGAACACCTGGCATGGGCATGTGCAAACCGTGCATGTGAGGCCGTTTCGCATGGGTCTGTTCCACGGGCTGAGCACGGGCAAGCGCTGGCTTCGGTGGTTGTCCTTGTTCACCAGCCCGCGCCTGATCACCTACTGGTGCCTGGAGGCCGCGCGGTTTAGCCCGCAAGCAGACCGCCGGGTTGTGGCCACGTCCAGCTCCGTGATGCTGGAAACTGTGGCAGCTTATCCGCACACGGCCTCGATGATGGAGGTCATTCCGCCCGGCGTGGAACTCCCGGCGTCGCGGCTGCCTGCCGCAGCCGCCCGAGCGGCACTGCGGCTCCCCGCTGATGTTCCCCTGGCCTTGTTTGTCGGCAATGACTTTGACAAAAAGGGGTTGCCCACCTTGCTGGAGGCACTGGCGCAGACGAGTGGGCTGCACCTGGCCGTGGTGGGACAAGGCCGGCATCTGGAACGCTACCAGCAGCAGATGCAGGCCCTGGGTTTGACCGAGCGTGTGCATCTGCTGGGCTCCTTGACCGATGTGACGCCCGCCTATGCGGCCGCCGACTGGCTGGTTCACCCCACCACCGAAGACACCTACGCCATGGTGGTGCTGGAGGCCATGGCGCATGGCTTGCCCGTGATTGTCACGAGTGCCCGCCACTGTGGCATTGCGGCCGAATTGCAGCACGGGCGCACGGCGTTGATCCTGGATGACCCGCTGGACACTGAGGCCTTGGCCCAACTGCTTCGCTCCTTGCTCGACGACATGGCATTGCGGGTCAAGCTGGCACAAGCAGGCGAGCCCTTTACAAAGAACAGAACATGGAGAAGCGCCGCTGCACATTACGAAGCTTTGATCCAAAGCGTGCAGAAGTCGTCCACTTCCCCATGAGTGCGCCGCGCAACCTCAAGCTTCTAAAATTCTCTGTCGCCTTTTTTCTTTTTTATTCGTTCACCTAGCCCCCTGTACCTGGCATGTCATCTCCCCGACGTCAACGCTGGCTGAT
>CANFMY010000195.1 GCA_947448375.1 Comamonadaceae bacterium | reverse complement strand
CCCCACGACTGGGCACGTTCCGATGTATTACTCACCCGTTCGCCACTCGCCACCAGGGTTGCCCCCGTGCTGCCGTTCGACTTGCATGTGTAAAGCATTCCGCCAGCGTTCAATCTGAGCCAGGATCAAACTCTACAGTTCGATCTTGAATATTTTGCCCTCTTTCGAGAGCCACTCATAAAACGGAATTGAAGTGAACTTCACTTCTATCTCATGAGCGTTTTAAGTCTTGCGACTTGGTTACTAGAACCATGGCAATCGCCTTAAAACGCCCACGCTTATCGGCTGTATATTTTTAATGAACCCGTTGCGCGGTCGATGCCGCTATGTTTCTGCCGTTTTCAGCAGAGCCTTGAATTATGACATGGTTTTTAAAGACCTGTCAAACCCGAGGGTTTTTGCCACTTTCAACTGCTGGGCATTTGCTTGTAGCGAATGCTGTGCCGTTTATTTCAGCGAAGCCTTAGATTCTATACCGAAATTTTCGTTGCTGGCAACAATTTCAAAAATATTTTTTGTTTGCTGCTGGCCTGGATAGATCTGAAAGCCCCTCCGCTGGGTCTCAACTCATTGAGTCGTTTCTTCAGGGGAGCCAAAGACTATAGCACGGTTTTCAAGCCAACACCAAAATAATTTCACCGAGCCGCCAGACTCCAGATAATGCACCCACTATGTCGTGGATATCAATGCAAGACGCGCAACTGGCCTTTGGCCATGTCGCACTACTGGACCGTGCGCAGTTCTCGCTTGAGCGCTTTGAACGGGTGGGGCTGATTGGCCGCAACGGCACGGGCAAATCGTCGCTGCTGAAAATTCTGGCCGGGCTGGAGCGCCTGGATGACGGCGCCCTGCAGTGTCAACAGGGTCTGCGCATCGCCTATGTGTCACAAGAGCCTGTGCTGGCGCCCGAGCACACCATCTTTGAATCCGTCAGTGACGGTCTCGCACACGTCAGAGCGTTAATCGACAAGTTCGAACGTGGCGACCCCCCACTGGCACAGCTGCAAGACGAAATCGAAGCCCTCAATGGCTGGACCTGGCAACAACGTGTTGAAGAAACACTGGCACGCCTCAAGCTCGACGGGACCCGACGGGTCAAGACGCTGTCGGGCGGCATGGCCAAACGAGTGGCCTTGGCGCAAGCCTTGGTCAGTGCGCCCGATGTGCTGCTGCTCGATGAGCCCACCAACCACCTGGACCTCGACAGCATTGTGTGGCTTGAAAAGTTGCTGTTGAACTTCAACGGCAGCATCATCACCATCACCCACGACCGCACGTTTTTAGATCGGGTGGCCACTCGCATCGTGGAACTCGATCGTGGTCATCTGCGCAACTACCCTGGCAACTACACGCAATACCAGCAACTCAAGCTGGAACAACTGCAACAGGAGTCCGTCATTCAGGCCAAGGCGGACAAACTGCTGGCAGCGGAGGAGGTGTGGGTTCGCAAAGGCGTGGAAGCACGTCGCACGCGCAGCCAGAGTCGAATCGCACGGCTGGAGCAATTGCGACAGACCCGCGCGGCCAGGCGTGACGTGGTGGGCCAGGTTCGCTTTGACCTGGACCGCGGCAACGCCAGCGGCAAGCTGGTTGCAGAACTAGAGGATGTGTCACTCAGTTTTGATCAAACCTTGCCAGACGGCCAATGCATCAAGCGCGTGGTGGCCCAGCACGTGAACGCCACCTTGTTGCGTGGCGACAAGGTCGGGTTGATCGGCCCCAATGGTGCTGGCAAAACCACGCTTCTTAAATTGATACTGGGTGAGTTGCAGCCCGACAGCGGCACGGTGCGACGAGGCTCGCAACTGAGCATTGCCTACTTCGACCAGATGCGTGCGCAACTCGATCTGGACGCCACGCTCGAGGACTTCATCAGTCCGGGCAGCGAGTGGATCGAGATCGGCCAGCAACGCAAGCATGTCAAGAGCTACCTGGGTGATTTTTTGTTCTCGCCGGCGCGCTCGGGTTCACCGGTTCGATCGCTCTCGGGCGGCGAGCGCAACCGGTTGCTGCTGGCTCGGCTCTTTGCGCGCCCGGCCAACGTGCTCGTGCTGGACGAACCCACCAACGACCTGGACATCGAAACGCTCGAGTTGCTGGAAGATCTGATTCAGTCCTACAACGGCACCGTGTTCATCGTGAGCCATGACCGCTCCTTCCTGGACAACGTGGTGACCAGCACACTGGTCTCGGAAGGCGAGGGGCGTTGGCGCGAATACGAAGGCAGCGTGGAGGACTGGCTCACACAATCGGCGCGATCGGCCGCCATGCAGCGCAACGACGACACGAGCACCCCTGCCGCGGCATCACAGCCCACCGCAACCGAGACGCCACGACCCAAGCCGCGTGCCAAGCTGAGCTACAAGGAACAACGCGAGTTGGATGGGCTCCCGAATCACATCGCAGCCCTGGAGTCCGAGCAGCAAATCTTGCGCGAGGAACTGGCCGATGGCAGTCTCTACCAACGGGACGCAGGCCGTGCCGCCCAGCTCCACGCGCGTGACGGCGAGATCGAGGACTTGCTGATGCAAGCGCTTGAACGCTGGGAAATCCTCTCCACGCGCAGCTGATGTGGCGCGGGCCGACCCTGCCCCACACGTCGTCACCCAGGCAGCACAACCACGCTGCGCGTGGTCACCAGCCATGACACAATGACCCGCCATGGGAACTCTGTACTTAGTGCGCCATGGCCAGGCCTCGTTTGGTGCTGACAACTATGACCAGTTGAGTGAACTGGGCTGGCGTCAGAGTCGTCGTCTGGGTGAACATTTTCGCCAGCAAGGTCGGCGCTTTGACGCCATCATCACCGGCACCCTGCAACGCCACGCGCAAACTCTGGCGGGTATTCAAGAAGGGCTGGGCAGCTCGCATGACAGCCTGCAACTCCCCGGGCTGAATGAGTACGACAGCGAAGCGCTGATCCGCGCGATTCATCCCGAGCCGTTGGCCAAGCCCACCACGCCCGAGTTGTACCGCCATCACTTTCGTTTGCTGCGCGAAGCCTTGCAGCAATGGATGGAGGGCAAGACCTCGCCCGTGGGCATGCCCAGTTATGAGGCGTTTCGCACCGGCGTCGTCGAGGCCATCCACCAGGTGTTGTCACATCACCAAGGCGAGGTGCTGCTGGTCTCGAGCGGCGGCCCCATCTCGACAGCCGTCGGCCATGTGCTGGGCACCACCCCGGAAACCACGATCGAGCTCAACTTTCATATCCGCAACAGCGCGGTCAGCGAGTTCAAGATGACTCCCAAGGGGCATCGGCTCATCAGCTACAACACCCTGAGCCATCTGGATGCACCCGAGTACCGCGACTGGGTGACATTCGCCTGAGGTCGCGCCACCCTGTTCGACAGACCGCGCCCGCAAGGGCCTGAGGGCTTTCTTCGCGAGCACTTGTCGCTCTTTGCCTTCTCTGCCCTCTCTGCCCTCTCTGCCCTCTCTGCCCTCTCTGCCCTCTCTGCACTCTCTGCCCTCTCGGCCCTCTCGGCCTTCTCGGCCCTCAGCGTGACTGCAGCGTGCTCAGCGGCAGCAAGGCCACTTCGTCGAGCAAGCGGGCCAGTTGCGCTCCAGCTGTCTTCAAGAGCGCCTGCCCCTTCTCGGGGGTGGCGGCCGTGGCATTGCCCGCTGCCCCTTGCGGGTTGTAATCCTGCATGTGCCAGCCCAGCTTGGCGCTACGGCCATCGCCCAGCACCGCGTAATGGGCGGCACGGTCTTGGGCCGTTGAGCGGAAATCCTGCGCCAGGTCCTGGCGCACGGCAGCAGGCTGGACGGCCAGCATCAACGATGTTTCAATATCGCCGCCATGCACGCCAAAGCGCCACTCGGCAGCAGTGAATTGAGCCGCCACGGCTTCACCCAGGGGCAACTGGGACCAACTGGTGTGATAGACGATCAAATCACAACGCCCGCGTAACTCGCGCGCCACGATGTCCATGGCCCCGACATGTCCCCCATGGGCATTGAAGAGCACCAGCTTGCGCACGCCCGCACGGGCCACGCTCTCGCCGATCTCGATCCACAGCCGGATCAGCGTTTCCGGGCTCAGACTGAGCGTGCCGGCATAGGCGGTGTGCTCGGTGCTCAGCCCCACCGATTGCGTGGGCAACACCAGCACCTGAGCGCTCGTGGCCAGATGCCCCAGGGCCTCGCGCACCACGCCATCGACCAGCACCGTGTCGACCGACAGCGGCAAATGCGGGCCATGCTGCTCGGTGGCGCCCAGCGGCAACACCGCCACGGCACGCGCCGGGTCGAGTTGCGCAAAGTCGGCCGAGGTCAGGTCGGCCCAGAATCGGGGAAATGCGTTCATGGCTCACCATCTTAAGCCTTCGGTAACATCCTGCCTCATGAACCCATGGATGCATGTCTGGATAACGCGCGGCCTCTCGCTACTGGCCGGCGTGTTGCTGGCAGGTGCATCGCTGGCACAGTCTGTGGTCAGCACCCCGCAAGTCCGGGCCGAATTGCGGGTCCATGCACCCCAGGGGCTGGCCGCTGGGCAATCTGTCTGGCTGGGTTTGTCCCTGCAGCACCAGCCCGGTTGGCACACCTACTGGAAAAACGCCGGCGATTCCGGCCTGCCCACGCAACTGGACTGGGAGTTGCCCACCGGCGTCACCTCGGGCCCCGTGGCTTGGCCACTGCCCACCAAACTGAGTGTGGCCGACCTCACCAATTACGGCTTTGAAGGCAAAACCCTGCTGGGTACTCCGCTCACCATCGCCCCCACGTTCAACCCACCCGCTGGCACACTGGACATCAAGCTCAAAGCCAGTTGGCTGGTCTGCCGCCAGGAATGCATTCCGCAAGAGGGGCAATTTCGTCTCTCCGTGCCCCTGCGCAGCAGCCAGGGAGCCCATGCTGCCGAGTTTGACGCCCTCATCCAGTCACAACCCGCACGCCTTGGCAGCCAGGGGATGCAGGCCGAGGTCGGCACCCACACCCTGCGCCTGCGCATCAGCGGTTGGCCTGAGGCCTGGCAGGGCAAAGCCATCGAGCTGTTCCCCGAGTTGAATGAAGTCGTCGAGTCGGCAGCCGAGCGTCACCCCCAATCCCGCCAATCCTGGCAAGGCGGGGTGTGGACCGCCGAGTGGCCACTCAGCGCCCTGCGCAGCACCGAACCGCACAAATTCCCGCTCTTGATGGTGGCCAACGTGGGGGGCACGCGCCAAGGCCTGCTGGCCGAATTGCCCGTCCGTGGACAGTGGCCGCCCCAAGCGCCGCTGCCCACGCCCGTGACCGGGCCCTTGTCGGGTGCACTGCCCTCAGCCGCGCTCCAGGCAGATGCCGCAGCTTTGTCCACTGCACCTAGCGCTCCATCCCTCCGACAGCCCCTGGATG
>CANFMY010000194.1 GCA_947448375.1 Comamonadaceae bacterium | reverse complement strand
CCCACACCGCCGCCAGAATCGCGCCCGCCATGTCCATCGCCGCCTCGGCACCGTGCAGGAGATCGGTGGCGATGATCACCCTGGACGCATCGTCCCCCCCGACCGGGAAATAGCGCGGGTGCAAGTTCAGGGGGGCGTTCAAGTGCTCGCTGAAACGCCTGAGCTCGACCAGCCGGTACGCCTGGCGCTGCGGGGCGCGCTGGCCCAGCGGCAGCCCGCCCGAAATGGGAAACACCTTGCCCCCCAGATCCACCGGCAGAATCCGCACAGAGGCGCCTGCCGCCTGCGCGACATCCCGCAAGCGCTGATGCCCCAAATAAGCCCACGGACTTTGAGGGGCGAAGTAATAATCAACGGTCTGGGGCATGGGGAAAACTCCTCTTTATAAACTGCGTTGTTTTGTGGCTTGATAGCCGCTGTGGGCAGGTTGTAACGCTTCACCCGATTTTCTGCAGGAGACTCCTATGAAACCCGTATTACTCGTCACCGGTGCCAGTCGCGGCATCGGCGCTGCCACCGCTGTCCTGGCCGCCCAGCGTGGCTGGCGCGTGGTGGTCAACTACACCGCCAATCGCGCAGCCGCCGACGACGTGGCACGTCAGATCGAGCAAGCGGGCAGCGAAGCCCTGGTGGTGCAGGCCGATGTCGGCGACGAGGCCCAGATCATGGCCATGTTCCAGCGCATCGACAGCCATTGGGGCCGACTGGATGGTCTGGTCAACAACGCCGGCGTGGTGGACGCGCAGTCCCGGGTCGACGACATGACCGTGACCCGCCTGGAGCGCATGTTCCGCCTCAATGTCATCGGTAGCTTTCTCTGTGCCCGCGAGGCCGTGCGTCGCATGAGCACGCACCACGGTCACAGCGGTGGCGTGATCGTCAACCTCAGCAGTGCGGCCTCCCGCCTGGGGGGCGCTGGTCAGTATGTGGATTACGCTGCCAGCAAGGGCGCCATTGACTCGTTGACCAAAGGACTCGCCCTGGAAGTCTCCGGCGAGGGCATTCGCGTGAACCAGGTCAGCCCCGGCATCATCGACACCGAAATCCACGCCAGCGGCGGTTTCCCCGGTCGCGCACAGGCCGTCGGCCCCAACCTCCCCATGAAGCGAGCCGGCACTGCACAGGAAGTGGCGCAAGCCATTCTCTGGCTGTTGAGCGCCGAGTCGAGTTACACCAGTGGCAGCAACGTGGACGTGACCGGCTGTCGCTGATCGTCAGCATGGATCCCTGCCGGGTGTGCCCTGCACGCCAGCCCGGCCCCCTCTAACACCCGACACTTCTTCGCCCATCATGAGTCCCACTGCCATCCACCATTACATCCAGGGCCAGCGCCAGGCCGGCCAGTCCAGCCGCCAGCAAGACGTCTTCAACCCCGCCACCGGCGCTGTCACGGGCAAAGTCTCGCTGGCCAGCGCCGCGGATGTGGACCAGGCGGTGGCGTCTGCACAAGCTGCATTTCCTGCGTGGGCCGACACACCGCCCATCCGGCGTGCGCGCGTCCTGTTCAAGTTTCTGGAATTGATGAACCAGCGCCGTGACGACCTGGCGCGCATCATCACCGCCGAGCACGGCAAGGTCTTCACCGATGCACAAGGCGAGGTCACGCGGGGCATCGAGATCCTGGAGTTTTCCTGCGGCATTCCGCAACTGCTCAAGGGTGACTTCACCGACCAGGTCTCCACCGGCATCGACAACTGGACCCTGCGCCAGCCCTTGGGCGTGGTGGCCGGCGTCACACCGTTCAACTTCCCGGTCATGGTGCCCATGTGGATGTTCCCGGTGGCGCTGGCCTGTGGCAACACCTTTGTCCTCAAGCCCAGCCCGATCGACCCCAGCGCCTCGCTGTTCATGGCCGACCTGCTCAAGCAAGCCGGCTTGCCCGACGGCGTGTTCAACGTGGTGCACGGCGACAAAGAGGCCGTGGACGCTCTGCTGGTGCATCCGCAGGTACAGGGTCTGAGCTTTGTGGGTTCCACCCCCATCGCCAACTACATTTACGAGACTGGCGCACACCACGGCAAACGCGTGCAGGCGCTGGGTGGCGCCAAGAACCACATGGTGGTGATGCCTGACGCCGATCTGGATCAGGCCGTCGATGCCTTGATTGGCAGCGCTTACGGGTCAGCCGGCGAGCGTTGCATGGCCATCAGCGTGGCCGTGCTGGTGGGCGATGTGGGCGAGAAAATCATGCCGGCCCTGATCGAGCGCACGCGCACACTCAAAGTGAAGAACGGTGTGGAACTGGACGCCGAGATGGGCCCCATCGTCACGGCCGCTGCGCATCAGCGCATCTGCGGCTACATCGACATCGGAACTCAAGAAGGCGCCAAGCTGTTGGTCGACGGGCGCGGCTTCAAGGGCTCGCAAGCGGGCGCCGGTTGTGACAAGGGCTTCTGGATGGGTGGCACGCTGTTCGACCATGTGCAGCCCTCCATGCGCATTTACCGCGAAGAGATTTTTGGCCCCGTGCTCAGTTGCGTGCGAGTGCCGGATTTCGGCGCTGCGGTCAACCTGATCAACGCCCACGAGTTTGGCAACGGCGTGAGTTGCTTCACCCGTGATGGCAACGTGGCGCGCGAATTCTCGCGTCGCATCCAGGTCGGCATGGTAGGCATCAACGTGCCCATTCCGGTCCCCATGGCCTGGCATGGCTTTGGCGGCTGGAAGCGCTCGCTGTTTGGCGACATGCATGCCTACGGCGAAGAGGGTGTGCGTTTTTACACGCGCCAAAAGAGCATCATGCAGCGCTGGCCTGAGAGCATCGGCAAAGGCGCCGAGTTCGCCATGCCCACCGCGCGCTGAGCTCGCTGGCGTTGACCGTGCAGCTCACGTTCGAACCGGCCTGAACCCGTCTTTTCGTCGACACGCCACCCCTCAAGGCACCCCATGAGCGACACGGATTTCGACTTCATCATCGTGGGCGCCGGCACCGCCGGCTGCCTGCTGGCCAACCGCCTCTCGGCCGACGCGCGCCATCGGGTGTTGCTGATCGAAGCCGGGCGCAAGGACGATTACCACTGGGTACACATTCCGGTGGGCTATCTGTACTGCATTGGCAACCCCCGAACCGACTGGTTGTATCAAACGCAACCCGATGCCGGGCTCAATGGTCGACAGCTGCGTTATCCGCGTGGCAAGGTGCTGGGTGGCTGCTCGAGCATCAACGGCATGATCTACATGCGCGGTCAGTCCCGCGACTATGACCAGTGGGCTCAGCTGTGCGGCGATGCGCGCTGGCGCTGGGAGCACAGCCTGCCGTATTTCAAACTCCACGAGGACCACTACCTGGGCGCCAATGCGATGCATGGCGCCAAAGAGCAGGAAAGCGAGTTGTTGCAGGGCTCGAGTGAGTACCACCGGACCTTGCGTCACCGTGGCGCCGGTGGCGAATGGCGCGTGGAAAAGCAACGCCTGCGCTGGGACATTCTGGACGCCTTTGCGCAAGCCGCCGAACAGGCGGGCATTCCTGCCACGCCGGATTTCAACCGGGGCACCAATGAAGGCGTGGGTTACTTCGAGGTGAATCAACGCAGCGGTTGGCGCTGGAACACCGCCAAAGCCTTTGTCCGCCCCACCTGTTACGGCCGCCCCAACTTCGAACTCTGGACCTCGGCGCAGGTGGCTCGCCTCGAACTCGACACCTTGCCGGACGGACAACAGCGCTGCAGTGGTGTGGTGTGCTGGGATGGTCATCAACTGGTCACCGCACGGGCTCGACACGCGGTCATCCTGAGTGCGGGCAGCATCGGTACGCCACAAATTCTCGAGTTGTCCGGCATCGGCTCACCCGAGGTGCTGCGCTCCAACGGCATTGACCCGGTGGTGAACCTGCCCGGTGTGGGCGCCAATCTCCAAGATCATTTGCAAATCCGCGCCGTGTTCAAAGTGCAAGGTGTGCAAACGCTCAACACCCTGGCCAACAGCTGGTGGGGCAAGCTGCAGATCGGCCTGGAATACGCCTTCAAGCGCAGCGGTCCGATGAGCATGGCGCCCTCGCAACTTGGCGCCTTCACCCGCAGCAGCCCCGAGCAGGCCTGGCCCAACATCGAATACCACGTGCAACCGCTCAGCCTGGATGCTTTTGGCGAACCCTTGCATGCGTTCCCGGCGTTCACCGCCAGTGTCTGCAACCTCAACCCCAGCAGCCGTGGCAGTGTGCACATCAGCAGCCCGGACTTTCGTCAGGCCCCGGCCATCGCGCCCAACTACCTGAGCACCGATGAAGACCGTCGCGTGGCGGCAGATTCCTTGCGCGTGACCCGCCGCATCGTGGCCCAGCCGGCCCTCGCCCGCTACCAGCCCGAGGAGTGGAAGCCGGGTCCGCAATACCAGAGCGACGAGGACCTGGCGCGACTGGCTGGCGACATCGCCACCACCATTTTTCATCCCGTGGGCACAGCCCGCATGGGTCGATTGGACGACCCCAACGCCGTGGTCGATCCCGAGCTGCGGGTGCGTGATGGCCGCGGTGGGGTGATTCTGGGCTTGCGGGTGGTCGATGCGAGCATCATGCCGACCATCACCAGCGGCAATACCAATGCTCCGACCCTGATGGTGGCCGAACGGGCTGCCGAGTGGTTGGTCGCGCAAGCTGCCGCCTGAGTGGTCGACACAACTTGAACGTCCCGCTTGGGGACAAGCCACCCCCTCCCCAAAGGCATCCAAAAGCATTCATCGACAGCCGACTGACTTCCAAAGAATTCATTCCCGCATTCGACACAGCCCCTCATCGGGTAAATCCTGAGCATCCGCACGCAGGCCGCCCCGTACAGTCAACGCACTCGTGACAAACCCCAGGTTTGTTGATTCGAGGGTCTGAGGAGACGAACACTTTTTCCAATCATGACGACATCCGACGAGATGTCCCTGACAAGGCACCGGGCCCGCTCGGTGCCTTTTTTCTTGATGGGCACCGGGTTCGCTGTGTGCCCTGTTTCTTGCGGAACGCCGGGCCAGCAGGGCACCTCGATTCTTGAACGATCGAACCGCACAGCGTCCTGATCTGCGCATGGGACAATCCCGACATGGATGTGTTGATCGTGACGCTGGCTTCGGCCTTGGCGGGCTTTGTGGATTCGATCGTGGGCGGTGGTGGGTTGATTCTGGTGCCCACGCTGTTTGCCACCTTCCCCTATGCCCCGCCGGCCACCTTGCTGGGAACGAACAAGTCCGCAGCGGTCTGGGGCTCGTCCTTCTCCGCCTGGCGCTACAGCCGGCATGTGACCATGGTCTGGCGCACGGTGTTGGTGGCCGCGGCCCTCACCTTCATCGGCGCGTGTCTCGGCGCCTGGACGGTCACCCAGGTCTCGCCCGCTGTGTTGCGCCGAGCACTGCCCTTCGTGTTACTGGCCTTGCTGATCTACACCCTGGCGCGCAAGGATCT
>CANFMY010000193.1 GCA_947448375.1 Comamonadaceae bacterium | reverse complement strand
GGGGGAAGACTTCGGCGCAGAAGATCCCGATGAGATCATGCAAGCCTGCTTTGATGACGTGCTGCAAGGGCAGGGGGAGGGCGTGGGCTGGCGTCTTTCAACGGCCACACAGAAGGTCTATGCGCAGCGCAAGCCCGGGCCCTGGGCCCGTGACGGCGTGCTGTGGGGGGGCAATCTGGCTGTCCTGGTCTCGTTGCTGGGAACGCCCTATTTCCCGACCATCAACCGTGGCGTGCTGTTTCTGGAAGACATTGCCGAGCACCCGTACCGCCTGGAACGCATGCTCACGCAACTGTTGCACTCAGGGGTCTTGGCTCGCCAGCAAGCCCTGGTGCTGGGCCAATTCACCCAGTTTCATCTGACTCCGCATGACAAGGGCTTCAAGCTGTCCAGCGTGGTCGATTGGCTGCGATCCCAACTCAAGATCCCCGTGTTGACGGGTCTTCCGTTTGGTCATGTGCCCACCAAGGTGTGCTTGCCCGTGGGGGCC
Source organism: Comamonadaceae bacterium (assembly GCA_947448375.1). Taxonomy (GTDB): domain Bacteria; phylum Pseudomonadota; class Gammaproteobacteria; order Burkholderiales; family Burkholderiaceae_C; genus Limnohabitans. Next base: position 5,070 of record CANFMY010000193.1, on the reverse strand, counting down.
CGTGTGAGTCTGCTGGTGGAGGAACGGGATGCTTTGATTCTTTGGCCGCATGGTCATTGAGTCGATGGCCTCTTTGTGTCCGTCCATTTATATTTAATACGATGTTTATTATGTTTAATTTATAGGAGGAGGTATTAGAGGGGGTTTAAGTCAGCAACATCCTCGACCATCCGGGCCCACCCTCGGTATCCGCCTGGTGTTTCACCACCAGGACAACGCCTTACTTTGAAGCTGGCTTGGCATCCCGGGATTTTGCTTGGGCGGCCTGTGAAAAAGACTCGATGTACGCCGCTGATTCCTTGTGCGGGCCATTGCCGGCGAAATCCCATGCAGACATGCCTTTTTGATTTTTGATCAACGGGTCTGCACCTTCCTCGAGCAGGAGTTTTGTTGCTTCTGGCGTGCCGTAATAAGCCGCCATCATCAACGGCGTGGTGCCATTGGGCGATTCGGCATCGATATAGGCGTGGTGCTCCAAGAGCAACCGGATGATGCCAAGATGCCCGGTGGTCGCGGCGTAATGCAAGGGTGTCCATCCAGGCCGGTTGACGTCGGCGCCGCGTTGAATCAGCCCCTTGACCAGTGTTTCTTGTTGTTTGAGCGCCGCCAGCATCAGCGGAGTTTCATCGTTGGGGTTGGGGCGATTGACCTGTAACTGCGGACTGCTGATGAGTACCTGACTCACACGGACAGAGCCCTTTTGAATGGCCAGTATCAGGGGCGTTTGCAGGTCTGCCGTGGGGGTATTGGGGTCAAAACCGCGTTGCAGCAACTGCCGAACCACCACAGGGTCATCGAACTCGATGGCTTTGAAAAAGTCATCGTAAGAGCTACTTAAAGCACAATTAAATCCAATTAAAACATATAGATAAACGAGATATCTAATGTTGAATAAGAATTTACTTGCAGTCATGATCCGGGTCATTTCATGCCGCCATCACGCTGAATAAACGCAGGCAATTCTGTGATGTGGTCTGGGCCAGTTGTGCCACCTCGAGACCACGAAGCTGCGCAATTGACCGCCCCACCTCGGCCACATAAGCCGGTTGATTGGTTTTGCCGCGATACGGCACGGGCGCCAGGTAGGGGCTGTCCGTTTCAATCAACAGCCGGTCCAGGGGCAACCAGGTGGCCACTTCGCGCAAGGACTGCGCGCTTTTGAAGGTCACGATACCTGAGATGGAGATGTAAAACCCCAGATCCAGGGCCCGTTTGGCCACGTCCAGGGTTTCAGTGAAGCAGTGAAACACGCCACCCGCTGAGCCCGCAGACCCGTCCTCACCCTCTTCCCGCAAAATGGCCAGGGTGTCCTCCGCAGCCTCGCGGGTATGAATCACCAAGGGCAACCGGCAGGCCCGGGCCGCTCGAATATGGGTCCGAAACCGCTCGCGTTGCCATTCCATGTCTGCCACGGTGCGGCCGTTCAAGCGGAAGTAGTCCAGGCCTGTCTCACCGATACCGACCACTCGGGGGCGCGCGGCCAGGGATGTCAATTCATCCAGGGTGGGGGATCGAGCGCCCTCCTCGTCCGGATGCACCCCCACGGTGCACCAGAAGTTGTCGTGGTTGATGGCCAGTTGGTGCACCTCATCAAAGCTTTCCAACGTGGTGCTGATGACCAGCGCCTTGTCCACGCCCGCCTGTGCCATCGCACTGCGCAAGGCGGGTACATCGTCCTTCAGGGGCGGGTAATTGAGGTGGCAATGAGAATCGATGAACATACGGTCAAGTACCTGGGGAGGACAGCGCCTGGCGCGCCTGGCTGACCAAGGCCTCCAGCATGAGACCCGCCTGGTAGGGGTGGTCGGCTGTGCGGGCACTGCGTTGCAAGGCTTGCGCCCAATTCGATAGGGATTGCAGCGAAGTTCCCGACACCAGCGACTGTGCGGCAAAGAAACGGGGAGCACCGCCCACCTGAACCGCCAGTTGGTCGTGGCAGACTTTCTGCAGCACATCGATCAGCTCCCCTCCCGCCAAGTCCTGCAAGGGCTCAACCACGCCGGCGCGCAGGGCTTTGGGAATGGCAGCCCATCGGGCATCGGTCCACCCGCGTTCGGACATGAACCGGGCGTCCTCGGGACGTCCCCCCGCGGCCTTCAGCAGCACGCACGCCAGGGCATCGGTCATGCCTTGAGCCGTGAGCCAAGACACGCCCTCCTCCTGCGTCGGGCCTTCCATGGGGTGGGCCACACAGCGACTGCGAATGGTGGGCAGCAGTTGGTGCTGGGCATCCGTGGCCAGAATGAAACGGGTGTCTCCCGACGGTTCTTCCAGGGTTTTGAGCAAGGTATTGGCGGTCACCCCGTTCATGCGGTCGGCCGGGTAGATCAGCACCACCTTGCCCCGGTCACCCGACGCGGTCCGTTGCGTGAAGGTGATCAGGTCGCGCGCAGCGTCCACGCGAATCTCTCGACTGGGCTTGCGTTTTTTGTCGTCAATGTCCTTTTGCGCCGACTCGTCCAGCGGCCAGTCCAGCGCCAGCATCAGGTTCTCGGGCATGAGCACACGCAAGTCCGGGTGGGTTCGCACCGCGACGCCGTGGCAACTGGGGCACACGCCACAGCCCCGCATCCCCTGCGTGCTATCGGGTTGCTGACACAGCCAAGCCTGGGCCAGCGACAAGGCCAGGGGATATTGGCCCAACCCACTGGGGCCTTGCAACAACAAGGCGTGACCGTTGTGCTCGACCAGGCGGAGGAGTTGACGCTCCAGCCAGGGGGCCAAGGCGGTGGACACGACGGCCTCGCTCAAGCCAGCACCCCTCGGGTGCGCAGGGCGGATTCCAGCGTCGCCCACACCGCTTCGCGGCTCTGATCCGCGGGAATTTGCACAAAGCGTTGCGGGGCAGCCTCGCACCGCCCCTGATAGCCCTGGTGCACCTGTTGAAAGAAGGTCACCGGTTGCGATTCAAAGCGATCCGGCACGCGTGCCTGGCTGAGTCGCTCGGCGGCAATGCGGGGATCCAGGACAAACCACAGGGTGACATCGGGTTCGCGCAGGCCCTGCGGAGACTGCTGTACCCAATGCTCGAGTTGCGAGAGCACCGCCGTGTCAAAACCGCGTCCACCGCCCTGGTAGGCAAATGTGGCATCGGTGAAGCGGTCGCACAGCACCACATCACCGCGGGCCAGTGCGGGCTCGATCACCTGTTGCAAATGATCGCGGCGAGCGGCAAACACGAGCAAGGCTTCGGTGAGCGGGTCCATGGCCTCATTGAGCACCAGGGTTCTGAGCGTTTCAGCCAGCGGGGTGCCGCCAGGCTCGCGTGTCAGCGTGACTCGACGACCTTGCTGCGCAAACAGATGCGCCAGGGCATCAATGTGGGTGGACTTGCCGGCCCCATCGATACCCTCAAAACTGACAAACAAACCACGCGCAGTTGTGCTCATGCCGCTATTGTGCCTGCCTCCTGGAGCGCTGATACCGGTCCACCGCCCGGTTGTGCTGCTCGAGGTTGTCGCTGAACTCGCTGCTGCCGTCCCCGCGCGCCACAAAATACAGGGCCTGGCTGCGAGCGGGCTGCACGGCGGCCATGAGGGCACCCTTGCCGGGCATGGCAATGGGCGTGGGAGGCAAGCCATTGCGGGTGTAGGTGTTCCAGGCGTGATCGGACCGCAAATCGCGCCGCCTGAGGTTGCCGTCAAAGCTCGGGCCCATGCCATAAATGACGGTGGGGTCAGTCTGCAGCGGCATGCCCAGTCGCAGGCGGTTGTGAAAGACGCTGGAAATCATGGCCCGGTCACTGGCGCGACCGGTTTCCTTTTCAATCAGGCTGGCCAGGATGCGGGCTTGCTCGATCTGCGTGATGGACAGGTCACTCGCTCGCTGCTTCCATTGGACGTTGAGTTGTCGGTCCATCGCCCGCTGAGCCCGCTCCAGCACGTTGAGGTCGGAACTGCCTTTTGCGTAGGTGTAGGTGTCGGGGTAGAAGCGTCCTTCCAGGGCGTCTGGCGTCAACCCCAGGCGACGCGCGATGTCCGCATCTGACAGATCGCGTGTGTCATGGCGCAAAAACTCGGCTTTATCCAGCGACGAACGCCATTGACGCCAGGTCCAGCCCTCAATCAAGGCGACAGCCTGCAAGGACTCCTCACCACGTGCGAGTTTTTGCAGCAACTGCCAGGCACTGACACCGGGGCTGACTTCGTAGTTGCCGGCCTTGATCTGACGCGCCTGACCACTCAGGCGGATCATCCAGTACAACAGCGAGGGCGACACCTCGACCCCAGCGACCTGCACCTGTTCGGCTATCTGGCGAACCGAGGTGCCCGGCTCGATGGCCAGTTCAACGGGTGAGGTGCGCAACGGGAGGTCGCGATAGACCCACCAACCGGCCCAGGCAGCCAGCAGGACGCCCATGGTCAGCAGCCCGACCCCTCCCCGAATCAACCACGCACGCACAACCCTGATCCCATCCGCCATTTGGAAGGGACATGATAATCGAGCCATGACCACGATCTCCCTGGAACCCCTGCACCTGCCCGCCAACTTTGCCGGCGGTGTGTGCGACCTTCCTCACCTGAGTGTCTTGCAGGCCGAAGGCCCTGATGCCGTCTCCTTTCTGCACAACCAGCTGACCCACGACTTTGCTCTGCTTCGACCCGGGGAGGCTCGACTGTGCGGCTATTGCAGCCCCAAGGGCCGGCTGCTGGCCAGCTTCGTGGGTTTCAAGCGCAGCACCGAACGGGTGTTGCTGATCTGCTCCTCCGACCTTGCGGCCGCCACCCTCAAGCGCTTGTCGATGTTTGTTCTGCGATCCAAAGTCCGCTTGACCGATGTGACGGCCCCATGCCCCGTACGAGGCCTGGTGGGGCCGGCACTCGCGCAATGGGCCGGCACCGCCGATCTTCCGGCCTGGCAGCATCGGCCACTCGGGGGGGGCGACTTGATCACCCTGTACCCGGCCTTGGGTCAACCCCGCGCCCTGTGGCTGGGTGACGCCCCTGCGCCTGCACTGCCGGCGCTGCCCCTGGATGACTGGAGGGGGCTGGAGGTGCTCAGTGGCATTGCCCAGGTTCAGGCGGCCACCGCCGACGCGTTCGTGCCCCAGATGCTCAACTACGAATCGGT
>CANFMY010000192.1 GCA_947448375.1 Comamonadaceae bacterium | reverse complement strand
GGATGCCCCTTGCGCTCTACACCATCAAGGACTCTGCCATTTCCGGCATCTTCGTCATCTTCATTTGCTCGGTCTGGCCGATGCTGGTGAACACTGCTTTTGGCGTCGCCTCGGTCAAGAAAGACTGGCTTAACGTGGCCGCCACGCTCGAAGTCAACCCGATTCGAAAAGCTTTTCTGGTGATTCTGCCTGCGGCCGCCCCGACCATCCTAACCGGCATGCGCATCAGCATGGGGATTGCCTGGCTGGTGATCGTGGCCGCGGAGATGCTGGTGGGCGGGACAGGCATTGGCTACTTTGTCTGGAACGAATGGAACAACCTCTCACTGACCAACGTCATCTTTGCCATTCTCGTGATTGGCGTGGTGGGCATGATGCTCGACCTGATGTTCGGTCAACTGCAGCGCATGGTGACCTATGTGGAATGACACCCGCTTGCAAACCGATGTCGCCCCCATCAAACAGGAATCTCGCGCCATGACCGGTTTTTTGAAAATCGAACAACTCAGCAAGGCCTACAGCGCAACGCGTCCCGTCTTTGCCGATGTCTCGTTCAGCCTGGAGCGCGGCGAGTTTGTTTGCATCATCGGCCATTCGGGCTGCGGCAAAACCACCATCCTGAATGTGCTGGCCGGTCTGGACGAGGCCACGTCGGGTCATGTATTCATGGATGGTCGCGAGGTGTCGGGTCCCAGCCTCGAGCGCGGGGTGGTGTTCCAGGGGCACGCTCTCATGCCCTGGCTGACGGTCCGACAGAACATTGCCTTTGCCGTCAAGTCGCGCTGGCCCGACATGCCCACGCCGAAACTGAATGTGCATGTGGAAAAATTTGTCGACATGGTGGGGCTGAGTCATGCCATCGACAAAAAACCCAGTCAGCTCTCGGGCGGCATGAAGCAGCGTGTGGGCATTGCCCGCGCCTTCTCCATTCAACCCAAGATGTTGCTGCTCGACGAGCCCTTTGGGGCGCTGGACGCACTCACCCGCGGCACCATCCAGGACGAGTTGATGCAGATTGTGCGCGAGACGCAGCAAACCGTGTTCATGATCACGCACGATGTGGACGAAGCCATTCTGCTGGCCGATCGCATTCTGCTGATGAACAACGGCGCCGACACCCCCGACGGTTACAAGCCGGGCGGTATTGCCGAAGTGGTTCGCAACCCCTTGCCGCGCAGCCGCACCCGTTCAGGCTTGCATCACCTGGACGACTATTACCCCTTGCGCAATCACATCGTGGATTTCCTGGTCACCCGGGCCACGGCGCATTAATTTTTGATCAACTCTCATCTTCAAACACAGGAGAACACATGAATCGCATGGACGTGACCGAAAAAATCATCAGCACCAAGGTCTCCAAGGGCCTCAAATGGGAAGATGTGGCCAAAAAAGTGGGGCAGTCCAAAGAGTGGACGACGGCACTTTGCATGGGGCAGATGACCGCCACGCCTGCTCAGGCCAAAGTCGTGGGCAAAATCTTTGGCTTGAATGCAGAGGAGCAAAAGTGGCTCCAGGTGGTGCCTTACAAAGGCTCGCTGCCCACGCCCGTGCCCACCGATCCGCTGATTTACCGCTGGTATGAAATTGTCAGCGTCTACGGCACCACCATCAAGGAATTGATCCACGAGGAGTTCGGCGACGGCATCATGAGCGCCATCGACTTCTCGATGGACATCCAGCGCGAGCCGGATCCCAAGGGCGACCGCGTCAATGTCGTGCTGTCTGGCAAATTCCTGCCCTACAAGCAATATTGATGAGTTGACCGACGCCTCACGGACTGCTGTTGAGGGCGGTCCACACAAAAAAATGGGCTGCCTCTGTGACCAGAGGCAGCCCATTGGCGTTCCAGGACTGGATCAGTAGTTGCGGCGTCCGCCGCCGTAGCCGCCGTTGTTGTCACGCGGGGGGCGGGCTTCCATCGGGCGGGCGATGTTGACGGTCAAGTCACGGCCGCCCATGTTTTTGCCGTTCAGGCCCTCGATGGCGGCTTGCGCTTCCTGGGCTGAGCCCATTTCGACAAAACCAAAGCCCTTGGAGCGACCGGTGTCGCGCTCCATCATCACCTTGGCGGAATTGACCTGGCCAAAGGCGGAGAATTGCTGTTGCAGATCGTCGTCACGGACCGAGTAGGACAGATTGCCGACGTAAAGTTTGTTGTTCATGTTGAGGTCTTTCAAAAAATGCACCCGGAGTTATTCAAGGCGCGGGGTAAAAACAGTGGAAGAAAAGTGAAGCGTTTCAGCGCTTGCGTTTGAAAGCCGGTTTTCCCACGCGGGGTGTCCGGTTTTCAATGTGACGGAACGTGATGCGTCCCTTGGAAAGATCGTAGGGCGACATCTCCAATGTGACCTGGTCGCCTGTCAGGATGCGGATGCTGTGTTTGCGCATCTTGCCCCCGGTGTAGGCGATCAGTTGATGGCCATTCTCAACCGTGACGCGATAGCGCATGTCGGGTAACACCTCGTCCACTTTGCCGCGCATCTCGATGAGTTCTTCTTTGGCCATGTTGTTTCCTGTGTTGAATGTGGGTCAGGCAAGTGATTCAGGGTTCAAAAGCCAGTAGCGCCCTTGAGCTGCCGCGTACAAGAGTGCGCTGTCCTTGTTGTCGAATTCTGGCTTGAAGGTGTAAACCCGGTCGTGCGTTTGTGTGCCTTGACCGCGTCGAATCGACAGAGATGCTGTGTAGAGGCCGGTTTTGGCGGCTCGGGTGATCGGTGTGATCAGATATTTGCCAACTGCAAATGGCAGTGAAGTATGAAATGACATGAAATACAAGAAAAATCAGGCGATGTGAGCCTGGGTACCCGTCAACTTGATGAGTTGTGCGGGGGCAATACGACGACGGGGTGGCCGACGAGAGTGGAGCTTGCCAATTCGAAAAGTGTGACCACCAAATGTGTCCGACGATGTTGGACCTGGGGTGGAGGTGTGCGGTGTTGGGGTACCGCTGCCCATCTCAAACCTGGCTGCAGTCAAGGTAAGCAATTAGCTGCAGACCCATGTATTGTACTCTATTTATTGGGGGCATCCTATTTTCTTTGGATTTTTCTTTCAGGTGCTGTCAGCGCGTGGGCGCACAGCAAGAGCACCGCATCAGGTTCAGGTACATCTCAGCCCGTGGCTGCTTGCGGACTGGTGGAGAACCCCTGGGATCAGGACGAGTCGGCTGAACCATTGTCGACAGTGAAATACAAGTGGCTGTTGTAGTATCGACCGACCCTTAGACGGATACCACTCCTGCCAGTCATTCACACCCGGGCACTTGACCATGAAATTCGGCGTATTTGATCACCTCGACAACAGCGGCGCGCCGTTGAGTGATTTTTATGAAGAACGATTGCAGCTGATTGAGGCCTACGATCGCATCGGCATTCACGTGTACCTCACGGCTGAGCACCATGCCACGCCATTGGGCATGTCGCCGTCGCCTTCCGTGTTTCATTCGGCCGTGGCGCAACGGACCCGTCGCCTGTTGTTTGGCCCACTGGTGTACACGCTGGCGCTCTACCATCCCCTGCGGCTGGCCGAGGAAATCTGCATGCTGGATCATCTCAGCCGTGGCCGTTTTCAGCTGGGGGTGGGGCGAGGCATTTCACCCTACGAGTTGGACTATTACGGTGTCAACCCGGACGAGGCGCATGAGCGCTACCTGGAGTCGTACGAGGTTGTGATGAAGGCGCTGCACGCCAGCCATTCCACAAACCCCGAGTTGACCCACCAAGGCCGTTTCTATCAGTTTGACAACGTGCCTCTCACTCTGTCGCCCTGGCAAAAGCCACATCCACCCTTGTGGTACGGCATTGGAGACCCCAACGGCGTGAGCTGGTGTGTGGCCAATCGGTGTAACGTCGTGGGCAATGCCCCCCTGGAGCGTATTCGCATCATCACCGATCGCTACCGTGCCGAATGGGCAGCAGCGGGACACAGCGCAGACACCCTGCCGCTGATGGGCACCACCAGGCACATGGTGATTGCCCCCACTGAAGCCGAGGCACAGGACCTGGCTCGCGAGGCCTACGCCCGCTGGCACCGAAGTTTCATGTATTTGTGGGACCGGCACGGCACCAAGCCGGGAGCCTATTTCCCTGCGACCTGGGACGAATTGGCGGGAGCAGGGCGTGCACTGGCGGGTACACCCGAGACCGTGCGCGAACAACTGCTGCATCAAATCGAGGTGTCGGGTATCAATTTCGTCCTCACCCGATTTGCCTTTGGAGATATTCCGTTTGTCCACTCGCAACGCTCGGTGTCGCTGTTTGCCTCCGACGTGATGCCCTGGATTCTTGAACGCTCAGCCGCCCTGCAAGCGGCATAAGGCAAGCCGGTGAACGGCACTTCGATGAATGGCACTACGATGAACCACAAGCGCGCACTGCTCCAGTCCCTGCTGGCATTCTCTTTGTTCGGCACCATGGTTACCTGCCTGGCGCAACCCACACCCGCTTGGCCCACCAAGCCGGTGAAAATTGTCATGCCGAGTTTGCCGGCAGGCAGCCCCGATCGGGTCACGCGCATGGTGGCCGACAAGCTGGCCGTGCGCTGGGGTCAACCCGTGGTGGTCGAATACAAGCCGGGGGCCACCACCGTGATTGGCACGGATTTCGTGGCCCGTGCGCCGGCTGATGGCTACACCTTGTTGTCCACCTTCACCTCCTTGGTGCAGGCCCCCGCGCTATTGCCCAAGGTGCCCTGGGATGCCGAGCGCGATTTCGTTCCGGTGGTGCAGTTCATCCGCTCGGAAGTGGTGCTGCTGGTTCGCAGCGATGCGCCTTACAAAAGCCTGGGCGAATTCATTGAAGGGGCCAAGTTGGCCAAGGCTCGGGGGATGCCCCTCAACTACGCCTCCTTTGGCAATGCATCGTCGTTCCACATTTATGGTGAAGCGCTCAAACGGGGTGCCGGCATCGACCTGACGCATATTCCGTACAAAGGGGAATCAGCGTCCATCGTGGACTTGTTGAGTGGACAGGTGGTGAGTTCGTTCAATTCCATTGGCACGGCCATGCCGCACCTCAAGAGCGGCAAGGTGCGTCCCTTGGCCCTGGTGGGCGCCACCCGCTCCAAAGTGCTGCCTGAGGTTCCCACCTTTGGTGAGGCCGGCGTCCCCAATCTGGACACCAGTGGATGGTTTGGCATGCTGGCACCCACGGGGACGCCTCGAGCCATCGTGGACAAGATTGCAGCCGACACAGCGCAAATTCTGTCCTCGCCCGAAGTGGTCGAGGTGTTGCGAGGGCAGGGGCTGGAGCCCACGGGCCTGGGTCCGGATGCGTTTGCCCGCTTTTTGCGTGAAGACCTGGTGCGCTGGCGAACGCTGATCCACGATCTGGGGATCAAGAGCGAGAATTAATGGCTCGTGTATTTCAAGGTGACCCGCCACAATTCGCGCGGCCGTGTCAGATCAATCAGCGGTGCGCTGTGCAACAGGAGCGCGTTGTCCCACAGGATGACGTCCCCGTTGGCGTAGTCATAGGTGTGGCAGTACTTATCCTGCGTGGCATGCTCTTTCAATTCATCCAGCAGTGCACGTCCTTGCGATTCGGACATGCCTTCCACGCTGAATGAACTGCCGCTGACGGCAT
>CANFMY010000191.1 GCA_947448375.1 Comamonadaceae bacterium | reverse complement strand
CGTGTCAATCGCAACGCGAGCTTTGTAACCGACTACACCTCGTACTACAACCGCCGTGAAGAAACCATCGACGGGGGGTCCCTGGGTCTGGCCATCGATTACTGATCACGTCCACGGTTGATTGGGGCGATGACCGTCCGGAGATCTCCGTACGATTACCCGGACAACCGGTGATCCGAAGGGGCTAAGCGCTGCCAGCTTGCACGTAGCGCGAGAACCCTTGCGCCCGCAATTCGCACGCAGGGCAGTGTCCGCAGCCATAGCCCCAGGCATGGCGCTGTGCTCGGTCGCCCAGGTAGCAGGTGTGGGTGTGTTCGACCATGATGTCCATCAGCGGTTGGCCCCCCAGGTCACGGGCCAGTGACCACGTCTGCGCCTTGTCCAGCCACATCAGCGGGGTTTCAATCACCAGCCGCTCGTCCATGCCCAGGCTGAGGGCCACCTGCAGGGCCTTCAAGGTGTCGTCCCGGCAATCGGGGTAGCCGGAGTAATCCGTCTCGCACATGCCGCCCACCAGAAACTTCAAACCACGGCGATACGCCAGCGTGGCCGCAAAGGTCAGAAACAGCAGGTTGCGTCCTGGCACAAAGGTGTTGGGCAGGCCGCTGGCCGCCATGGCAATGGCGCGTTCGTCCGTCAGGGCCGAGTCGCTGAGTTGCCCCAGGACCCGCAAGTCCAGCACGTGGTCTTCGCCCAGGCGGGGCGACCAGGCGGGAAACTGCTGGCGCAGTTGCATCAGCACCTGCACACGGCAATCCATCTCAATGCGGTGGCGTTGCCCGTAATCAAACCCCACGGTTTCAACACGCTCATAGCGCGACAAAGCCCAGGCGAGACACGTGGTGGAATCCTGGCCGCCGGAGAACAGGACCAGTGCAGAGGAGGGGTGCAGCGACATAGGCGTGAGTGTATCGGGCCTGTCTACAATCCCGCCATGGACACCAAGTGGCTGGAAGACTTTGTCAGTCTGGTCGAGACCGGCAGCTTCAGCCGATCGGCCCAGCAGCGGCACGTGACGCAGCCGGCGTTTTCGCGGCGCATTCAGGCGCTCGAGGCCTGGGCCGGCACGGATCTGGTGGACCGGTCCTCTTACCCCACGCGCCTCACCCCTGCGGGCGATACCTTTTACCCGCAGGCACTCGAGATGCTGCACGCCTTGAACAGCACCCGCATGCTGCTGCGAACCCATGGCGCGGCCGGTCAGGACATGATTGCGTTTGCGGTGCCACACACGTTGGCGTTCACGTTTTTTCCTACCTGGGTGAGCCGGTTGCACCAAGGCTTTGGCGGCTTCAAGAGTCGGCTCATTGCGCTCAACGTGCACGACGCAGTGATGCACCTGGTGGAGGGCAGCTGCGACTTGTTGATTGCCTATCACCATGCCTCGCAACCCATCGCCCTGGACACGGACCATTACGATGTGCTGAGTCTGGGGCACGAAACATTGGCGCCGTATGTGCAGCCCGATACCAGTGGCGCACCGCAGCATGTGCTGCCCGGTACGTCGGAGCAGCCGCTGCCTTACCTGGGCTATGCGTCGGGGGCGTACCTGGGGCAGTTGGTGGAGCAAATGCTCAAGCAAAGCCCCGAGGCCATTCACCTCAACCGCGTGTACGAAACCGACATGTCCGAAGGGCTCAAGGCCATGGCCTTGCAAGGGCATGGCGTGGCGTTTTTGCCGCACAGCGCCGTGGAGCGTGAACTGGAGCAGGGCAAGCTCGTCAGCGCCTTGCCGGCGGGGCTGGAGCAGTTGCAAGGCACCGTGCAGATCTGGGCGTGTCGGGCCCGGCCGACGGCGCGGCATCACGTCAAACCCCTGGTGCAGTCGCTGTGGGATTTTCTGGTGCAGCAGGCCCGCGAGGCGCAGGCTGCGCAATCGGGGCCATCAGGGCCATCAGGACAAACGGTGGTGGCGGGTTCTTGGGCAGCGCATGGGCGACAATCACGGGCATGACTGACACGATCACCCTCACCCGCCCCGACGATTGGCATTTGCATGTGCGCGATGGCGCACCGCTCAGCACCGTGGTGCCGCACACCGCCGCACAATTCGGTCGCGCCATCATCATGCCCAACTTGAAGCCCCCGGTGACCACCGTGGCGCAAGCGCTGGCCTACCGTGAGCGCATCCTGGCGGCCGTGCCAGCGGGCGTGTCGTTTCAGCCCTTGATGACGCTGTACCTCACCGACAATCTGCCCGCCGCAGAGTTGCAGCATGCGCGTGAAGCCGGTGTGGTGGCGCTCAAGCGCTACCCGGCAGGCGCCACCACCAACAGCGATGCGGGCGTGACCGATATCCGCAAGACCTATCGCACGCTGGAGGCCATGCAACAACACGGCTTGCTGCTCCTGGTGCATGGGGAAGTCACCAACCCGGATATTGATTTGTTCGACCGCGAGGCCGTCTTCATCGACACCCAGCTCGAGCCCCTGCGCCGCGATTTCCCCGAACTCAAGATTGTGTTCGAGCACATCACCACGCGCGAGGCGGTGCAGTATGTGCAGGCCTCAGCCAGCCATCTCGGCGCCACCATCACCGCGCATCACCTGCTGTACAACCGCAACGCCATCTTCACCGGCGGCATTCGTCCGCACTACTATTGCTTGCCGGTGCTCAAGCGCGAGGTGCATCGTCAGGCGCTGGTGCAGGCGGCCACGAGCGATAGCCCCCAGTTTTTCTTGGGTACGGACAGTGCGCCGCATCCGGCGCATTTGAAAGAGCATGCCGTGGGGTGTGCGGGCTGTTACACCGCGCACGCGGCGCTGGAAATGTATGCCGAAGCGTTTGACCAGGCGGGCGCACTCCATCGGTTCGAGGCCTTCGCCAGTTTCAATGGCCCCGACTTTTACGGCTTGCCACGCAACACCGGCACCGTGACCTTGCGCCGCGAGACCTGGACCCCGCCCGAGTCCTTCCGCTTTGGCGAGGCCGAGCTCAAGCCGTTGCGCGCGGGCGAGACGCTGGCCTGGAGACTGCAGGCCTGACGAAGGCTGGAATGCAGGCTTGACGCGTGCGGTTCAACACGCGGTTTGTGACCAACTCGGAATTCCCACGTGTCTGTCTACCCGCCTGATGGGTCACGCCCCTGGTGGCGTGATTGGCAAGCCTGGGTGGAACCTGTGTGGGGCGAGTGGCACCAACAAATGGTGCAGCAAGAGCCGGACACGGCGCATCTGCCGACCCTGCTCAATCGCCTGGATGACGCAACGCCGGTGCGGTTTGTGCCGCAAACGGCGTTACCCGACGGTCAGTCTTACGAAGATTTCATTTTCACGCAACGCCAGGTGCCCACGCGAGACAACTTGCACGACCTGTTCAATGCCTGTTGCTGGCGACGATTTCCGAAAACCAAGTTGCGGCTCAACGCCTTGCAAGCGGACGTGATTGGCCGCGAGGGGGTGGGCGCTCGCCGTGGCCCCTTGCGCGACGCCTTGACCCTCTTCGATGAAAACGCGCTGTTGCTGCAAGCGCCGCCCGTGTTGTGGGAGGCGTTGCGGCAGCATGACTGGCACACCTTGCTGGTGATGCACCGGCAGGATTGGTGGGCGGCGGGACGGGTGCCGACCGCAGAGGCTGTGTGCGCTGGGGCAGAGCCTGTGGAAGGCAACGCACGCGGCGCATCTGCCGCAGGGCTGGCGCGGCCCGTCGTGTTTGGTCACGCTTTGTTGGAAAAACTGTGTCAGCCGTACAAATCCATCACAGCCCACGCGTTCTGGGTGGACCCGCAAGTGCCCGCCACCGACACCGCCTGGGATGCCTGGCTGGCCGAGCGTCTGGACGCGTCGTTCATGGCCACCAAACCGTTCCAGCCACTGCCGGTCATGGGCATTCCGGGTTGGTGCGATGACAATGCTGATCCGGCGTTTTACAAAGACGCGCACGTGTTTCGTCCGCTGTCCGAACGCGGTCGCAACGCAGGGTAAATCCGCACCCTCATCCCCGCGGAGTTCAGGGGTATTCCCCTGCAAACCTTGATTTTCAGGGGCTGATCCCTACCATCCGAGCCATCAGCCATCTTCAATACCCTTCGGTGTCATCCAGAAAGGTTCTTCATGAAACGCATCCTGCTGTTTGTTCTCACCAACCTGGCGGTCATGGTGGTGCTGGGCGTCGTGGCCAGCCTGCTGGGCGTGAACCGCTTCCTCACGGCCAACGGGCTCAACCTGACGTCCTTGCTGGGGTTCTCCCTCATCATGGGTTTTGGTGGCGCCTTCATCTCGCTCCTGATGAGCAAGCCCATGGCCAAGTGGAGCACGGGCGCACAAGTCATCACCCAACCGCAGTCGGCGGACGAGCAATGGATCGTGGACACCGTGCGCCGCTTGTCCGAGAAGGCCGGCATTGCCATGCCCGAGGTGGCCATCTATGAAGGCGAGCCCAACGCCTTTGCCACCGGGGCTTTCCGCAACTCGGCGCTGGTGGCTGTTTCCACCGGCTTGCTGCAAGGCATGACCCGCGAAGAGGTCGAAGCGGTGCTGGGCCATGAGATCGCCCACGTGGCCAATGGCGACATGGTGACGCTGACCCTCATCCAGGGCGTGCTCAACACGTTTGTGGTGTTCCTCAGTCGCGTCATTGGTTATGCGGTGGACACCGTGTTGCGTCGCAACGATGAAGAAAACACCGGCCCCGGCATGGGCTACTACATCACCAGCCTGGTGCTCGACATCCTGCTGGGATTTGTGGCCAGCATGATCGTGGCCTGGTTCAGCCGCCAACGCGAATTCCGCGCCGACAGCGGGGCAGCGCAACTGCTGGGGTCACGCCAACCGATGATTCATGCCTTGTCTCGCCTGCAGCAGATGCAAGCAGGCGAACTGCCCAGCAGCGTGGCCGCCATGGGCATCACCGGCAACCTGGGCAAGTGGTTTGCCAGCCATCCTCCGCTGGAGGAGCGGATTGCGGCCTTGCAATCTGCGCAGGGATGAGATGGCGGGTGACTTGATACTCGATCAACAGTCTTCAACGTTCTCGATTAACGGCCGCCTTGGGTGGCCGCGTGTTCAAAAAGCGTGTGGCGATACAGGGGCGAGGTAAAAGATCGGGCGCAAGGACGATAGTTGCGACGCACTTGGGGGAGCGCTGGATTTACTTGTATGGGTTTGAAAAGAATGATCGTCACAACATTGATAACGAAGAACTCAAGGCGCTACAAAAATTGGCCCGAATTTTGTTGGAGTTGAGCGCTGAAGATATCGTTGCAGAAGTTGACGATGGCGAACTGATTGAACTGAGAGTAAGAGAACCATGACCACAAAACGCAAAAGCAGAATCCTGGAGGAAGTACATGAATCGGCCCTGGGTCTGCACAGCAAAGGCATGATCAGCAAAAGACAGATGGTCGAGTTTGATGCGCTGTGCCATGTGGAGGTGAAAGCCATTTCGCCTTCTCAAATCAAGCGACTTCGAGAAAAGCAACATGTCAGTCAAGCCGTGTTGGCGGCCATCTTGAACACGAGCGTTTCTACCATTCAAAAATGGGAGCTGGGCTATAAAAAGCCCAGCGGTCCCTCTCTCAAGCTGTTGAGTCTTCTTGAGCGCAAGGGACTTGAGGCGGTCCTTTAGTCCCGTGTTCTCTCAACCCACATCCGCGCCACCGCTTCCCCCACCTTGATGCCATCTACCCCGGCGGACAAGAT
>CANFMY010000190.1 GCA_947448375.1 Comamonadaceae bacterium | reverse complement strand
TGGACGAGGCTGGGCACCGCGTGGATGGCGCTGCCGATCTGGAGCAGGCCCGGCACTTTGCGCGCGTGCAGCTGTATGACGCCATCCTGCTCGACTTGAACCTGCCCCTCACGTCTTCTGCGCATGCGGACATGGGCAGCGGGGTGGTCTGGTTGCGCGAGTTGCGCGCCCAGGGCGTGCGCACGCCGGTCATGGTGCTCACCGCCCGCAATCGCACCGACGAGCGCATCGCCGGGCTGGACGCCGGGGCCGACGATTACGTCGGCAAACCGTTTGACCTGGCCGAAGTCGAGGCGCGTTTGCGTGCCCTGGTGCGGCGCAGCCAAAACTCGGAGGATGTGGTGCGGGTGGGGGCGCTGTGCCTGCATCGGCACCTGAGCCGGGTCGAGCTCGACGGTGAGGAGTTGATCTTGCCGGCGCGCGAATTCGAGGTGTTGAGCGAGCTGCTGTCTCCCCCCGGCAAGGTTGTTAGCAAGCGCATACTGTCTGAAAAACTTTCTGGATTTGACGAGTCTTTAGGCGACAACGCACTGGAAGCCTTTGTCTCGCGTCTGCGCAAGAAGCTGCAGGGCAGCGGGGTGACCATCCGCACCTTGCGTGGCATGGGGTATTTACTGGAGGAGGTGTCCGCATGAAGACGCCCGATACGCAACCCCTGCTGAGCAATCGACTGATGCGGCACGTCCTGTTGCCGCTGGCGCTGACCTGGTTGCTGGGCACCGGCATTGCCATTGCGGTGGCGGGTTACTTCACGCAACAAGCCTATGACCGGGCGCTGGCCGACGACGCCTATTTGGTGGCCAGTCATGTCAAGTTGTCACCCCATGGCGGGCTCGAGTTCAATCTCAATGCCAAGGAACTGACCGCTGTTTTGTTTGACCAGACCGAGCTGATCCTCTTTGCCGTGTTGCAGGAGGACGGCTCCTTGCTGGCGGGGCATCCCGGCCTGGCACCGGCCAATGCCTTGTCTGCCAAGGGGCCTGTGTTTGACGAGTTGGTGTTTCAGAACCGACGGCTGCACCGCGTGACACTGAATTTCGAACAGCCCCAGCGCCACACGGTGGTGTTGGCGCAGACCACCACCAGCCGTGAGCGGGTGATGCAGCAACTGGTGTTGTTTTCCATCGTGCCGCAGCTGCTCTTGCTGGGCTTGCTGGCGGTCGCCGTGCGCCGTGCGATCCAGTCGGATGTGCAGCCCATCGCCGACCTGGAAACCACCTTGTCGCAGCGCGATGCGAATGACCTGACTCCCGTGGTGCTCAACAGCAGTACCCGCGACATCCAGCACCTGACCCGTGCCATCAACGAGCTGTTTGCCCGCATCGAGCAAAGCCTTCGTGCGCAACGCGAGTTTTCGGGCAATGTGGCGCACGAGTTGCGCACGCCACTGGCGGGCATTCGAGCCCAGGCGGAATATGGCTTGAGCCATGCCGATCCCCAGGTGTGGCGCGAACAGTTGGCGGGCATTGCCCACAGCCAGGAGCGGGCCAGCCGGTTGATGGACCAGTTGCTGGCGTTGGCCCTTGCCGACGAGGCCAAGCAGCACCTGGCCCTGGAGCGGGTCAACCTGTCCCAGGTGGTGCAGGACAGTGTGCTGCGCCATTTGCCCCGAGCCGACAGTTTGCAGGTGGACCTGGGCGCACAGGGTGTCGAGGCGCCCGTGTGGGTGTTGGGTCAACAAGCCTTGATCGAGGGCGTGCTGAACAACCTCCTGGACAACGCCCTGCGCTATGGTCGCTCAAGCACCGACATTCCGAGCCGGTTGACGGTGGCACTGGAGCTGATCGGGGCCGGCCTGATGCCGGCCGTTCGCTTGACCGTCACCGACAACGGGCCGGGCATCTCGCCCGCGCAGCAACAACACGTCATGCAGCGCTGGTCGCGCGGGTCGGCCGGCGAAGCCTTGCGTGAGGGCTCGGGTCTGGGGCTGGCCATCGTGGCCGAATATGCGCGCTTGCTCAAGACGGGGTGGTGGTTGGGCACGGCACCGGACGGGCTGGGGCTGCAGGTGGCGCTCTTGTTTGACGCACCGGCAGGGGCCACCGAGCCATCCGACGTGACGCCCGCATGAGTCGCGAACCGGTGTCGGGTGCGGGCCTGTGGGGGCAAGCCCTGGTGCTGTCCCTGGGAGCTGCCGTTTCGCTGGGTGTGACGCGCTTTGCCTATGGCTTGCTGTTGCCGCCCATGCGCGAGTCGCTGGGCTGGAGTTACACGCTGGCGGGCGCCATGAACACCGCCAACGCAGCGGGCTATCTCGTGGGTGCGTTGCTGATGCCGCGACTGCTGCAGCGCTGGCGCCCCGGGCAGGTGTTGCGCGCGGGCATGCTGCTGGCGTCGCTGTTCATGGCGCTCAGCGGATTTGTCACCGATGCTGGGGCCCTCATGCTGCAGCGCTGGCTGGCGGGCTGTGCCAGCGCGATGGTGTTTGTCACCGGGGGCTTGCTGGCCGCCGGACTGGCCCAGCAGCGACCGCACCAGGGGGGATGGCTGATCGGTTTGTACTACGGCGGCACGGGCTGGGGCATTGTGGTGTCGGCGTTGATGGTGCCCTGGGTGTTGGTGATGCCCGAGGATTGGCCCCGTGCCTGGTGGGCCTTGGCGGGTGTGTGTGTTGTCGCGCTGATCGCGGTGTGGCGCACCGTGGTGGGACTCGACCCGCAGCACAGCCAGACGACGGCGCAGCGCTCGCACGAGGGCGTTCGTTTCGAGTGGGCTCAGTGGATGCCGGGCTTGGCGGGCTATGGGTGTTTTGGAGTGGGTTACATCGGCTACATGACCTTCGTGATTGCCTTGTTGCGCGAGCAAGGCGCCAGCGACTCGGCCATTACGCTGTTCTATGCTGCCCTGGGCCTGGCGGTGGTGGTGTCGGCGCGGTTGTGGGCGCGCTTGCTGGACCGCTTTCAGGGCGGGCAGGCGTTGGCGATCCTCAATGCGTTGCTGGCCCTGGCCACCGTGGTGCCTGCGCTGTCGGCGCCGGGCTGGGCCTTGGCCCTCTCCGGTTTGTTGTTTGGCGCGGTGTTTTTGTCGGTGGTCGCGTCCACCACCGCCCTGGTGCGCCACAACCTGCCGGCGAGCCAGTGGGCACGCGGCATCAGCGCCTTCACCATCGTGTTTGCCCTGGGGCAGATCATCGGCCCGACCCTGGTGGGCTGGGTGGCCGATGGCCCCGGCGGTCTGGCCCGCGGATTGGCCTGCTCGGCCGCTGTGTTGTTGCTCGGGTCCTTGCTGGCCTGGCGGCAACGACCGCTACCCCATCTGAGGGCAGGGAAAACGGGCGTGGATTAAAATGAGGTTTGCCTCGCAAGGCCGCGTCCGGCCTGGCTTTTGAGCCGTTTGGCCCCTCCCCTGCCCGTTTGATTCCAGAAAGTCGCCCATGTGGTATCCGCAACAGTTTGACGTCATCGTGATCGGGGGTGGGCACGCCGGGACCGAGGCTGCCCTGGCGGCTGCCCGCATGGGCTGCCAGACGCTGCTCTTGACGCACAACATCGAGACGCTGGGACAGATGAGTTGCAACCCCTCGATCGGGGGCATCGGCAAGGGCCACCTGGTCAAGGAGTTGGATGCGCTGGGCGGTGCCATGGCCCTGGCCACGGACGAAGCGGGCATTCAGTTTCGCATTCTCAACAGCTCCAAGGGACCGGCGGTGCGCGCGACCCGAGCGCAGGCCGACCGCATCCGCTACAAGGCCGCCATTCGTCAGCGCCTGGAAAACCAGCCCAACTTGTCGTTGTTCCAGCAAGCGGTGGATGACTTGGTGGTGGAGGGTGACCGCGTGGTGGGTGCCGTCACCCAGGCGGGTATCCGGTTTCGTGCGCGCACCGTGGTGTTGACCGCCGGCACGTTTCTGGACGGCAAGATCCACGTGGGCCTGGACAATTACGCCGGTGGCCGAGCCGGTGACCCGCCCGCGGTGAGCCTGAGTGCCCGGCTCAAAGAATTGAAGTTGCCCCAGGGCCGCCTCAAAACCGGCACCCCGCCCCGGCTGGACGGGCGCTCCATCGACTTTTCTCGCTGCACCGAGCAGCCGGGGGATGGCATGCCGGGCGGGTTGCCCGGAGAGGTGCCGGTGTTCAGCTTTCTGGGTCGCGCGGACATGCACCCGAGGCAAGTGTCGTGCTGGATCACCCACACCAACGAGCGCACCCACGACATCATCCGCTCCGGCTTTGACCGCAGCCCCATGTTCACCGGCAAGATTGAAGGCGTGGGTCCACGCTATTGCCCCAGCGTGGAGGACAAGATCAACCGCTTTGCCGACAAGGACAGCCACCAGATCTTCCTCGAGCCCGAAGGCCTGGACACGCATGAAATCTACCCCAACGGCATCAGCACCAGCCTGCCCTTCGACATTCAGTTCGCGCTCGTGCGCTCCATGCCTGGCCTGGAAAACGCCCACATCCTGCGCCCCGGCTACGCCATCGAATACGACTATTTCGACCCCCGTGGCCTCACCGCCTCCTTTGAAACCCGAGCCATTCGCGGATTGTTTTTTGCCGGCCAGATCAACGGCACGACCGGGTACGAGGAGGCTGCCGCGCAAGGCTTGTTTGCCGGCATCAACGCCGCCCTGCAATGCCGCGAGTCCGACGCCTGGGTGCCCGCCCGCGACCAGGCGTATCTGGGCGTCATGGTGGACGACCTGGTGACCAAGGGGGTGACCGAGCCCTACCGCATGTTCACCAGCCGCGCCGAGTTCCGGTTGCAGCTGCGGGAAGACAACGCCGACATGCGCCTGACCGAGGTGGGTCGCCAATTCGGCCTGGTGGACGATGTGCGGTGGGATGCGTTCTGCCGCAAGCGGGACGCTGTTTCACGTGAAACCGAGCGCCTGCGCTCCCTGTGGGTCAACCCCCACAACCTGCCCGTCAAGGACGCCGAGCGCGTGCTGGGCAAGGCCATCGAGCGCGAATACAACCTGGCCGATCTGCTGCGCCGCCCGGGGGTGACCCATGCCGGCCTGATGAGCCTGTCAGACGGCCGATTCACCAGCCCTGAACTGGAAGGCCTGGACGCTGTTTCACGTGGAACCGTGGTCGAGCAAGTCGAGATCGCCGCCAAGTACGCGGGCTACATCGACCGTCAGCGCGACGAAGTTCAGCGCTCGGCTTACTACGAAAACCTCAGCCTGCCGGAAGACCTCGACTACCTGCAAATCCCGGCCCTCAGCATCGAAGTGCGGCAAAAGCTCAACCGTCACCGGCCCCAGACGCTGGGCCAGGCCTCGCGCATCTCCGGCATCACCCCGGCCGCGATCTCGCTGCTGCTGATTCATTTGCGGCGCGCCCGCTACAAGGGCTTTGTGCCCGACAACGACAAGGCGGCGGCCTGATGGCCGACGCGTTGTTGGCGGGCCTGGAGGCCGGTGCGCACGCGTTGGGGCTGGAACTGCAGCCCGAGCAATCGGCGCGACTCCTGGGGTACCTGGCGCTGCTGTCCCAGTGGGGCCGGGTCTACAACCTGACGGCCATTCGCAACCCCGAGGAAGGCCTGACCCAGCACCTGCTGGATTGTCTGGCGGTGGTGCCACCTCTGCGGCGTCAATGCCCGGCGGGCGGGCGCTTGCTGGACGTGGGTTCTGGCGCCGGCCTGCCCGGCCTGGTCATTGCCACCTTGTGTCCTGAGTGGCAGGTCACGTGCGTGGACACGGTGGCCAAAAAGATGGCGTTTGTCCAGCAGGCGGCCGGGCAGTTGGGCTTGACCCGGTTGTCGGCCGTGCACGCTCGGGGGGAATCCTTGGCGGGCCCTTTTGAGGTGATCACGGCGCGCGCGTTCGCGGCCCTGCCCGACCTGGTGACCTGGTCTGAGCATGCCCT
>CANFMY010000189.1 GCA_947448375.1 Comamonadaceae bacterium | reverse complement strand
TAGTCGGTGTCCATCACGCGGCTGCGCGAAGCGGCCAGGTTGTTGGAGAACTCGGAGAGGTTGGCAACGGTGTATTCGAGTTGGTTTTGTACCGCACCCAACTGCCCCCTTTGGGTGATGATGTCATTCAAATAAGAAGACGCAGCTGCTTGGATGCTAGTAAAAAGGGAGGAGTCGATGGAAGTCCCTGACTGGGCCGTCACAATTGCTGATATGGCTGTATTCAACGTTACACCTGCTGTAGATGCACCTGCCGTGGTCAAAGAGGTCCCAGATGTGGTGGCGGCAGTACTGCTGTCGATACTGATGGGACCCAATGCGGTTGCACCAATCGAAATAGTGTCGTTACTCTGATTGCTAACCTGAATATTCATGGCAGCAGTTCCAGCGTAGTTAAATAATGGTGTGTCTGTGTACTTGGTTCGCTTGGCAATATCTCTAATGGTGGTGCGCAGCTTATCAATTTCAAACACAATAGCTGAGCGTTGATCTTTGCTCATTGTGTCATTCGCACCCTGGGTCGCTAAAGTGATAATTCGTTGCGCCACGGCCGTGACCGCCTGCAACGCGCCTTCAGCCGTCTGCGCCATCGAAATCGCGTCGTTCACGTTGTGCAAACCTTGCTGAGCGCCGTTGAGTTGCTTTTGCAGGTTTTCGCCCACGCCCAGACCCGCGGCATCGTCCTTGGCGCGGTTGATCCGCAAACCCGATGACAGACGTTCGACCGAATTGGCCAGTGAATTCTGCGCACCCAGCAGGCCCTTTTGAGCCATCAGTGATGCTTGGTTCGTGTAAATAACTGAAGGCATGAGAGACTCCTGTGAGTATTCAAAAAAGAATTGCGATGCCTGTGCTTTGCAATACGCGTGCCACCGCACACAAGTCGACTGATGTTTGTTAACCTGGGGATTTGTTCGCTTTTTGAGGAAAAAATAGCCACCAGAGGAAAAATTTGCAGTCTCTTGACGGCTTGGCCGAGGAAAAAATTGCCAGCCATTGCGACACGCCTGGCGAGACGGCTTGGGTACACTCGGTGACGTCCACCCCACCCCCCCCGGATGAAACACTCCCGTCTCCTCCGCCGCTGGTCCCTGTTCCAGCGTCAGCAGCACCGCCAGGCCATGAAGCTCACGCCGGCGGTCAGGGGCATGTTGTGGGCGGCCATCGCGGGCGTGCTGTTTTCGTCGCTCAACACGGTGGTGCGCAGCATCACGCTGAACCTGGATGTGTACGAGTCGCTCTTTTTGCGCTACGCCTTCGGCCTGCTGGTGATGCTGCCCTGGGTGCTGCGTGACCCGCCGTCCTATGTCCCCAAGGATGTGAAAGGCCAGTTCTGGCGCGGCGCGGTGCACACGATGGGCTTGATGTTCTGGTTCACGGCGCTGCCCCACACCACCCTGGCGGACATGACGGCGCTGGGATTCACGGGGCCCATCTTCATCATGCTGGGCGCTGCCTGGTTTTTGGGCGAAAAAATGCGCGCCGATCGCTGGGTGGCTGCCCTCATCGGTTTTGCCGGTGTGCTGGTGGTGGTTGGGCCGCAGTTGGACGGCTCGGGCGGCATCTATACCTTGGTCATGCTGGCGTCCTCGCCCATGTTTGCCGCTTCCTTCCTGATCACCAAGGCCCTGACCCGCACCGAATCAGCTTCGGTCATCGTGTTCTGGCAATCCCTCACGGTGTCCTTGTTTGGCTTGCCGATGGCCATTTATGGGTGGCAGCATCCCACGCTGTGGCAATGGGTGGGATTTTTGGCGGCCGGGGTGCTGGGCTCGCTCGGCCACTATTGCCTCACGCGCGGGTTTCGTGCCACCGATATTTCGGTCACGCAATCGCTGCGGTTTCTGGACCTGGTGTGGGCCAGTGTGCTGGGCTGGTGGGTGTTTGCCGATGTGCCGCGTTCCACCACGTTGCTGGGCGCCTTGGTGATCATGGCGTCCACGCTGTGGATTGCTCGGCGCGAGAGCCGCGCGCGGGCTGCCGAGTCACGCTGATGTCGGCGGCACGCCAGAGGCCACGCCACTGGCCACATGACCGGCGGGCACATGCTGGGCCGCCGACTCGATATGACCCGTCTGGTCGTCAAAGAAAAAGTCGGGTTCGAATTCGCGCAAGAACTCGCCCTTGTCCAGCCCACCCAGAAACATGGCTTCATCGATTTCGATGTTCCAGTCCATGAGCGTGCGGATGGCGCGCTCGTGCGCGGGGGCACTGCGCGCGGTGACCAGGGCGGTGCGGATGCGCATGCGCGGTGTGCCTTCCAGCTGCAGCCGATGCAAGGCTTCCAGCAAGGGTTTGAAGGGGCCGGCCGACAAGGGCTGACTCGCGCGGTCTTTTTCGTGCTGCTGAAAGGCACTCAGCCCTTGCGCCTGGTACACGCGCTCGGCCTCGTCCGAAAACAGCACCGCGTCGCCGTCAAACGCAATGCGGATTTCATTCGGGTGCGACTCGGAGGCGTGGGCCGAATGCGGATAGACCTGCGCTGCGGGCACACCCGCGTCAAGCGCTGCGCGCACATCGCTCAGGTGGGTGGACAAGAACAGGTTGGCCTTCAAGGGCTTGAGGTAGCGCCAGGGCGACTGCCCACGCGTGAAGCTGCCGCGCAAGATGGGCAGGCCATAGTGCTGCGCCGAGCGAAACACGCGCATGCCGCTGACCGGGTCGTTGCGCGAGAGGATGACCACCTCGATGCGGGGCTGCTGTTCATCGTTGAAGGCCAGCAGTTTTTTCACCAGTGAAAACGCCACACCCGGGGGGGCTGGCACTTCCAGTCGCTCCAGTTGCAGTTGCATGTAGGCGCGGTCGTTGGCCTGCTCGAAGACGTGGTTTTCTTCTTCAAAATCGAACAGGGCGCGCGAGGAAATCGCCACCACCAGCTTGCCTTCGAGCGATACAGCCATGCTTACCTCACCAGTTGGTTGAGCTGGATGATGGGCAACATCACGGCCAGCACGATCAGCATCACGATGACGCCCATGCCCACAATCAGCAAGGGCTCCAGCAACGTGGCCCAGTACAGGGCCTTGCGTTGCACTTCGTTGCTGAGTTGCTGCGCCGCGCGCTGCAGCATCTGCGGCAACTCGCCGGTTTGTTCGCCCAGGCGGGCGAACATGGACAACAAACCCGGCAACCGTTGACGATACGCCAGCGCCTTGCCCAGGGGCGCGCCTTCGCGCACCAAGGCCTGCGCTTCCACCAGGTCGGCGCGCAGCGCGGTGTTGGGCAGCGTGTCGGCCGCCGTTTGCAAGGCCTTGAGCATGGGCACGCCCGCGCCGATGAGCAAGGCCAGGGTGCGCGCGCATTGCGCGGCGTTATAGCCACGTGCGAGGGCGCCCACCACGGGCAAGCGCAACCAGGCGGCGTCCCATTGTTCGCGCACGGCGGGTTGACGCAACGACAGCCGGGTCAGCACAAACGCCGCCACAGCAGCCAGCAAGGCCCACCCCCACGCCGCCTGCACGGCCTGGCTGATGGCGAGCATCACCACCGTCAGCACAGGCAGCGCCCGCTGGCCGGACGTGAAGACACTGGCCACCTGGGGCACCACATACGCCAACAAAAAGAGCACGATCAGGAGCGCAATGGCGCTCACGATGGCGGGGTAGAGCAGCGCCGCCAGGACTTTGCTGCGCAAGGCCTGCCGTGCCTCCAGGTCATCGGCCAGGCGTTCCAGCACCAAGCCGAGTTGTCCGCTGTGTTCGCCCGCCGCTATGACGGCGCGGTACATGGGCGAAAACTCGGCCGGGTGTGCCGCCAACGCCTGCGCAAAAGAAGCGCCAGCGTTGACCTCCGCCTTGAGTGCCGCCACCAGCGCCTGTTGACGAGGCGAGGGGGCTTCATCAGCCAGGGCGGTGAGCGCGCGCTCCAGTGGCAGGCCGGCGTCGACCAGGCCCGCGAGTTGTCGGGTCCAGAGGGTGAGCGCGGTCTGGTTGAGCACGCGCCGTTGCCACAGCACCAGGTCGCGGTTGTGCGTGCCCGAGGCCACGGGAGCCACGTCCAGCGGCACCAGCTGACGCGCACGCAGCTGGCTGCGCACCGCACGCTCCGAGTCGGCTTCCAGGATGCCGCGCTGGGTGACACCCTGCGGATCGATGGCCTGATAAGAGAACGCGGGCATGGAAGTGTGGGTGCGATCGGGTTAACGCCAGGGCTCAGTCACGCGTGACCCGCAGCAGTTCTTCGCGCGAGGTGATGCCCTGCTGCACCAGCCGCTCGCCATCTTCACGCATCAGGCGCATGCCGTTGCGTTGCGCACAGGCGCGCAGCTCTGCTTCCGAGGCTTGCGCGTGGATGAGTGCGCGCAACGCGTCGTCGGTGGTCAGCAATTCGAAGATGCCGGTGCGGCCGTGGTAGCCCGTGTGGTGGCAGGCGTCGCACCCCTGGCCCTGGCAGTGGGTGCACAGCCGACGCAACAGCCGTTGCGCCAGCACCCCGAGCAAGGACGAGCTGAGCAGGAAGGGTTCCACGCCCATGTCGATCAGACGCGTGACAGCGCTGGACGCATCGTTGGTGTGGAGCGTGGCCAGCACCAGGTGACCGGTGAGCGAGGCCTGGATGGCGATCTGCGCGGTTTCAAAGTCGCGGATTTCACCAATCATGATGACGTCCGGGTCTTGTCGCAGGATGGCACGCAGGGCCTTGGCAAAGCTGAGGTCGATGCGCGGGTTGACTTGCGTTTGACCCACACCCGGCAACTCGTATTCCACCGGGTCTTCCACCGTCAGGATGTTGCGTGTGTGTGTGTCGAGCTGTTGCAGGGCCGCATACAGGGTGGTGGTTTTGCCCGAGCCGGTGGGACCGGTCACCAGGATGATGCCGTGGGGCTGCGCAATCAGCCGTTGCAGCCGGGTCAGGGTGTCGCCTTCCATGCCGAGACCCGGTAGCGTGAGTTTGCTTTCGCTCTTGTCGAGCAAACGCAGCACCGCGCGCTCGCCATGGGCGCTGGGCAGGGTGGAGACCCGCACATCGATGGCGCGTTGCCCGAGTCGCAGGGAAATGCGACCGTCCTGGGGCAGCCGCTTCTCGGCGATGTCGAGGTCGGCCATGATTTTCAGGCGCGAAATCAGCGCGGCGTGCAGCGCACGGTGAGGTTGCACCACCTCGCGCAAATCGCCATCGATGCGAAACCGCACGCTGCTGTGGCGCTCGTAGGGCTCGATGTGAATATCGCTGGCCCCGTCGCGCGCGGCCTGGGTGAGCAAGGCGTTGAGCAGGCGGATGATCGGCGCGTCGTCCGCGGTCTCGAGCAGGTCCTCCACCGCGGGCAGCTCCTGCATCATGCGCGTGAGGTCGGCGTCTTCCTGCACCTCGCTGGCCACCACGGCGGCACTCGACTCGGCGTGGGCATAGGCCGAGCTGATGCGTTGCGCCAGCTCGCGGGCGTCGAGTTGCTGGCAATGCGGCAGCGTGTCGGCTCCCACGTGGCGCAGCACTTCGCTCCAGGCCGCCGGATGCGGCGAGGCCGCGTGCCACAAGGTCAGCCCCCGCCCATCGTCCTCCAGCAGCAGCTGGTGGGTGCGGGCAAAGGCGTAGGGCAGGGGGTGGCGCATGATCAGCGGGCCGGCGCAGGCGAAGGGGTGCCGGAAGAGGTGGACGGTGCCGCGCTGGTGGCCGGCGCGGCTGTGCCAGGGGCGGGCGTCGAGCTGGCAGATGGACGCGTCGGCAAGGGCGGCAGCGTCATGGTGTTGGCCACCGGCAGCACCGGGGTGGCCGGCTGATGCGTGCCTTGTTGTGCCCCCAGCATTTGCTGGTAGCGCTGGGTGGAGAGCGCTTGCGTGGCATCGTCGTCACGCAACACCACCGGGCGCAGGAACACCATCAGGTTGGTTTTCTTGCGTTCACGCGACTCGTTGCGAAACAGCGC
>CANFMY010000188.1 GCA_947448375.1 Comamonadaceae bacterium | reverse complement strand
TCATGCGCTGCGACACCATCGCCACCGGCGTGATCACCGCATGCAAGGCCGTCAACCTCAGCGTGCCGCTGGTGGTGCGCATGAAGGGTACCAACGAAGAGCTGGGCAAGAAGCTGCTGGCCGAATCGGGCTTGCCCATCATCAGTGCCGACACCATGGCAGAAGCGGCCCAGAAGGTCGTGGCCGCTGTCAAATAAGCCGGGGAATACACATGTCGATTTTTATCAACAAAAACACCAAGGTCATCACCCAGGGCATCACCGGCAAGACCGGTCAGTTCCACACGGAAAAATGCCAGGAGTACGCCAACGGCAAGAACTGCTTCGTTGCCGGCGTGAACCCCAAAAAGGCGGGCGAGAAGATCTTTGACATCCCCATCTACGCGTCGGTCAAAGAAGCCGCCTCGCAGACCGGTGCCACCGTCTCCGTGATCTACGTGCCCCCCGCAGGTGCTGCGGCCGCCATCTGGGAGGCCGTCGAGGCCGACCTGGACCTGGCCATTTGCATCACCGAAGGCATCCCCGTTCGCGACATGCTCGAAGTGCGCAACAAGATGAAGGCCAAGGAAGCCGCTGGCGGCAAGAAAACCCTGCTGCTGGGCCCCAACTGCCCGGGCCTCATCACCCCCGACGAGATCAAGATCGGCATCATGCCCGGTCACATCCACCGCAAGGGACGCATTGGTGTGGTGTCCCGCTCGGGTACGCTGACCTATGAAGCCGTGGCGCAGTTGACCGAAATCGGTCTGGGCCAGTCCAGCGCCGTGGGCATCGGGGGCGACCCGATCAACGGCCTGAAGCACATCGACGTGATGAAGGCCTTCAACGACGATCCCGAGACCGACGCCGTCATCATGATTGGCGAAATTGGCGGCCCCGACGAGGCCGAAGCCGCTCGCTGGTGCAAGGCCAACATGAAGAAGCCCATCGTCGGCTTCATCGCGGGCGTCACCGCCCCCCCGGGCAAGCGCATGGGTCATGCCGGTGCGCTGATTTCGGGTGGTGCCGACACGGCCGACGCCAAGCTCGCCATCATGGAAGAGTGCGGCTTCAAGGTCACGCGCAACCCCTCGGAAATGGCCAAGTTGCTCAAGGCGATGCTGTGAAGGTGACAGCCTAAGCAAAACTACCAACGGGCCCGGTTTACGGGCCCGTTACACTTGCGGGCTATCAATTTGACGCTTGCTTCGCGCACACAGACGCGCGACGTTCACACGGAGACTGAGCATGGAATTACTGAACAACACCGACTTCTGGATCGGCTTGATGAAGATCATCTGGATCAACATCATCCTGTCTGGCGACAACGCGGTGGTGATCGCCCTGGCCGCACGCTCGCTGCCCCCGCACCAGCAACAAAAAGCCATCCTGTTTGGCTCGGGTGCTGCCGTGGTGCTGCGTATTGTTCTCACCATCGTGGCTGTGCAACTGCTGGCACTGTCGTACCTGCAGATCATTGGCGGCCTGTTGCTGCTGTGGATTGGCGTGCAACTGCTCAGCGAGAACGACGAGGAAGAAGAGGGCGACGTCAAGCAAGCCAGCCTGATGGCCGCCATCCGCACCATCCTGATCGCCGACATCGTGATGAGCCTGGACAACGTGATTGCCGTGGCCGCCGCCGCTAAAGGCTCCACCACGCTGTTGATCATCGGCCTGGCCATCAGCATCCCGCTGGTGATTTTTGGCAGCACCCTCATGATCAAGCTCATGGAGCGCTTCCCCATCATCGTCACCCTGGGCGCTGCCCTGATCGGCTGGGTCGCCGGCGAAACCATCATCAGCGATGTGTCGCTCAAGACGGCTCTCGAAGCCAACCCTTCGCTGCACTACATCTGCGCCGCGGTGGGCGCCGTGCTGGTGGTGGGCCTGGGCAAGTTCCTGCAGGCAAGGCATCACCAAAAAGAAGTCGCTCCCGACTGATGCACATCACCCTCTCACGGGAGGGCTGATCTACCATCGGAGCCCTTCAACATTGCTCCGGGAGAGATCACATGAAACGTCTGCAACAGGGCTTCACGCTCATCGAGCTGATGGTGGTGCTGGCCATCATCGGCGTCCTGGCTTCCTTTGCGTTGCCCGCCTACCAGGACTACACCATCCGCGCGCGCGTCGGCGAGGGGCTGTCGCTGGCAGCCACCGCCAAAACGCAAGTCATGGAAGTGCTGGCCAACGGCAACGCCACCAGTGCGGCCGATGGCTACGCGGCCGGCTATCAGTCCCCTGCGGCCACACTCAATGTCGCCGCCATCACCATCCAGCCGGCCAGCGGCATCATCTCCATCAAAACCCAGGCGGCGGCCGGCAATGGCACCTTGCACCTGGTGCCCTTCACGGGCACACGTGATGCGCCCGTGGTCCTGCCCAGTGGCACCAGCAGCTTCACGCCCCCGGCACAAGCCTCGGTGAGCTGGCGCTGCGTGGTGCAAGGCAGTGCCGTCCCGGGCGGCTTGGCCCTTCCCGCCGGTGACTTGCTGGCGGCGAAGTACGCCCCGGCTGAATGCCGCTGAGGTGACGGCCACCCCCCAGCCCGCTCCCCATCGCTAGTTTTTACGGGTGGGCAAAACGCGGAACTCGCGCTAGCATGTTTCCGAGGAGGTCGACGTCGGCCTCCGAGGAGGGTGGCAGCATGTTTCGTTCTCTCACCGGGCCCCATCGACTCGCAAGCCGACTACCAGGGCTTGCTGCGGCCTTGTGTCTGCTGCTACAGGCCTGCAGCCAAGCGCCGCTCGCGCCTCAGGCCGCGATCGAACAACCCATCCAGGAAGTGGCGCCTCAAGTCTTCAGGGAGCCCGCGCCGACACCGACCCACCCCGTCTCCACCGCACGCACACCTGGCGAATATCGACTCCATGCCGCGCGCCATGTGTACGACCAGCATGCCGCCCACCTCTACAGCGGGCCCCTGCCCCCCCTGCTGCAAGCCGTGGGCGTGTTGAACCTCGAGATCGGCGCGCAGGGCGAAGTGCGGAGTTTGAATTGGCTGCGCGCGCCCACGCACGCACCAGAAGTCATGCGTCAGATCGAACACCTGATTCACCGTGCAGCGCCCTACCCCGCGCCGCTGCATCTGCACAGCGTCACCTACACCGACACCTGGCTGTGGCACCAGAGTGGGCGCTTTCAATTGCACACGTTGTCCGAGGGGCAGTTGGGAGCGATCGAGTCGGCCGCCACGTCTGAGCCCAAACGTCCAGCAACACGACGCGCTGCCTCCACCTCTGTCAAGACAGCAAAGTGTGCGCATCCTGCCCCCGACTATTGCTGAATCATTTCAACCTGACCGCGAGCCGCATCGCCTCCCCCAGCCGATACGACCCGGTTTCAGTCACGTGGTTATCGTCCATCCACACAGCACTTCCATCTAGCACGGCCTTGCAACGTTGCCCTGGGCATAGGGTGTCCGCTGGGTCAAACACCTCCAGCGAAGGAAACCTGTCGCGCCAGCGGGCCACCAATGCTCGTTCAGCCCCTTGCAGGATCGTTTCCCGCTCCAACGCGAAATCGCATTGACCCGGATCGACTTGTCGACCCAACGGCAGTTTGCTGGCGCACAACCGCGGATTGAAACGCAATTCAGGCACCGGGAGGACATAGACAACCTGGCGCCCCGCCTGAATCAACCGCTCCAGGGTTGGTTCCATGCGCCGCTGGTAGTCCGTCAAGTCTGACGGCGAACTGCTGGGCTGCACCACGAGACGATGCACGATGAACACATGTTGCAACCTCGGGTTTGTGGCCAGCCATTCCACTTGTTGCTCAAAGGTTCGAATGCAATCTTCATTCTGGTGATACAAGGCAAAGCTGCAGCCCCCGCGCCCCACCAGTTTGACGACTCTTCCCTCTTCAGCAAAGGACTTGGCGATACCCCAGTACGCGTGAAAGGCATGGCTGTCTCCAAATACCGCTGTGCTGGGCGTTGCATCCGATGTTGACTGCAGGCAAATGCTGGCGTTCGGGTAAACAAAGTTGGGCGTGCACTCACCTTCGGGGTACATCCCCTTGTCTTCCCACTTGGTGAAGTCGCGCTTCATCTGAGCGGGTAACTCGATGATTTTCCTGTAACGAAATTCCAGGCCGTCCCTGGAATACACACTCCATCCGGCCAACCCCAGCAAAGTCATCACCAGCACCAGCAGGAGTGTGATCACCGCACCGCGGTGCCGAAGCAATCTTTCAACATAACGGTAGGTGAGCGCTGACAACACTACCGCCGTCAGCACCAACGCCATCCTCAATAGAACAGAAGGCTCACGATTCTCGATGATGCGCGCAAAACTGAGCAGCGGCCAGTGCCAGAGATACAAGGGGTAACTGATCAAGCCCACAACGACCAACACCTGAGTCGACAACACGTGGCGGTTGACCCAGGCCCCAGGCGCGGCCATCAGCATCGCGGCGCCAAGCGTGGGCATCAATGCCCACCCACCCGGAAACAGCGAGTCTTTGTTTAACGCCACCATCGACGCACCTATGAGCAACAAGCCCAGCGCAGCGATCAGGTTTCGATAGGGTTGCGCCCAACGCATGGAACTCGTTTCCGCCGTATTCCCCAACAAAGCGAGTCCGGCGCCCACCAGGAGTTCCCAGGCGCGGCCAAAAGGCAGATAGAAAGCTGACACCGGGTCAGGCCCCACAGTGAATAAATTCCACCCCCAGGAAGCCAGAAACATCAGCCCCGTCAGCCACAGCAGGCGTGAAGTCATCCGGTAGGCCAACCACACCACGCAAGGCCATACGATGTAAAACTGTTCCTCAATGCCCAGCGACCACAGGTGCAGCAATGGCTTCAATTCCGAGGCCGTATCAAAGTAGCCACTTTCTTTCCACAGCGCCAGGTTGGAAAGAAACCCGGCTCCAGCGACCACGTGCAGTCCCAACTGGGCATATTCATTGGCCAGCAAGACCTGCCAGCCCATGATCAGGCACGCTAGCAACACCAAAGTCAACGCGGGGAAAATTCGGCGGATGCGGCGTCCGTAAAAATTGATCAGCCTGAACTGGCCTTTGACCTGGTCAGTGACGATGATGCGCGTGATCAGAAAGCCGCTGATCACAAAAAACACATCCACCCCAACGAACCCACCGGGAAACGCTGTTGGGAAAGCATGGAACAGAACCACCCCCAATACAGCCACGGCCCGAAGTCCATCAATATCTGGACGATAGTGGGAATCTGAGGTGACAGGGTTGTTCATGTCAGCGCGAATCAGCCTGTGAAGAGCCCTTAAGCCACCCAACTCCCACTCTTCCCCCCCATCTTCTCCACCAACCGCACCCCCGTCATCGTCATCCCCCGATCAACCGCCTTGCACATGTCATAGATGGTGAGCAAGCCCACCTGCACGGCGGTGAGGGCTTCATACAAATCAACAACTTACAGCACACGGCATTCCATCACTTGGCCTGTTCCTGTGTTTTGGGTTGGACAAAATTTGGACAGGATTGCCTGCCCGCTCTCAGTGTACGGTACGAACGGGGGTTAGTCTAGGGAGCTGTCCATGCCGATACTGGGTCAAATTTGGGCAGCTGCTGGCCCCACCGTAACCCACCCCGCCAGTTTGAAAATGGGTCCCCTCAGTCAAGGTGAACCATGATCTGCTTAAACGATTTTTGGAATAAAAGTAAGGCCTTACTTAATTTCACAACTATTTATGCTTTCTAACATAGCTCTGACCTGCCGGGCAGGTCATGACCAACTCAGGCATAATGATTAATAGTCAATTAACTATCGCAAATAATCATTCAAAACCATTTGAATAAACATTATGAAAAACACCATTCAATGTAAGTGCTGTCTTTCTCAATCTCCGTTTATAGGAGTTCTTGACCTAAACAAGTCTTGCCACGACAGATTTGGAACAAGGATATT
>CANFMY010000187.1 GCA_947448375.1 Comamonadaceae bacterium | reverse complement strand
TGATGCGTGCCTTGTTGTGCCCCCAGCATTTGCTGGTAGCGCTGGGTGGAGAGCGCTTGCGTGGCATCGTCGTCACGCAACACCACCGGGCGCAGGAACACCATCAGGTTGGTTTTCTTGCGTTCACGCGACTCGTTGCGAAACAGCGCGCCCAGCCAGGGGATGTTGCTCAGCCACGGCACGCCCGCGCCGTTGTTGGCAAATTCATCGGCGAGCAAACCGCCCAGCACGACGATGGAGCCGTCTTGCACCAGCACATTGGACTCGATCGAGCGCTTGTTGGTGATGAGCCCGGTGGTGGAGCCCACCGAGTTGTTGACCACGCTCGACACCTCCTGGTAGATGGTGAGCTTGACGTTGCCGGTCTCGCTGATCTGGGGCTTGACCCGCAGCGTCAGACCCACATCGCGGCGCTCGATGGTCTGAAACGGGTTGACCGCGCCATTGACGGTGTTGTTGTTGGTGTACTGGCCGGTCACGAAGGGCACGTTCTGGCCCACCACGATCTTGGCCTCCTCGTTGTCCAGCGTGAGCAGCGTGGGCGTGGAGAGGATGTTGCTGTCGGCGTTGGTCTGCAAAAAATTGGCCAGCGAATTGAGCACATACACGCCATTCACCTGGCTGGCGGTGGCCACGTTCAGACCGGCACCAGGCACCACGGCGCCGCTGCCCCCCTTGATGGCCAGGTTCAGCAGGTTGTTGCCGTCGCTGCCAAAGTTGGTGCCCAGGATGCCCACGGTGCCGCCTTTTTGGCCCATGACGTTTTGCCACTGGATGCCGAATTGCGCTGCCTTGTTGGCATCCACTTCAGCGATCAGGCTCTCCACCAGCACCTGGGCGCGGCGGCCATCGAGTTGATCGATGACGGCGCGCAGCTGGCGGTATTGCGGCTCGGGCGCGGTGATGATGAGCGAGTTGGTGGCGGTGTCCGCCTGGATCTGACCGCCGGTGGTGGCGATGTTGGCGCTGGAGCCAGCATTCAGGCTTGAACCCATGCCCAAGCCCGTTCCGGCGCCCGGGGACGTGGACCCCGCCAAACTCGACGGGGTGGGGCTGAGGGACGTGGTCCCCCCCAGGTTGGCCCCAGGCGCCATCGCACCACTTTGGCCCTGCATGGCCGCGCGCAAGGTGTTGGCCAGACGTGTGGCGTCCGCGTTCTTCAAATACACCACATGCAGGTTGCCGCTGGCAGCGGTCGAGCCCGGTTGGTCAAGCTTTTCGATCAGGGTGCGGGCCTGGGCCAGGCGCGCCGGATTGGCCGCGCGCAGGATCAGGGAGTTAGTCCGCACTTCCGGGATGATCGTGGTTTTGTATTGGTTGTCGGTGGTGGCTGGCGCGCCGGCTGCAGCGGCCACGGGCATCGCTGCATTGCCCGATTCGATCAGGCGCTGCAACAGTGGCGCGAGGTCCAGGGCAATGGCGTATTTAAGGCCGATGACCTCGACGTCGGTGGCCGTGGGCAGGTCCAGCGTG
The DNA here is from genome assembly GCA_947448375.1 of Comamonadaceae bacterium. GTDB lineage: Bacteria > Pseudomonadota > Gammaproteobacteria > Burkholderiales > Burkholderiaceae_C > Limnohabitans. The sequence goes on along the minus strand of CANFMY010000187.1, from coordinate 4,400 downwards.
GTGATGATGCGCCCCAGCCGCTGCAGGTTGTCCGCATAGTCGGTGATGACCAGGGCGTTGGTGCCGGGCGTGACGTTGATGGTGTTGTTGGGACTGATGAGCGGGCGCAGCACGGCCACCAGGTTGTTGGCGTTTTCATGCTGGAGGCGAAAGATTTGCGTCTGGATCTGGCCACCGCCGGGATTAGCTGGGGTGCCGATCACCGGGCCGGCCTGCAGCTTGGCATCCGCCTCGGGCACGATCTTGTGCAACCCATTGGCCTCCACCACGCTGAACGACTGCAGGCGCAGGGCCGCCAGGAGCTGGTTCCAGGCCACGGTGGGGGGGACGGGCTTGTCGGTGCTCAGGGTGAGGGTGCCTTTGACGCGCGGGTCCACCACCAGTTGACGACCGGTCAGGGTGGCCAGGGTGCGCGCCACCGCCTCGATGTCGGCGTTGACGAAATTGAGCGTGATCGGTTCACCGGCTTTTTGCGCCATCGCCCAGGTGGGGGCCAGCCACAGGGCGGCGCACAGGCTGAACATGGACAAGCTCAGGCGATTGCCCGAGCCCGAAGTATGAGAGAAAAAACGATGGCGCATGGTTATCCCATTGTCAGTTGCGCTTTATTGCCTTGGCGTCGGCCCAGGACATTGAGCAAATTGGAAAGAGCGGCCTCGTGGGCCGGGTCTGCACTGGCTTCACCTTCAAAGCGCCAGCGCTCGCCGATCCATTCCCCGCGGCCTTGCAGCTGCAGTTGCCCACTCAGGGTGTCGAGCTGCACCTGCATCGGGGCGCTGCCCTGGCTGCCCTGCAGTTGCAGGCGGTAGCTGCCCATGGGGCGCAACGGAGACAGGCGTGAGGACAGGTCGATCAGGCTCAGGGTGGCTTGCCCCGCCACCTGCCAACGCCGCTCGGCCCAGCGAATGTCGAGGGCGCGGGTTTCCAGGTGCAGTTGCCCTTGTGCCTGCACGGTGTTCCAGGGTGTGCCCAGACCCGCCAGGGCTGCTGCGGGCCATGTCGAGTGCTGATCGAGCACGCGCACACGCGTGCCGCTCCAGTCAGCCTGCGCCTGCAAGCTGAGTGGGGCGGGAGTGCAGCAGGGCAACGAGAGGCTGACCTCGAGGGACGGGCGTGGCAGCAGGCTGGGGCTCAGGCGCCAGGTCAGCCGGTCCGGCAGGGCCACGGCCTGTTGGCTTCCCTCGCCCGCACTCAGCACCAGTTGCGCCGAGCCCGACCAGACGGTGCCTCGCACGTCCTGCAACACCACCCGTTGCTGGCTGAGTTGCTCCACCGGGCGGGTCAACCACCGGGCGGGCGCACAGGCAACCCCGGCGGCCAGTGCGCCTGCGAGGCTTCCCCCCAGAGCCCAGCGCTGCATCATGTCAGGGGGCTCCTCGGGCAGGGGATGGCACCGGCAATTGCACGATGATCTGCCCGTCCCACAGCGCCGGCGCGTCCGGGCTGCTTGAATTGGTGGGGTTGGTGGGGCTGACGGGACTGCGCTGCAAACGCATGTCGGTCACCCGGGCCTGCGCTGTCTGGCGAACGGCACTCAGCCATTGCGCCAGGCTGCTGCCCGACACGTTTTTGAGCACCACGCGTTGTGAGTCGCCCTGATCCGAGAGCTGGGCGCCGGGCATCAGGTCGCGCGTGAGTTGTGAGAGCGATTGCTGCGCTTCCTGGCGCGACAGCGTGGGTTGCGCCAGCAGGCTGCGGGCCTGGGCTTGCAGCGCTGCCAGCTGAGCCTGTTGACGATCGAGTTGGGCGTGGCGCTCAGGGCTGTCGCGCCACACGCGAAGCGCCGGGGCCAGGCCGATTTGCCACAGCAGGGCCAGGGCCAACACGAGCGCGGCCACCCGCACCCAGGTGCGCTCCCGGGCCGACAGCTGTTCCCAGCGGGCCTGCCAGGGGCGGAGGTCGCGGCTCATCGCACACCCTCCCACTGCAAGCGGTATTCCTCGCCTTGCTGGCTCAGCCGGTACCCTTGGGCCTGCCAGCGCTGTCGGGCGGCGGCATCCGGCTCAGCTGCGCCGGTGGCCTGCCAGCGCAACTCGCCGGGGCTGAAACTCAGCTGGCGAACCGATGCCTGGGCCGGCAAGGCCTCGGACAGCCGGGCCAGCAGCACATCGGCGTCTTGCGGCGAGGGGGCGCCGGTGGCCTGGCGCAAGGCCTCCACCTCGCGACGCATTTGCAGGGCGGGGTCAATCACCACGCGCACCTGTGGAAAGGTGTCGGTCAGCACGCGTTGTAGTCGTTGCTGCTGGTCTTGCAACAAGGCTTGATCGCGCCAGGCCCAGGAATTCAAGCCGACGATCTGGGCCCCCAGCAGCAGCGCCAGGCCCCATCGCACGGCGCGCCAGTCTGGCGCATGACGCAGCGTGTGCCAGGCCTGTTGCAACCAGCGGCCACTGCGCTGGGCGCGGGACTGTCCCCATTCGCCCTGCGCCAGGTCCCAGTCGGAACGGGCGGCTTGCAGCCAGCGTTGGGCCGCCGGTTGCAAGCCCGCCTCCGCAGGGCACCAGTCGGTGGCTTGTTGAACGACGCCGGGCTCGGACCAGCAGACGCTGACGTCGGCCAATGCGTTTGACCAGGCGGTGCGGGTGGCGTGGGGAATCGGGGTGACGCCTTGGGCATGACGCAACAAGCCCAGCGCCTGGCCGTCGTGCTGCACCAGTTGCAGCACGGTGTCGTTGGCCCAGGTGGGGGCGCATTCGGGCACCAGCCGTTGCACGCGCAGGCCTGCGGCCTCCAGAGGGGCCAGGGCTTGCTGCAGCCATTCGCGCGAACACGCCGCCACCAGCGCGGCGCCGCCGCTTCGGGTGGGCGCTTGAGGGGAGACGGCCAGGTGCAATTGCGCCGGGTCGTCGAGCAGTTGTTCTTCCAGCAGGCCTTGCAGCACAGCCCCCAGCCGGGGGGCGGATTGGGGTGGCAAGGTGATCGAATGCCACGACAAGCGTTGCCAGGGCACCACCGCCACCACCTCGCCGTGGGCGGGGGGAAGTTCATCCAGGGCCGCTTGCCCCGAGTGAGCGATGGAGACGCCGTCCAGGCTGTGCACGAACGACACCCGGCGCGCATCGGCGCTGGGGTGAAGAGGCAGGGCCAGGATCAGCATGGTGGTGTCATTGTAGGGAGGCGATATGACCGGCCAGCACCCCGCGCTCGCGCCACACAATGCGCTGGTTGTCGTCCCGCTGAATGACCGAGCGCTCCATCAGGGTGGTGCTGCCCAGCCGCACCCGCCCCACCACCTCGAAAAAGTTGCTGGCCAGTTGGTGCGAACTGCCAGACAGCGACTTGCCCGAGTCGCCCAGTGCCTGCCCTGCTTCCTCCAGGGTTTTCCAGTGCTGGGCGTTGCGCTGCAACACGGCGCGCTGGGCGTCGGTCAGTCGCAGGCCCGGCACGCTGGCGTGCAGCACCTCGACGCCCGCGGTGTTGAGGTTCACGGCGGTGCGGTTGGGCAGCCAGGTGATGAAGGGCTCGAGCCGGGCCAGCTGGGCGCGTGTGAGCCCCAGCCAGGTCAGCTGCGACACCCGTTGGGGCAGGATGATCTGGCTGCCAGCGCGGCTGGCCGCCAGCAGTTGGCGCACCAGACGGTCCAGGGCCTCGCGTGGCAGCCCGAGCAACTCGAACAGACGGTCAAAGGCGGCCACGTCAGCCGCAGAGGCCTGATCGCCCTGGATCAGGTTGAACACGTTCATGCGGGCTTGCAGGTCGCTGATCTGCCCCGACAAAAACACCCGCTCGGCCATGCCCATGTCTTCCTCGGACACGCCGTCGCTCGAGCTGGCCAGAAAGCTCGAGAGGCGGGCCTCTTGCAAGGGCAGGGCCCAGGGTTCGGCCAGGTGGTCGACGTTGCCCGAACGGGCGTCCTCGCGCAGCACCAGGCGCGCCCAGTCCAGGGCGCCGCCCAGCAGCCACAGCGATTGCTGGCGCTGGCGCTCGGCGGACTCCACTTGCAGACTGCGCCACTGCTGCCACAAGGTGGTGGCGGCCAGCGTGGCGATCAGCGCCACGATGAGAAGGGCCGTGATCATGGCCATGCCGCGTGAGCGAGCGACGGCGCTCATCTCATGACCTCACCGCCGAGAAGGCGGGGCGCACCCAGTCCAGGGTGATCGTGCCACCGGGGGGCGTGCCCTCGGGCAGGGTGAGGATGAGCCGCACCCCGTCGGGAATGGCGGCGTCCTGACCAGCGCCAACGGTGCCGCTGCTCGACAAGGGGTTGCTCCAGGCGTCTCCCCGGAAATAAACCAGTTGCCACTGCTGGGCCGGGAACAACACGGCGGTGGTCGTGGGACCGAGGAGGGAACCCAGGCTAGCCCCAGACCCACGGGATGCGTCAGAGGCAGCACCAGAGGTCGATGCAGAAGCGGAAACAGAGGCATAGGGAGAAGCAGACGCAGACGCAGACGCAG
>CANFMY010000186.1 GCA_947448375.1 Comamonadaceae bacterium | reverse complement strand
CAGGCCCATGAAGCTGCCGGCGCGGGCGCGGGTGGCGCAGTACTCGGGCAGATAACGCCCGGCTTGGCGCATCAACCACAGCGGGGTGTGGTCGGTGGCTTGACGCCAGCAGGCTTTGAGAAAAGTGTCGTTGAGCAGGGCGGGAAAGGTCATTGTCGGAGGTAATTCAAGCTCGATCGGGACAAGGCGGGTCCACACGGATAGTCCGGACTGTCAGCCTTGGTTGATTCCGATAGTGTCATCTCTAGTTGACATTTTGTCAAAGTTGGGTAGATTCTGGGCATGTCAGCTTCATCGAAAGGCCCTCGGTGACGGGTTTGCTTGAATGGATCGATTCCCCGCAGCGCTTGAGAAACCTGCGGCCGGAACAATTGCAGCCGCTCGCGGATGAGTTGCGGCACTGCCTGCTCGAGTCCGTTTCACGCTCTGGTGGGCATTTGAGTGCCAACCTGGGGACGGTCGAGTTGACCGTTGCCTTGCACTATGTGCTCAACACACCGGAAGACAGGCTGGTTTGGGACGTGGGGCATCAAGCCTATGTTCACAAGATGTTGACCGGGCGTCGCGAGGGTTTGCCGACCATCCGGCAAACAGGCGGGCTGAGCGGGTTCCCCAGCCGTGAAGAAAGCCCGTATGACGCGTTTGGTACCGGGCATTCCTCCACCAGCATTTCGGCTGCGCTGGGAATGGCGCTGGCGGCCAAACAACAGGGAATTCCGCGCAAGACGGTGGCCGTGATTGGCGATGGTGCCATGACGGCAGGCATGGCCTATGAAGCGCTCAACCACGCTGGCGTGAGCGACTGCAACCTCCTGATCGTCTTGAACGACAACGACATGTCGATCAGCCCTCCCGTGGGTGCCTTGAACCGTTATCTGGCTCAACTGATGAACGGCGGCTTTTATGCGGCGTTCCGTTCGTTGGGTCGCGAAGTCATCAAGGCGGCGCCTCCGCTGTTCGAGTTGGCCCGCTGGATCGAGCAGCAGGCCCATTCCGTGTCGAACCCTGACACCCTGTTTGAAAAGCTGGGCATTCGTTACACCGGACCCGTTGACGGCCATGACTTGAACGTCCTGGTCCCGCATTTGCAGGCGGCACTGCAGGCGCCAGGTCCACAGCTGTTGCATGTGGTGACCCAAAAGGGCAAGGGCTATGCAAGGGCAGAGCGCGACCCTGTGGCCTATCACGGGCCCGGCAAATTTGACCCCCTCGTGGGGCTGGTGCCCAGCAAGACCGTGAGTGCGCCGACCTTCACGCAGGTCTTTGGCCACTGGTTGTGCGACATGGCAGCGCAGGATGAGCGGCTGGTGGCCATCACGCCGGCCATGCGCGAGGGCTCGGGGTTGGTGGCGTTCAGTCAGCAGTTCCCCGATCGCTACCACGACGTGGGCATTGCCGAACAGCATGCAGTGACCCTGGCCGCAGGATTGGCGTGTGAGGGGCTCAAACCCGTGGTGGCCATTTACTCCACGTTTTTGCAACGCGCCTACGATCAGTTGATTCACGATGTGGCCTTGCAACGATTGCCAGTGGTCTTTGCCCTGGATCGCGCGGGCGTGGTCGGGGCGGATGGGGCCACCCATGCGGGCATGTTCGACATTCCCTTCACGCGCTGTGTGCCCAACATGAGCGTGTTGTGTCCTGCTGATGAGCAGGAGTGTCGCCAGATGCTCACCACGGCCTACCAGCAAGACCATCCCGTCACCGTTCGCTATCCCCGTGGCGCGGGTGTGGGCAGCGTGGTCGAGCGCGACTTGACGCCGCTGCCGTGGGGCACGGCGCAGGTGCGTCGTCAAGGCCGACGCATCGCCTTGCTGGCCTTTGGCCCCTTGCTGTATGAGGCACTGAAAGTGGGCGAACAACTCAACCTCACCGTGGTGAACATGCGTTGGGTCAAGCCGCTGGATGTGGACACCCTTCGGGAGGTGGCCGAATCACATGAAGGCTTGGTCACCCTGGAGGATGGCAGCAAGATGGGCGGCGCAGGCTCAGCCGTCATGGAAGCATTGCAAGCCATGTCCCTGCAGGTGCCGTTGCTCAACCTGGGTTTTGACGATGCCTTCACCTCGCATGGGGACCCGGCCCAGCTCATGGCACAGCACGGACTGACCGCTGCAGGGATTCAGTCCGCCGTTGAGCGTCGGTGGCCGGATTTAACCCGCGGTGTCACCACACTGACGCCTGTCAGAAAGGCCGGTTGAATGTCTGTCTGGACCCTGGGCTTGAATCACAAGTCAGCCCCTCTGGCGCTGAGAGAGCGTTTTGCCTTTGCCACCGAGCGCATGGAGCAGTCGTTGCACCAGCTGCGAGAGCGTTTTGCCTCGCACAAGGAAGTGGCCATCCTCTCCACCTGCAACCGCACCGAAATCTACTGCGCAGGCGAGCAATCACAGGTACCGCAGACCCTGAGCTGGCTGGCGCAGGAAGGCGACACCGACGTGGCCGTGCTGCAAGAGCACACTTACTGTCTCACCGGGGATGACTCGGCGCGCCACGCTTTTCGGGTGGCCAGTGGCCTCGACTCCATGGTGCTGGGCGAGCCGCAGATCCTGGGCCAAATGAAGGACGCTGTGAGGCTGGCCAATGAGGCGGGCGCTTTGGGAACGACCTTGAATCAACTCTTTCAGCGGTCGTTTTCCGTGGCCAAGGAAGTGCGCAGCAAGACCGAGATAGGCGCTCACTCCATCAGCATGGCGGCAGCGGCCGTCCGGTTGGCGGGCCGACTGTTTGAAGACCTCAGCCAGGTCCATATCCTGTTTGTCGGGGCAGGCGAAATGATCGAGCTGTGCGTGCCGCATTTCGCCTCCAGATCGCCCTTGTCCATCACGGTGGCCAATCGCAACCCGGAACGGGCGCAGGCCTTGGTGGACACCTTCGGGGGCACGTGCATGCCGCTGTCGGATCTGCCGAGGCGTCTGCACGAATTCGATATCGTGATCAGTTGCACCGCGAGCACCCTGCCACTCATTGGCTTGGGTGCGGTGGAGAGCGCTTTAAAGGCGCGTCGTCATCGCCCCATCTTCATGGTGGATCTGGCGGTTCCTCGCGATATCGAACCCGAGGTCAAGGCGCTCAGCGATGTGTATCTCTACACCGTGGACGATCTGTCAGAGGTGGTGAGTCAGGGGCAAAGTCAGCGTCAATCGGCGGTGGTGCAGGCCGAGATCATCATTGATGACGGAGTCAAGAAGTTCATGAGCTGGCTGGATGCGCGCAGCCATGTGCCCTTGATTCAACAACTCAATTCCAAAGCGCAGACCTGGCGTGAACTGGAATTGGCTCGCGCCCGCAAAATGATTGAACGCGGTGAGAACGTGGACGCCGTGCTACAAGCGATGTCCGTCAACCTGACGAAAAAAATGCTGAACGGGCCACTGCGTGAGTTGAATCATCTCTCGGCCGTTCAGCGCGACAAGGCCCGTGAAGCGGTTTGCCAATTTTTCCTGCAATCCGATTCGACGACCTGAGCGCTGTTTTCCTGACTCAGTGATGCGACAGCTTCTCGTGCAGGTGGCGGATGAACATCCAGACCAGCAGCGCAACGAGGGGGACCGATGCTGCGGTGGTGATCTCGACCCCCCAGGGCCAACCGTGCTGACTCAAGCCCTCCACCACGTGGTGGACCAGACCGACGATGTAGTACGTGATGGCCGCAACCGACAACCCCTCCACCGTCGATTGCAACTGCAGTTGAAGCCCTTGACGACGATTCATGGTGGCCAGCAATTCCTGGCTGCTTTGCTGCTGCTCGATTTCGACCCGCGTACGAAGCAGGTTGCTCATGCGGGAGACGCGCTCGGACAGGGCGGTTTGACGTCGAACGGTCCAGTCGCACGTGCTGCGCGCGGGTGACAAGCGGCGTTCCATGAATTCGGCGATGGTCTGCATGCCATCGAGCCGCGATTCGCGAATGTCGCGGATGCGTTGATCCACCAACTCGAAATAGGCACGACTGGCCGAGAAGCGAGAGTGCGTGGCAGCGTACTGCCCTTCGACCTGGCCGGCCAGACGGGTCAGTCGGTCCAGCAGTCCGGCTTCCTCTTCACGTTGGGCGCTGCGAATGGCTTGAGCCAGTTCGGCCAACTCGCGTTCGGCGTCCGCGAGCACGGTACCTGCGGCTCGTGCGGCCGGCAGTCCGAGCAGTGCGGCCATTCGGTAGCTTTCAATTTCCAGCAATTGCTGTATCAGACGCCCCAGTTGACGCGGGGGGAGCGAGTCTGAGAACACCAGCATGCGCGAGAAGCCATCGGGATGCAATTGAAAGTCGGTGTGTACCGAGGCTCGGTCATCGGCCACTCTGGATGCCACCAGGGTTTCGTCGTGCAGGCAGCGTGAGACCCAATCGGCCGACGAGGCACTGTGGGTCATGGCCCACACATGGATGCGAGCCAGACACGCACCCGGCAACTCGGATAACCACGCTTGAGGAACCGCTTGCAAGGCGGATTCAGGCTCGGCGTTGGGTGACCCCGGATCGCCTTCACGCATGAATGTCCAGGTGACAAATTCGGTGTGCAGCTCCCAGCGCAAACGCCAGGAACCGAAATCGGCGCGCAAGTGGGTGCTGTTGTCCTCGGGCGTGGCCAGGTGATGGTTGCGCAGCAGTTGAGACAGGTGCAATCGGCTGGCTTGACGCGACTCGCGGTCGATGCCCATCACGACGTGCGAGATCACCATCGGCACCCCCACGGGCTCGGGGGGGCGGGCATGCACCTCGTTGTGCAGGGCTAGTCGCTGGACGTGGTCTTGCATGCGGACTCCTCAGGATGACGAATTTTCGCATGTTGGCTGCTGGTCATCACGCGGGTGTGCCATCAACCCCCAATACAACACACCGGCGGCCACCAGTTTCAACACGCAAGGCAGGACCGCGTAGCTGAACGTGAGCGCCTGCAGTCCTGCGGGTGAGGTGGTGCCGGGTTGATAGCCCAGCAGGTCCAGCAGGGGCAAGGCCAAGCCGGCTGCCAGTGCCAGGTTCAACTTACTGGCCAGGTTCCACCAGCCAAAGTAGGCGCCTTCGTGCTGGCCGCTGTCGCCTTGCCGCATGATCATGCCGGCTAGCAGTGCACCGGGCAGTGCCAGGTCGGCGCCCAGGGCCAGACCTGACAAGGCACACACCCAGCCAAAAGCCCACACATCGCCTGTTGACAAGCCTGCGGTCCAGACAAACACCCACACGGCGAGGACCATGCCTGTGAGCCATGCGCGCATCAGCCCCCATCGCCTGACCAACGCCATCCACAGCGGCAGGGAGGCTGCGGCCGCCATGAAATACACGGCGAGGTACAGGGGCTGCAACGTGGGTGCTTGCAGACGATCCTGAATGAAAAACAGCACCAGTGTCGCGGGCAGCGCACTGGACAAGCCGCTCAGCACAAACACAGCCATCAACCACCGCCAAGGGGCGTGACGCCACGGGCGCAAAAGCGACGGCAGCGTGGGGCTGGCGTCGACGGCGATGGGAACCGGCGCGGGGCAGCGTGACAGGCCCCACCAACCGGCCAACAGCGTTAATCCCAACACCCCGATCCATTCACCCCACCCCAACCAGGCAGGCAGTATCGAGGCAGCCATCACCCCGGCCAACCCAAACCCCTCACGCCACGCCACGATGCGTGCCCGTTGCGCCTCGTCTCCGCCCAGCCTGGCACCCCAGGACTGATGCACGATGCTCAGCAGGCTGTAGGCCGTGTAGGTGAGCATCAAGGCGGCGAGCAAAGACACCGGGCTGTCGGCCGGGTTCCAGGGCGGGAAAAACAACAGCACCATGCCCAGCAACAGCCCCACGGCCGCCACAGCGCCGGCCAGCAGGGCCAGACGCGGCGAGCGGGCATACGCCTGGTCCCCCCATCGTCCGAGCAGCGGGTCTATCACGGCGTCGAACAACCGTGCCAGCAACAGCAAACTGCCCAGGGTG
>CANFMY010000185.1 GCA_947448375.1 Comamonadaceae bacterium | reverse complement strand
GTTCGGTGCTGGCTTCCGTTGCATAGCGATTTTTTCGCTCCGACAAGCTGGTTTGCAGGTCCGCCTGTTGTCTGCGCAGTCGCAACAATTCAACTTCAGACAACACCCCTTGAGCGACCAAGGGTTCGGTGATGGCAATTTCTCGTTGAATTTGCGTCATCGACTCTTTCATGGATTGCAACTCTTCATCCAGGGCTTGCCGCCGGGATTGATAGATCAATGACTCACGCTTGACCAATTCCGGGCGCTGCTTCACCCACTGCGGGTAATTCATGCCCGCGCTATAGGCCTCTGCCCGCAGTCGAGCCGCCTGTGCCGACAAGGCCATCCATTTTTCCTGCGCCTCCCGATAGACCGAGCCCGATCGAACATCGTCAATGCGCAGCAAGACTTGACCCTTGGTCACATGATCGCCTTCGCGGACATGCATATCGGCCAAAACTCCGGGATCCAGGCTCTGGATGACCTGCTCCCGACTGGCGGGAATGACCTTGCCCACCCCTTTGGTGACCTCTTCAATTTTGAAGAACGCCGCCCAGGTCAATCCGACCACCATGACCAGTGCAATGATCGCCATGAGCCAGCGGCTGGTTTGTCGCTCCTGGTCCTCGATGGTCTGAGCGTGAAGAACGGCCAAGGATGTGAGCGGGGCAAGAGATCGGTTGTTCATGATGGTAGTCTGGGGTCAGGCGGCCTGGGCGATGTCCTGGAGCGATTCGTCGCCCGAGGGTGGGGAGTTATTCGCCGGGGGCTTGGCCTCCGGGGAGCCTTTGGGAATGCCTTGCACCAATTGGCGCAGCACCTGATCACGAGGCCCCATGGCAACGGTTTTGCCCTGATCCAGAACCATGATCTTGTTCACCCAACTCAACAATTGCAGCCTGTGTGTCACCAGAACCAGGGTTCTGCCGCTCAGCCACTCTCCCAACACCTCGATCACCTTGTTTTCAGTGCCTTGGTCCATGAGGGAGGTGGGCTCGTCCATGAACACCAGTCGGGGCTCTCGCACCATCAAGCGGGCAACTGCCAGGAGCTGACGTTGACCACCGGACAAACCACCGCCGGCTTCGGTCAGTGACATGTCCAGGCCTTTGGGGTGGTGGGTGACCAGGCTGTACAAATCCAGCTTTTTCAGGACAGCAATCAAGGTCTCGTCACTGATCCAGCTGTCATTCAAGACCAGGTTTTCACGCAAGGTTCCCATGAACAGTTGCGCCTCTTGACCCAGGTAACCGATCTTGCTGCGCAACTCGGCCGGGTCGATTTGTGCACGGTCGATATCGTCCACAAACACATGCCCGCTCTGCGGTGTATAAAGGCCGGCCAGCAGCCTGAGTAAGGTGCTTTTGCCACTCCCCACCTTACCCAGAACGGCAAGATGCTCGCCCGCTGTCAGATTCAGATGAATATGCTGCAGCACTTGCCGATGACTTTCTCCGGGATACGTGAAGCTCATATCGGCCGCACGCAGATTGCCCAGAATCGTTTCGGGCACCAGATAGCGACGATGAACATGACGGTCCCGAGGGCGCTGCATCAAGCCGTTGAGTGTCTCCAGGGATGATCGAGCCTGCTGATAGCGTGCGGCCAGTCCCATGATGCTGCCCAACGGGCTGATCACACGACCTGCCAGGATCACACAGGCAATCAGGGCGCCCAGGGTCAGATGCTGGCTACCAATCAGATAAACACCCATGACCACCATCGCCACCGTCACCATTTGTCCCGTCCAGGTGGTGAGGCCCATCATGAGGTTGGTCAGCGATCGAATCTGTTTGAATGATTCCGACGTGGCGGCATTGGCGTGCTCCCACCGCTTTTGCAAGTAGCCCTCCGCGTTATGGGCTTTGAGAATTTCCAGATTCATCAAAGACTCCACCAGCACGCTTTGCTTCTCGCCTGTTTCCTTCATGTTGCGACGCATGGCGCGCATCAACGGGCGTTGAGCCCACAGGCCAACCAGGGTCAGCAACGGTACCGCGGTGGCGGGTACCCAGACCAGTGGGCCGCCAATCAAACCGATCACCCCCAGAAATAGCAACAAGAACGGCAAATCAGCGATCAGCACCAACGAAGCCGACGAGAAGAAATCACGCAGCGCCTCGAAGTCCCGCATGGAACTCGCAAAAATCCCGATGGATTGCGGTCGATTCTCCAAACGAATCGACATGATTTCGCGCAAGAGTGCGGCATTGAGCATCATGTCGGCTTTTCGACCGCCCAGATCAACCAGACGGGCTTTGACCCAGCGCATCAAAAATTCAAAAAATACCGCAATGGAGGTGCCAATGGCCAAGGTCCACAGTGAAGTGAGCGCCATCGTGGGAACCACGCGGTCATACACATTCATGGTGAAAAACACCAGCGAGAGTGTCAGCACGTTGGCCACGACAGTGGCCAGCATGGATTCCAGGTAAAACCCCTTGAAGCGCCACAAGGTTCCCCAAAACCAATGGAAAGCCTCTCCCTTGTAGGCCGTGAGTTGCCCCTCGCTTCGAGTCGGCAAGGCCGACACCAGCAAGGCCTTGCCCGCGTACGTCTGCGCCAGTTCGTCCATCGGCACCAGCACTTCCACATGACCCGTCTGGGGGCGTAACACCTCGGCCAACTTGTCCTGCACAGAGAGCAAAACACAAGCCTGCCCGTTTCGCAGGCTCAAAATCACCGGGTAGGCGTAGGCCGGGATCTGCTCCAGACCAACGCGACTCCATTGCGCTTGCATGCCGTGCTGTCTGGCCACATCGGGGTACACATCTTCCGGAATATGTCCCTGATCGTCCACGGCAAACCCGGCTCGCAAGGTGTTGACATGCGTTTCCCGTCCGACCAACTTGGAAATGAGTGCCAGACAACTCAGCAAAGAGTCTTCAAAGTGGGTTGCAGCTGAACTCATGGCTGACCCAGCTGTGGCTCTGCAGAATATTGAGCGGCTTTTTCAGTGCTGCGAGGCGTTCGATCGAAGGTTTGCGCCAGTGTTCCCATGGCAGCCAAGAGTCGGGCTTGCCCCAGTCGGATTTCATTTTGCGCCATGGCGTCGTTGATCTGGTAGTTGTACAGGTCACTTTGCACGTTCAGGAGATCCAAGAGCGTGCGCCGGCCCACCTTGAACTGCAACCAATAACCTTCCACCAGGTTTTTCCCCGTATTGATCTGAACCTGGCTGAGCTGGTATCGATCGATCGAGGATTTCCATTCCGTCCAGACCGAATGAATTTTTTCTGTCAGGACCAGTCGGGTTTCATCCAGGCTGAATTCAATGGCGTCAAGATTCGCTTGTGCGGTTTTGACAGCGCCGGTGGTGGTGCCGCCGTCCCAAATAGGGACATTCAAGATGAATTGACTCACGTACACACCCTGGGCAATCCCCGGGTATGTTTGTCGGCCATAACTCACTTGGGCCGTTGGCGAATACTGTGACTTAGCGTAGGTGACGCCCGCGCGAGCTGCCTCCAGTTGAGCCTTCCAATTGGCCATGACCGGGTGATCTTTGTTCAGGCTGTCCAGAGCGTCGGTCACTGAAGCGGGCACAACGCTCTTCAAGTCATCAAGCCCGCTGGGATTCTCGGGCAGCTCGTCGAGCAGCAAACGTTTGAGTCGAAGTTCGGCATTGGTGAGGTCTGATTGACGTTGAATGAGCGACAACTGCGCGTTGTCATGTCGAACCTGCGCCTGGTTCATGTCAATTCGCCGGCCAGGATCAATCTGCACAATGGCCTGGTAGTCAGACAGAATTTTTTGGTGCGTTGCCAAATTGGCGGTAGCCAGCGACACCAGGTTTTTCTGAAGTGACCAACCCAGGTAGCTTTCGGTTGCCAACAGGCTGATGTCGTCCCGCGTCATCCGGTATTGCTCTCGCCGGGCTTGCGTCGTGGCTTGTGCACGCTCCACGTCGGACTGGATCTTGAGTCCTGACCACAAATTCAAGTTCACGGTGGGTGATTGAATCCAGTGATTCACCAGCGTGCTCTCGTGGTATTGGCTATACGTGCCGGACCACGCAAACTGCGGCCAATGAGCCCCTTTGGCACGCTGGATATCGGCCTGAGCCGATTCGATTCGGGCCATCGACGCTCCCACGGCGGGATAGCGCTCCAGCACCTTGTGAACAGATTCCGGCAGGTTTTGTGCAGATGCGTTCGTCAGCACCAGGCTGCTGAATGACAGTGCGGCACAGCGCGTCAATGACGATTTGAATACATGGTTCATGGCGGTATTGATTCCTACGCAACGCCACCCAGGTGTGACGACCAGGGTGAGCTTAGAAGCGAAGGCGGGCCAGGGATATCCCCGGAATCAATGAGCAGCCATACCCATTTGTGACAAAAAAAGAGCGGCCAGATGGCCGCTCCCGAACACAGGGGTTCATAGTTTTGATGTAAGGATTACACAAGGCTCTCCAGTGGGTTGACATCACTGCCGGCAATATAGGCATTCAGGGTTTGCGTCGGTGTGGCGTCCAAATCGGCATCTTTGACGGCAAATTTGAATTCCAGATGTGAATCCAGCGTGGAGGTCTGATTGGTCATAAGACCGATATCAGAGATTTTGATCACATCGTTGTCTGTGGTGGCACTGCCAAACGACTGCGCTGTTGTGCTGGCGCCTGTCACCCCCGTTTGTGTATTGAAATTCAGTGCCGTCCCGGCGATGCCCTCGGTCGACGTCAGAATTTGCGCCCCTGTCATCACAAAGTGTTCGCCCACCCCATTGAAGTCGTTGCTTTCAATGATGACCGCTCCATCGTTGTTATCCAGAACGATGTGATAGTCGGGTGTCAACACATTGCCGAGCTTCAGGATGTCACTGTTGTCAACGATCAAGGCCCGAGTTGTGTGTTGCAGGGTTTCGGTGTCCACCAATTTCAGCACCACCACCAGATCCTCTGACCCGATACCATCGAACTTGAGGAACATGCCGCTGGCACCCGCATTGGGCGAAGCACTGAGGTTGCCATACGGGTTGAAGTCAAACAGACTCAAATTCAAGACCTCCCCTTTTTGCATGGTGTCGCCATTCACGCCATCCGACAGGTTGGAAATGCTGACCCAGCCGATGGACTGCGAAAACAACTCGCCCGCTGCCCAATGGTTGCTGTCTGCATCCACCCCATTGACCTGCAGGTTGTTGCTGCCCGTGCCCCCACCGGGTTCAGACACGCTGGTGAACTGAACGAAGGCCCCATCGCTCAGTTCGGCCACGCTCACGGCTGGCTGCGTTTTATCCACTGTTGTCGAGTTGGGCTCGTAACCGGTGATCGACAGTGCCGACGAAGTGGTGAGAATGTTGAACCCCTGGATGTATTGATCCAGGTTGATGTGGTAGGTTCCCTCTGCCTTGTCAAACATCAGTGTGCCCATGGCATGCGCCGTACTGGGCGACGCCTCATTAGGCTGGTAGTCGAAGTCAAACCGGAACATGGCCGACGTGGTGTCTTCAGAATTCCAGGTGATGTGGGTATTGGTGATGGAGTTGACCCCCACCTCACCTTTCAAGCTGAACATCGAGAAGTCTGAATCCACGTTGCTGAAGGATGATCGCTTGTCAGCACCCATCGCATAGGCGAACTGGCTGTCGCCGCCGGGTACCGGGTTGTCCGTGTTTTGGAACCAGACATCGTTCAACTGCGTGACCACGGGCGTGTCGTCGTTGATGACGATGTAGAACTGACCAATGGCTGGGTCGCCATCGTTGTCCAACACGTTGTAGTTCATGGTGAAGGCCTGGCTGTTTTCATCCAGACCTGGGGCATGAAGGATGGCCGCGTTCTGAACCACGGTGTAGGCAGCACTGACCGGGTCAAGGGTGAGCGTGAGGACCAAGGTTCCCGCTTGCTTCACCAGCAGGCTGGTGCCATCGGCTTCATAGGTGAATCCATCCGGAGCCCCGGTGGTCAGCCAGGCGATGGAACCCCCGTCAGCGCCAAAGGCAAAGTCG
>CANFMY010000184.1 GCA_947448375.1 Comamonadaceae bacterium | reverse complement strand
GCGCAATGCTGGAATTGGGTTCGCGTCCCTCGCGAATGGCCGCAAAGAACTCGCGGTCCTGCAGTTCGATCCCATTCATCGACACGTCCACCTGGGACACATCGATCTTCTCTTCCTTGCCGTTGACCAGATCGTCATAGCGGGCGATGTAGGTGCCCGTGTCGCCGATGTAGCGAAAGAACGTGCCCAGAGGCCCGTCGTTGTTGAAGGACAGCGACAGCGTGCAGATGGCGCCGTTGGCCGCCTTCAGCTGAATGCTCATGTCCATCGCGATGCCCAGCGTGGAATGGACCGGGCCTTGCACCGCGTTGGCCTTCACGATCGGGCTGCCCGCCTGATACGCAAACAAGTCCACCGTGTGTGCCGCGTGGTGCCACAACAGGTGGTCGGTCCAGCTGCGGGGCTGGCCCAGCGCGTTCATGTTGGTGCGGCGGCAGAAGTAGGTTTGCACGTCCATCTGCTGGATGTTGAACGCACCCGCCTGGATTTTCTGGTGGACCCACTGGTGGCTGGGGTTGAAGCGGCGGGTATGGCCGCACATGGCGACCAGGCCGGTCTGCTGCTGCACCTTCAGGACTTCTTCGCCTTCTTTGAGCACATCACACAGCGGGATTTCCACTTGCACGTGCTTGCCGGCCTTCAGGCAGGCCAGGGTCTGTGCGGCATGCATTTGCGTGGGCGTGCACAGGATCACCGCGTCAACTTCCGGCAGGGCCAGGGTGTCGGCCAGATCGGTGGTGACGTGGCCGATGCCGTACTTCGACGCCACCTCCTGGGTTTTACCCAGGTCGCGGCCGATCAGAGACACGACCTGCACACCGTCGATGTTCTGGATGCCGTCCAGGTGCTTGATGCCAAAGGCACCGGCGCCCGCCAGGGCGACTTTGATGGGTTTCATGGGTGACTCCAGGATTTAAGCGTTTTCAAGAATGGCATGCCCCACCGCCGTGTTGGACGCGGGCACATGGTAAAAGCGGTGCGTGACCTTGGGGCGTTTTCCAGTGACCTGGCCGTTGTTCACGTCGGCCATGGCACCTCGGGCAATCAGCCACATCACGAGCTCAATGCCTTCGCTGCCGGCTTCGCGCACATACTCGATGTGTGGCGTCTGGGCGCACGCCACCGGGTCATTGATGAGCTTGTCCAGCCAGGCGTTGTCCCACTCGCGGTTGATGAGGCCTGCGCGCGCCCCCTGCAACTGGTGGCTCATGCCGCCCGTGCCCCAGATGTGGACATTGAGGTCCTCGTCATAGCTCTCCACCGCTTTGCGAATGGCCTGCCCCAGGTTGAAGCAACGCTGTCCGCTGGGCAACGGGTACTGCACCACGTTCACCGCAAATGGAATCACCGGGCACGGCCAGGCGTCTTTCACCGGATCGAGTTCGCCCACCATCAGCGACAGCGGCACGGTCAGGCCATGGTCCACGTCCATCTTGTTGACGATGGTGAGGTCGAAGTCCTGCTGAATCACGCTGTGCGCGATGTGCGAGGCCAATTCCGGATGGCCCTTGACCACTGGCACCGGGCGCGGGCCCCAGCCTTCGTCCGCGGGCTTGTACTGCGCTGCCGTGCCAATGGCAAACGTGGGAATCACGTCCAGGCTGAACGCAGTGGCGTGGTCGTTGTAGACAAGAAACACCACGTCGGGCTGGTTGTCCTTCATCCACTGTTTGGAGAAGTCGTAGCCGGCGAACAGTGGCTTCCAGTAGTCTTCCTGGGTTTTGCCCATGTCCAGGGCCGCACCAATGGCAGGCACGTGAGAGGTGTAAACGGAGGCGGTGATGCGTGCCATGTTCAGTGGTCCTGTTTCGCGGCCTTGCCGGCGGCGCCTTGGGGTTGACGGTGGGGTTGAGCGTCGCCGTCCTCCCCCAGGTAGCGATTGCCCTCCACCGAGCGACCGCCCTGAATCATCATGTTGCGGTACTCGTCCTCGGTCATGCCGGTCATGGAGCCCGCCATTTGCTGGAAGCTCTTGCCGTCGGTGGCCCCGATGCGGGCCAGGAAGTAGATGTTGCCGCCAGTGCGCATGCACCAGTTGAGGTCACGCGCCATCACGGCTTGCTTTTGCTCCTCGGTCATGGGCCATTCGTCCAGATAGGCGCGCTCGTTGGCCTTGAAGCGGTCGCGGTTCTCGGCCTTCATCAGGCTGGTGCAGAACTGGTTGAGCCAGTAGCCGCGACGCGACTGGTCGGCGTCGAAGATGATCGTGCCCGGCACGTCTTGGTAGGGTTTGTCTAATGCCATGAGGGTTCCGTTCGTTCGGTGTATGACTGGCAAGTCAGGCGCATGGGGTTATGGACATTCTTCCGGCCAATACAGGCGCATCGGATTGTCCACCAGCAGTTGGCGTTGCAAGTCGGGTGTCGGCGCAATGTGGGGGATGAAATCCACCAGCAGGCCGTCATCGGGCATGTGGTCCTTGAGGTTTGGGTGCGGCCAGTCGGTGCCCCAGAGCACGCGGTCAGGGAACAGCTCGACCACACGGCGGGCAAATGGCACGACGTCGCGATACGCGTGCTGTTCGCCCTGAAGAGCCTTGGGGCCTGCCACGGACAGACGCTCGGGACAGGACACCTTGCTCCACACGTTGTGGTGCTCGCGCATGAACTTGAGAAACAATTCAAACTCGGGGCCGTCGATGGGCTTGCTCACATCAGGTCGGCCCATGTGGTCCACCACCACCGTGGTGGGCAGTGCCGTGAAGAAGTCCCACAGTTCGGGCAGGTCCACGGCCTCGAAATAAATCACCACATGCCAGCCCCACTGGTGGATGCGAGCGGCAATTTCCATCAACTCGTCCTTGGGCGTGAAGTCCACCAGACGTTTGACGAAGTTGAATCGCACACCACGCACACCGGCGTCGTGCATGGCCTGAATCTCGGCATCGCTCACACTGCGGCGCACTGTGGCCACGCCACGCGCTTGGCCACCCGAATGCACCAGCGCATCCACCATCGCACGGTTGTCCGCGCCGTGGCAGGTGGCCTGAACCACCACGTTGCGAGCAAATCCCAGGTGGTCACGCAAGGCATACAGCTGGTGCTTGGACGCGTCACAGGGGGTGTACTTGCGCTCGGGGGCGTAGGGAAATTCGGCGCCCGGGCCAAACACATGGCAATGGGCATCGACAGCGCCCGCAGGCACTTGAAAGCGCGGCTTGGACGGGCCGTTGTACCAGTCCAGCCAGCCGGGGGTTTTGGTGAATTCGCTCATGGGGTGTTCAATGTCAGCGTTGTGTGGGTGTTCTCAATCGGGTTTGATCTGCGCTTCGCGCACGAGCTTGTCGTAGCGCAGTCGTTCGGCGTGAATCAGGGCGCCGAACTGCTCGGCAGAACCCGGCACCACTTCGCCACCTACGGCTGTCATGCGTTCTCGGACGTCGCGGGTTTGCAAGGCTTTTTGCACCTCGGCGTGCAAGCGCGTCACAA
This sequence comes from Comamonadaceae bacterium, assembly GCA_947448375.1. GTDB lineage: Bacteria > Pseudomonadota > Gammaproteobacteria > Burkholderiales > Burkholderiaceae_C > Limnohabitans. The sequence goes on along the minus strand of CANFMY010000184.1, from coordinate 2,508 downwards.
CGGCCTTAGGGGTCGCCGCCGGTGCCACCAGCCCGTACCACACCGAGGCCTCGAAGCCGGGGAAACCCGATTCGGCAATGGTGGGGGTGTCCGGAAAAATGGCGGTGCGCATCGGACTCAGCACCGCAAGCACACGCAGCTTGCCGCTGCGCACGTGCGGTTGCACCTCCAGCGCATTGACCGCCACCAAAGGCACCTGCCCGCCAATCACATCGGTGATGGCTGGCGAGCCGCCCCGATACGGGATGTGCTGCAGCTCAATGCCGGCCGCCCGCGCAAAGAGCTCAATGGCCAGATGCGGGGTGGACCCATTGCCCGGGCTTGCAAAGGACAACACGGGCGACTTGGCCTTGGCCACTTCAAGCAACCTGGCAAACGACGTGAGGTTGGACGCTGTGCTGGTGGCGAGCACCACGGGCACACGCCCCACCAATGACACGGGGACCAGATCGCGTTCGGCATCAAAAGGGGGCGGCTGATAGAGCGCCATGTTGGCAGCCAGGGCATTGGCCGCCAGCATCAGCGTGTACCCATCGGGCTCGGCCGCGATCACCGATTTGACCGCGATATTGGTGCCTGCGCCGGGTTTGTTCTCCACCACCACGGGCTGACCCAGGCTCGCGGAGAGGCTTTGGCCCAGCGTGCGCGCCACGATGTCCACCGCCCCTCCGGCTGCGTAGCCCACGATCACCTTGATGGGCTTGGTCGGATAGGTCTGCGCCTGCGCGCGCGTGGACACTGCAGCACCGGCTGCCACAGCCAGGGTGGCGGCAACACCGGTCAGCAGGTGGCGACGCGACGTGTCGGCCACCGCGTCCACTCGCGCCGCGGCCTGTGCGTGTCGATGTGAAGGGTGTGTCATGACATTCATCTCAATCGATGTAGCGCAGGCCCGCTTTTTCCAGCGGCTCACGCATCTTGTACATGTCCAGCCCCAGCACGCCCGAAGCCAGCTGGTTGCGCTTGTTGCCTTCGTTGGCCTCGCGCGCCAGCGCGGTCTCCAGCGTCTGGGCAGCCATGGCCTTGGGCACACACACCACGCCGTCGTCGTCGGCCACGATGACGTCGCCCGGTTGCACGCTCATGCCGGCACACACCACGGGGATGTTGACCGAGCCGATGGTGGCCTTGATGGTGCCCTTGCTGCTGATGGCCTTGCTCCACACGGGAAAGCCCATCTCGGTCAGCGTCTTGACGTCACGCACGCCCGCATCGATCACCAGGGCACGAGCCCCCCGTGCCTGGAACGAGGTGGCGAGCAAATCGCCAAAGTAGCCGTCGGTGCACTCGGCAGTGATGGCGGCCACCACGATGTCGCCGGGTTGTATCTGTTCAGCCACCACGTGCATCATCCAGTTGTCACCGGGGTGCAGCAACACCGTGACCGCGGTGCCCGAGACTTGCGCACCGGCGTAGATGGGCCGCATATAGGGCTTCATCAGCCCCACGCGCCCCATGGCCTCGTGCACCGTGGCCGAACCCAGCGCGTCCAGGCGGTCAGTGATCTCGCGGTCGGCGCGAACGATGTTGCGATACACCACACCCAATTCATACATGACGATTCTCCTGAAGTCAGTGGCGTGCTGGCGATCAGCGACCTTGCGCCTTGAGGGTCGTGTCCAGACGCGAGAACACGCGCCGCGCATTGCCTTCGAACACCTGGTAGCGTTGCGCATCATCGAGATGGGCGGCGGCCTGAACGTAGCGCTTGGTGTCGTCGTAGTAGTGACCGGTGCGCGGGTCGATGCCGCGCACAGCGCCAATCATCTCGCTGGCAAAGAGGATGTTCTCCACCGGGATCACCTCGGTGAGGAGGTTGATGCCGGGCTGGTGATACACGCAGGTGTCAAAGAAGATGTTCTTGAGCAGGTGCTCTTCGAGCACCGGCTTTTTCATCTCCTGCGCCAGACCACGGAAGCGCCCCCAGTGGTAAGGCACGGCACCGCCGCCATGGGGGATCAGGAATTTCAGGGTGGGAAAGTCCTTGAACAGGTCCGAGGTCAGGCATTGCATGAAGGCCGTGGTGTCGGCGTTCAGGTAATGGGCGCCGGTGGTGTGAAAGCAAGCGTTGCAGCTGGTGGAGACGTGGATCATCGCGGGAATGTCGTACTCCACCATCTTTTCATAGATGGGGTACCAGTGACGGTCCGACAGCGGTGGGCTGGTCCAGTGACCACCGGACGGGTCCGGGTTGAGGTTGATACCCACACACCCGTACTCCTTGACGCAACGCTCCAGCTCCGGAATGCAGGTGCGCGGATCGACGCCCGGCGACTGCGGCAGCATGGCCGCGCCAATGAAGTGGTGGGGAAACAGTTTCGAAACGCGAAAGCACAACTCGTTGCAAATGGCGGCCCAGGTGGACGACACCTCGAAGTCGCCGATGTGGTGCGCCATGAAGCTGGCACGCGGACTGAAGATGGTGATGTCGCTGCCCCGCTCTTTCATGAGCTTGAGCTGGTTGGTCTCGATGGTTTCGCGCAGCTCGTCGTCGCTGATCTTGAGTTC